>NZ_KV793024.1:0-58436 GCF_001808325.1 Klebsiella sp. HMSC16C06
CCCGACAGTAAAAAGGGACAGCCGCTGGCTGTCCCTTTTATTATCCCTGTTACCGCGATTACAGCAGTTCAGGGTATTTGGTCATTTTCAGCGCCAGCTCGACGCCACGCACTTCCGCCATCCCCTTGAGACGGCCAATCGCCGAATAGCCTGGGTTGGTTTTCTTGCGCAGATCGTCGAGCATCTGATGACCATGATCCGGACGGAACGGGATCGGACGCAGATCGCCAGCCTGCTTACGCCGCTGCTCTTCACGCAGAATCGCATCCACCACCGCCACCATATTGACGTCGCCGCTAAGGTGCGCCGCCTCGTGGAAGGTTTTCGGGTTCGCTTCACGACAGGTAGATCGCAGATGGGTGAAATGGATGCGATCGCCAAAGGTCTCCACCATCTTCACCAGATCGTTATCGGCGCGGACGCCATACGATCCCGTACACATGGTGAAGCCATTATTGATGCTGTCCACTGTCTCTTTCAGCCACTGCATATCTTCGATGGTCGACACGATACGCGGCAGGCCAAGGATCGGCCGCGGCGGATCGTCCGGATGCACCGCCAGGCGGATGCCTACCTCTTCGCACACCGGCACGATAGCCCGCAGGAAGTAGGCCATATTCTCGCGCAGCTGCGCTTTATCAATGTGGTCATATTCCGCCAGGCGCGCGCGGAACTGGTCAAGAGTGTAACCCTCTTCCGCTCCCGGCAGGCCGGCGATGATATTGCGGGTCAGTTTCTCGATGTCCGCTTCGCTCATCGCCTTGAAATAAACCTCAGCCTGACGCTGCTCTTCTTCGCTGTAATCTCCTTCCGCGCCCGGGCGTTTGAGGATATGCAGTTCAAAGGCGGCGAAGGCGATCTGATCGAAACGCAGCGCCCGGGAACCGTCCGGCAGCTCATATTCCAGATCGGTGCGCGTCCAGTCGAGGATCGGCATAAAGTTGTAGCATACGGTATCGATGCCGCAGGCCGCGAGGTTGCGGATGCTCTGCTGATAGTTGGCAATCCAGGTCGCATACTCCCCGCTGTGGGTTTTAATATCCTCATGCACCGGAATGCTTTCGACGACCGACCAGGTCAGCCCTTTTGCCGCTAACAGCGCCTGACGCGCTTTAATCTCCTCTACCGGCCAGACCTGACCGTTTGCAATATGGTGCAGCGCAGTCACGACGCCGGTCGCCCCTGCCTGCCGTACATCATCAAGCGATACCGGATCGTTCGGCCCATACCACCGCCAGGTTTGTTCCATCGCTATGCCCTCACAAAAGTTGTTATACCAATAATGGCGACACTCATGACGACTACCATACATGTTTCTCCTCAGGCTGCAAACAGTGCCGCCGCATTGATTGATCCAGCTCACAGTCAGCGGATAATTTCGGCTTACCAATTTAATTTCCTGTCATATAACTTTAGACTGGCATTGTTAATAAGCAGTTAAACAGGTGTGTAAAGAATGACAACAATTGCAACCGCTACGCTACCGGAAAACGTGCAACGTCCTCAGTACGATCGCAGCCAGCTCCGCTCGCGTATTGTCCATTTCGGCTTTGGCGCGTTTCATCGCGCGCACCAGGCGCTGCTGACCGATCGCGTGCTGAATAACGTCGGCGGCGACTGGGGGATCTGCGAAATCAGTCTGTTCAGCGGCGATACGCTGATGAGCCAGCTTCGCGAACAGGACCACCTGTTTACCGTGCTGGAAAAAGGCGCCGACGGTAACCAGCCCATCGTGATCGGCGCGGTGCACGAATGCCTGAACGCCAGGCTCGATTCGCTGGCGGCAATTATCGAAAAATTTTGCGAGCCGCAGGTGGCGATTGTCTCGCTGACCATCACCGAAAAAGGCTATTGCATCGATCCGGCGACCGGCAAACTGGATCCGACGCATCCGCGCATCGTTCACGATCTGGAGAATCCGACGCTGCCGCAGTCGGCTCCCGGTATTTTAGTGGAAGCGCTGGCCCGCCGCCGGGACCGGGGCCTGCCGCCCTTTACCGTGCTCTCCTGCGATAACATTCCCGACAACGGCCACGTGGTGAAAAATGCCGTCCTCGGTATGGCGGAAAAACGCAGCCCGGCGCTGGCGAACTGGATCGCCAATAACGTCAGCTTCCCGGGCACCATGGTGGATCGCATTGTTCCTGCGGCCACCGCCGAGTCGCTGGCGGAAATCGCCGCCGTGCTGGGGGTCGACGATCCCTGCGCCATCAGCTGCGAACCCTTCATTCAGTGGGTGGTCGAAGACCACTTCGTCGCCGGACGACCGGCCTGGGAGACGGCCGGCGTGCAGATGACCGACGACGTGCTGCCCTGGGAGCAAATGAAGCTGCGGATGCTCAACGGCAGCCACTCTTTTCTCGCCTGGCTTGGCTATCTGGCAGGTCATGCGCACGTCAGCGACTGCATGCAGGATAACGTTTTCCGCCGCGCCGCTCGCCAGCTGATGCTTGACGAACAGGCTCCGACGCTGACCATTACCGGCGTCGATCTCGAGGCCTATGCCGACAGCCTCATCGACCGCTTCAGTAATCCGGCGCTCAAACACCGCACCTGGCAAATCGCCATGGACGGCAGCCAGAAACTGCCCCAGCGCATGCTCGACGGCATCCGCGTACATCTTGAGCGCGGCAGCCGCTGGCCGCTGCTGGCCCTCGGCGTTGCCGGCTGGATGCGCTACGTCAGTGGTACGGACGACGCGGGTCAGACGATCGACGTGCGCGATCCGCTGGTCGACAAGATCCAGCAGCGGGTGGCGCAGAGCGATGAGCAGCAGCGCGTCGATGCGCTATTGGGTCTGGAGGAAATATTTGGCCGCGACCTGCCGCACAACGCGCAGTTTGTCGCCGGGATCCGCGCCGCCTGGCAGCAACTGGCGACGCACGGTGCCCGCGAGGCCGTGGCCCGCGCGCTAAATTCTTAACAATATTTGCGCTTATGCGGACAGAATCTTCTTCTGTCCGCCTCAGGACTTCTCTTTTCCCCCTTTTTTCGTCAGGATAGGCGTAACTGTTACAACATTACATTTATCCTGGAGAAAAGAGTGACCAGAACCAATTTGATCACCGGCTTTCTCGGCAGCGGTAAGACGACCTCAATTCTTCATCTGCTGGCGCAGAAGCCTGCGGATGAAAAATGGGCCGTACTGGTGAATGAGTTTGGCGAAGTCGGGATAGACGGCGCGCTGCTGGCCGACAGCGGCGCCCTGCTCAAAGAGATCCCCGGCGGCTGCATGTGCTGCGTTAACGGCCTGCCGATGCAGGTTGGGCTGAATATCCTGCTGCGCCAGGGTAAACCCGATCGCCTGCTGATCGAACCCACCGGCCTTGGCCATCCGAAGCAGATCCTCGATATCCTCACCGCAGCGGTGTATGAACCCTGGATCGATCTACGCGCTACGGTGTGCATCCTCGATCCCCGTCAGCTGCTGGATGAAAAAGTCGTCAATAACGACAATTTCCGCGATCAGCTGGCCGCGGCGGACATCATTGTGGCCAATAAAAACGATCGGGAAACGCCCGAAAGCGCCCAGGCGTTGGCCGACTGGTGGCAGCGCTGGGGCGGCGATCGTCGCAAGGTGTCGACAACCCAGGGTAATATCGACCTCGCCCTGCTCGATGAGCCGCGCCGCAACACCGCCCCGTTGCCGGCGAGCGCGGAGCATGTTCACCACTCTCGCCCGACCAGCGGTCTCGCCGCACTCAGCCTGCCCGAGCACCAGCGCTGGCGCCGCCACCTCAACAGCGGCCAGGGCTATCAGGCCTGCGGCTGGATTTTCGACGCGGAAACGGTCTTTGAGACCATCGGCCTGCTCGAATGGGCACGGCTGGCGCCCGTGGCGCGCGTCAAAGGCGTGATGCGCATTGCCGAAGGGGCGGTGAGGATCAACCGCCAGGGCGAGGATTGGCATATCGAGACTCTGAGCGTCCCCCCACCCGATAGCCGAATCGAGCTTATCTCGGCGAACGAAGCCGACTGGAACGCGCTCCAGACCTCACTGTTGAGGCTTCGTTTAAGTTGAGGCGGCTAAGGTTGCCGCCGACTGTCACAAAATCGCAATGGCTATGATGAAAAACCGAATTCCTTTAATTCTGCTGCTTAACATCGCGGGTGTGGCGCTATTTTGCTCCTGGTATCTGCCGGTCAACCACGGCGCCTGGTCGCCGGTCGACTCCGCGATCTTCCATTTCTTTAACCATGGCGTCAGCCTCAGCCACGCCTATGCCTGGCTGCTGGCGATCATCAACAATCGCGCCTTCGACGCCTGTTCGCTGATGGCGATGGGCTGCCTGATGCTCCGCTACTGGCTTAAAGCGCCGCCAGCAGGCCGTCGCCAGATTGCCATCATGGGCCTGGTGATGCTGCTGGCCGCGGTGATCATTAACCAGCTGGCGCAGCACCTGATGCCGGTACAGCGCGCCAGCCCGTCGCTGTTTTTCCACGATGTCACCCGCGTCAGCGATGTCGTCAATTTCCCCACCAAAGACGCCTCCAAGGACAGCTTCCCCGGCGATCATGGGATGATGCTGCTGATCTTCGCGAGCTTTATGTGGCGCTATTTCGGCCGCCGCGCGCTAACCGTGGCGCTGGTGATATTTGTGGTCTTTGCTTTCCCGCGCGTCATGATTGGCGCTCACTGGTTCAGCGATATTGCCGTCGGCTCCCTGACCGCCGTGCTGATTGGCGCGCCGTGGGTATTGATGACACCGCTGAGCGATAAATTGATCGCCCTTTTCGATCGCTCTCTGCCCGGCGGAATATCGGCCAAATAATGTCGTGGTCGCCGTCTGGCGTCATTATCTATAAGGGGACCTTTTGGGTCCCCTTTTTCAATTGCGCTTTTTTTCAACATGATGTTCATCTTCTTGTCACATTAATCCCGTGACAAATGAAGGAATTGTCTGTTTTTTACCCGATACTGGCGCTATTTTGTCCTTTCCCGATGATTCACTTTTTGTCACCAAAATACTTATAAGAAATCGCGCAAAACCGCTCGCCATGCGGCGTTTGATAGGGTAATCTCGTTCTCGTTTTGCCTTTTCCGCAACATTAATTCAGAGCATGAATAAATTTGTGCGTGACTGCACAAATTTAAGCTTAAGGAATTGTCTCATTGCGGATGGGTATTTAGGCTCTAACACGTTTGGCATTTTTTATAACGACATTGTCGTTAAGGACAACAAGGGAAAATAAACAGCATGGTCAAATCTCAGCCGATTTTGAGATACATCTTGCGGGTAGCCCCCGCGATTGCAGTAGCGGTTCTGCTTTCCGCGTGTAGTTCAACAAGTACCGCCAGGAATATGCATTCTGAGACGCATGCTGTGGGTAGTGGCGATTTATCATCACTGCAAGCCTCTCAGGATGAATTTGAAACGATGGTCCGTAACCTGGACGTGAAGTCCCGTTTAATGGATCAGTATGCCAGCTGGAAAGGCGTGCGTTACCGCCTCGGCGGCAGCACCCGTAAAGGTATCGACTGCTCAGCGTTTGTGCAGCGCACCTTCCGCGAACAATTTGGTCTGGAACTGCCGCGTTCAACCTCTGAACAGCAGGAAACCGGAAAATCGATTTCCCGTACCCAGCTGCGTACTGGCGATCTGGTTCTGTTCCGCGCCGGCTCTACCGGCCGCCACGTCGGGATCTATCTCGGCAACAACCAGTTCGTTCACGCCTCCACCAGCAGCGGGGTGACCATCTCCAGCATGGATGAACCGTACTGGAAAAAGCGCTACAACGAAGCGCGTCGAGTTCTGAGCCGCTCGTAAACTGTCCTCTACCGCCGCCGGTTATCCCTTGGCTGGAGGCGGGATAAAAAAACACTGCCCCGGCAGTGTTTTTTTTTGCCACCTGATTCTGAACGCCGCAAAATAAGCTATGTCTTTTAAGTGGGAATGAGAAAAACGACGACCGACAAACCGTTGATGGGATTCAATAACACGGAAAGACTATAGCTATGCTTACTCGCTACTTTTCACCCCAGCGTAAAATCTGGTTAACCAGCCTGTGCGTGGGGATTATCGTCGCGCTGCTGGCCGGCTGCATTCAGTTTATGGTGATTTACCATAACCGGGCAGAGCGTTTCGACGCCATTATCAACAACGTTGACACTTACCTGAAAAGCTATTTTCACGATCTCCGTGAGACCATTGATGGCCTGCAGCCGCTGGTGGATCAGCCCTGCGAGAATATCGACTCCGGACTCACCTCCCATGCCGCTTTCAGCCCCAACGTTCGCGCGTTTCTGCTGGTTAAAAACGGCGTCGTCTTTTGCTCCTCGGCGACAGGGGCCATGAATACGCCCCTTACTCAGCTTATCCCGGCGATCGATATTCGCAAACCCGTTGATATGGCGATTTTGCCGGGTACGCCGATGATGCCGAAAAGCGCAGCGCTGGCGTTATGGGTCAGCAAACCCGATGATGCAAACAGCGGCATTTTCGTATCGATCAACGCCAATCTCACGCCGTACATCCTCTATTCCGCACGACAAAATGATTTCAGCGGTATTGCGCTGGCCATCGGTCACACCGCCATCTCCACCTTCAGTAATCGGCTGGTGGATCCGCAAACCCTGCATAACGAACCGATCCGCCAGGTACAGATCGACGGTTTACCGCTGAAGGTCTACCTGTATGCCAACAGCTGGCTGGCGGAAAATACACAGTTTGCCCTGTTGCTCGGGGTAGTGTGCGGCCTGCTGGCGGGGTTGCTCTGTTATTACGTGCTGACGATCAAATCCGATCCGCGAAAATCGATACTGCTGGGGATCAAAAATAACCAGTTCTACGTCGTCTATCAGCCGGTCGTGAATGCCCAGACCCTGCGTATCAGCGGCGTGGAGGTGCTTATGCGCTGGCGCCATCCGGTGGTGGGTGAAATCCCGCCCGACGTCTTTATTAATCTGGCGGAAACCCAGCAGATGATCGTGCCGCTGACCCATCACCTGCTGGCGCTGATCGCCAGCGATGGTCAAGTGCTTAAACGGATCCTGCCGCGCGGCGTCAAGCTGGGGCTGAATATTTCCCCTGCCCATCTGCAGGCTGACAGCTTCCGCGACGATATGCTGCGCTTTGCCGCCGCGCTGCCCGCCGACCATTTTCACGTGGTGCTGGAGGTGACCGAGCGGGCCATGATTGATAAAGAAAAATCGATCGCTAACTTCGCCTGGCTCCACCAGCAGGGTTTTGAAATCGCAATAGATGATTTTGGTACCGGGCATAGCGCGCTGATTTATCTCGAACGCTATAACTTCGATTATCTGAAGATCGATCGCGGCTTTGTGCAGGCGATTGGCACCGAAACCGTGACCTCGCCGGTGCTGGATGCGGTACTGACCCTCAGCCGCCGGCTGAAATTAATGACCGTCGCTGAAGGAGTGGAGACCCAGGAACAGGCGGAGTGGCTTCGTGCCCAGGGCGTCAATTTCCTGCAAGGGTACTGGATAAGCCGTCCGCTATCGCTGGAGGCGCTGGTCGCCGCGCATGATGAACCTGCGAATTATTTCACAACGCGCTAAGTCTCACATATGATGCGGGAACAGAGGTCGGCTATGGGGGCCGACCGTGACAAGGTATTCTGCCGCCTATGTATGCGCGCCTCTTTTTAATTCTGCTTGCTCTGTTTAGCCTTAGCGCTAAGGCGCAAACAATAAAAGAAAGCGTCGCCTTTGCGATTATCGGTGAACCCAAATACGCAGCCAGCTTCAGCCATTTTGATTATGTCAATCCTGAGGCGCCGAAAGGCGGCACCCTCACCCTGGCGGCGATCGGCACCTTTGATAACTTCAACCGCTACGCACTGCGCGGCAATCCCGCCGTGCGCACTGAGGCGCTCTACGATACCCTGTTCACCACCTCGGATGATGAGCCCGGCAGCTACTACCCGCTGATTGCCGAGCGGGCGCGCTATGCCGAGGACTATTCCTGGATGGAGATCGCTCTCAACCCGCACGCCCGCTTCCATGACGGCACGCCAATCACCGCCCGGGACGTTGCATTTACCTTCAACAAGTTTATGACCGAAGGGGTGCCACAGTTCCGCTTGTTTTATAAAGGCACCACCGTTAAGGCCATCGCCCCATTGACCGTACGAATCGACCTCGGCCAGCCCGGCAAAGAGAACATGCTGAGTCTGCTGAGCCTGCCGGTGATGCCTGAGTCGTTCTGGCGCCAGCACAAACTCAGCGACCCGCTGTCGAAGCCGCCGCTGGCCAGCGGGCCATACCGCATCAGCGCCTGGCGAATGGGGCAATACATTACCTATTCACGCGTCGCCGACTACTGGGCGGCCGACCTGCCGGTCAACCGGGGTCGCTGGAATTTCGATACGCTGCGCTATGACTATTATCTCGACGACAATGTTGCTTTCGAAGCCTTTAAAGCGGGCGCCGTCGATCGCCGGGAAGAGACCGTCGCCAAAAACTGGGCTACCCGCTACGTCGGTCGCAACTTCAGCCGCGGCTACATTATTAAAGATGAGCATACAAATACCTCGGCGCAGGATACCCAGTGGCTGGCGTTCAATATTCAGCGCCCGGTTTTTGCCGATCGCCGGGTGCGGGAGGCCATTACCCTGGCGTTCGATTTTGAATGGATGAACAAGGCACTGTTTTACAGCGCCTATCAGCGCGCCAACAGCTATTTCCAGAACACCGAATATGCCGCCCGCAGCCTGCCCGACGCCGCCGAGCTGGCCCTGCTGACGCCGATGAAAAACGAACTGCCCCCGGAGGTCTTCAGCCAGGTTTACCAGCCGCCGGTCTCCCGCGGCGATGGCTTCGACCGCGACAACTTACTCAAAGCCGACGCCCTGCTCAATGCGGCGGGTTGGACGGTAAAAAACCAGCGCCGGGTCAACGCCGCCACCGGCAAGCCGCTGCGCTTTGAACTGCTGATGCCAGCCGGTGGCAATGACCGCTGGGTGCTGCCGTTTCAGCACAACCTGCAGCGCCTGGGGATCGTCATGGATATTCGTCAGGTTGATAACTCGCAGTACAGCAACCGTCGCCGCAGCCGTGATTACGACATGATGCCGAGCCTGTGGCGTGCCATGCCCTGGCCCGGCACCGACCTGCAAATCTCCTGGGCCTCAGACTATATTCACTCCAGCTATAACGCACCGGGGGTACAAAGCCCGGTAGTGGATAAGCTGATTGCGCAGATCCTGCAGTGGCAGGGCAATAAGCAGAAACTGATCCCCCTCGGTCGGGCGCTGGACCGCGTGCTCACCTGGAATAACTACATGCTGCCGATGTGGTATATGGCGCAGGACCGCACCGCGTGGTGGAATAAGTTCTCTTTCCCCGAGACCCGCCCCATTTATTCCTCCGGGCTCGATACCTGGTGGTACGACGTGAACAAAGCGGCCACCCTCCCCGCGGACAGACGTTAAGGACATCCCATGGGCAGCTACCTGATCCGCCGTTTGCTGTTAGTGATCCCCACCCTGTGGGCCATCATCACCATTAACTTTTTTATTGTGCAAATCGCACCCGGCGGCCCGGTCGATCAGGCCATCGCCGCCATCGAATTTGGTCAGCACGGCGGGATGCCGGGTGCCGGCGACGGCGGGATGGGCGCCAGCCATGCCCGAACCGGCGCAGGGAACATCAGCGAGGGGCACTATCGCGGTGGGCGGGGCCTTGATCCGGAAGTCATCGCCGAGATCACCCACCGCTACGGCTTTGACAAGCCGCTGCACGAGCGTTACCTGAAGATGCTGGGCGATTATCTGCGCTTTGATTTTGGCGACAGCCTGTTTCGCAGCGCCTCAGTACTGCAGCTGATTAAAGACAGCCTGCCGGTCTCGGTGAGCCTCGGACTGTGGAGTACGCTGATTATCTACCTGGTTTCCATTCCGCTGGGTATTCGCAAAGCGGTCAGCAACGGCAGCCGCTTTGATATCTGGAGCAGTACGCTGATTATTATTGGCTATGCGATCCCCGCCTTTCTGTTCGCCATCCTGCTGATCGTGATTTTTGCCGGCGGCAGCTATTTCGACCTCTTCCCGCTGCGCGGTTTGGTCTCACCGAACTTCGACACCCTTCCCTGGTATCAGAAAATCCTCGACTACCTGTGGCACATCACCCTGCCGGTGCTGGCGACGGTGATCGGCGGCTTTGCCGCCCTGACCATGCTGACCAAAAACAGCTTCCTCGACGAGATCCGCAAACAGTATGTGGTCACCGCCCGCGCCAAAGGCGTCGGTGAGAAACAGATCCTCTGGGGACATGTGTTCCGCAACGCCATGCTGCTGGTGATCGCCGGCTTCCCGGCCACCTTTATTAGTATGTTCTTTACCGGTTCGCTGCTGATCGAAGTGATGTTCTCGCTGAACGGCCTGGGTCTGCTGGGCTATGAAGCGACGGTCTCCCGCGACTATCCGGTGATGTTCGGCACGCTCTATATTTTCACTCTGATTGGCCTGCTGCTGAATATCGTCAGCGATATCAGCTATACGCTGGTCGACCCGCGCATTGATTTTGAGGGCCGCTAATGTCTTTCTTCAGTCCCGTTAATCAGGCCCGCTGGGCGCGCTTTCGTCACAACCGTCGCGGCTACTGGTCGCTGTGGCTGTTTTTAATTCTCTTCTTCTGCAGCCTCGGCGCCGAGCTGCTGGCCAACGATCGCCCGCTGCTGGTGCAGTACCGGGGCCAGCTGTACGTTCCGGTGTTAAAAAACTACACCGAGCAAACCTTTGGCGGCGCGTTCGCTACCGCCGCCGACTATCAGGATCCCTGGCTGCAGCACCAGCTAGCCACCCACGGCTGGGCGCTATGGCCGCCGGTGCGCTTCGGCGCCACGACGATTAATTTTGCCAGCACCGTCCCCTTTCCGTCACCGCCCTCGGCCAGCAACTGGCTTGGCACCGACGCCAACGGCGGCGATGTGCTGGCGCGGATCCTCTATGGTACGCGCATCTCGGTGCTCTTCGGTCTGCTGCTGACGCTGTTCTCCAGTGTGCTGGGGGTGCTGGCCGGGGCGATACAGGGGTACTATGGCGGCAAAATCGACCTCTGGGGCCAGCGCTTTATTGAAGTCTGGTCCGGGATGCCGACCCTGTTTCTGATCATCCTGCTCTCCAGCGTCGTGCAGCCGGGCTTCTGGTGGTTGCTGGCGATCACCGTCCTTTTTGGCTGGATGACGCTGGTGGGCGTGGTGCGCGCTGAATTTCTTCGCACCCGCAACTACGACTACATCCGGGCGGCGCAGGCGCTAGGGGTCAGCGACCGGCAGATCATCCTGCGGCATATGTTGCCTAACGCAATGGTGGCGACCCTCACCTTCCTGCCTTTTATCCTGTGCAGCTCCATTACCACCCTGACGTCGCTGGATTTTCTCGGCTTCGGTCTGCCGCTCGGCTCCCCCTCTCTCGGGGAGCTGCTGCTGCAGGGAAAAAACAACCTGCAGGCGCCCTGGCTGGGCATTGCCGCGTTTCTCTCCGTCGCCGTACTGCTGACGCTACTGATTTTTATCGGTGAAGCGGTTCGCGACGCCTTTGACCCGAGTAAGGCGGTGTAATATGACCCACCCGCTGTTAGCTATCGACAATCTCTCTATTGCCTTTCGCCAGCAGGGCGAGACGCAGACCGTGGTGCACAATCTGTCGCTCGAGGTGGCAGTTGGTGAGACGCTGGCGCTGGTGGGCGAATCCGGCTCAGGAAAAAGCATCTCCGCGCTGTCGGTGCTGCGACTGCTCCCCACCCCGCCGGCCAGCTACCCCAGCGGCGATATCCGCTTTCATGGCCAGTCGCTGCTGCATGCTGAGGAGTCGACCCTGCGCGGCGTGCGCGGCAACCGGATCGCGATGATCTTTCAGGAGCCAATGGTGTCGCTCAACCCCCTGCATACCCTGGAAAAACAGCTCTATGAGGTGCTGTCGTTACACCGGGGAATGCGCAAAGAGGCGGCGCGCGGGGAGATCCTCGACTGCCTGGAGCGCGTCGGGATCCGTCAGGCGCCGCGGCGTCTGGCGGACTATCCGCATCAGCTCTCCGGCGGCGAGCGCCAGCGGGTGATGATCGCCATGGCGCTGCTGACGCGCCCGGAGTTGCTGATCGCCGACGAACCGACCACCGCTCTCGACGTGTCAGTGCAGGCGCAGATCCTGCAGCTGCTGCGCGAGCTAAAGCGGGAGCTGAACATGGGGTTGCTGTTTATCACCCATAACCTGAGCATTGTCCGTCAGCTGGCTGACCGGGTAGCGGTGATGCAGAACGGCCGCTGTGTGGAACAAAATGACTGTCGGGCGCTGTTCAGCGCGCCGGCACATCCCTACACCCAACGCCTGCTGGATAGCGAACCAGACGGTGAGCCGGTGCCGCTGGCCGTTGATGCCCCGGTGCTGCTGCAGGCGGACGATTTAAACGTGGCATTTCCTGTTCGCAAAGGGATCCTGCGCCGGGTGGTCGATCACCATCGGGTGGTCAACAGCCTCAGTTTTCAGCTACGCGCCGGCGAGACGCTGGGCCTGGTGGGCGAATCGGGATCGGGAAAAAGCACCACCGGTCTGGCGCTGCTGCGCCTGATCTCATCCGAGGGAAGGATAACTTTTGCCGGCCAGCCGATTCAGGGGCGTAACCGCCGACAGCTGCTACCGCTGCGCCGACAAATGCAGGTGGTTTTTCAGGATCCGAACTCGTCGCTCAATCCGCGCCTGACGGCGCAGCAGATCATTGAGGAAGGCTTGCGCGTCCACCAGCCGACGCTGACGGCAGCCGAACGCGAACAGGCAGTGATCCTCGCCATGCAGGAGGTTGGGCTCGACCCGGCCAGCCGCCAGCGCTACCCGGCAGCCTTCTCCGGTGGCCAGCGGCAGCGTATCGCCATCGCCAGAGCGTTGATCGTCAAGCCGCAGCTGATCGTCCTCGACGAGCCGACCTCATCACTGGATAAAACCGTTCAGGCGCAGATCCTGCACCTGCTGAAAGCGTTACAGCAAAAGCATCAGCTGGCCTATATTTTTATCAGTCATGATTTACGCGTAGTGCGGGCGCTGTGTCATCAGGTGATGGTGCTGCGTCAGGGAGAGGTGGTTGAACAGGGCGAGTGCCAGTCCGTCTTCAGCGCACCCCGGCACGAATATACCCGCCAGCTGCTGGCGCTGAGCTGACGGTCAGAAGGGGTTGTTGCCGGAGAAGGGCTCGGCGATGGCCACTCCAAAATTTTTCAGACGACAGGTGGCGGCGAATTCATCCTGCAGGTTAACGAACAGGCACGGTTCGCCTTCGCACTCAAGGACTGAACAGTCGACTTCGATGTCGCTTAACGCCTGGCTGAGCTTATGCATAACCGGCCAGGCTTTCTCACCGTCCGGACTCAGCAACTTCAGGGCAACGAGACTGTTCTCGTTCTGCGCGCCGTTTTGCGGAATCGGTTCAACTCTGGAACCCGCAAAACCGGCCAGCCAGCGATAGCTCTGCGGCAGACGGTGTACGATAGAGAGTTGTTGTGTATTCACGTGGTTTCCCCGGAAGCAAAAGGCTTCACAATAAATTTACATCAATATTAACACACTGTTGACAAATAGTCCTGCCTTGACGCAGAAAACGTTTACAGCCGCGGCGGGCCAGGGCTAAGCACTTATAAACCAGCGCGTTATTTTTATACCCGGCGAGCCGATTGGCGCTATATGTACCCGTTTCTGTGATCCAAAACAACTTTTTTATCGCAACAATGCGACTTTTTACACTAATTGATTTTACATAAAGGAAACAAATCGCAGAACCCTGAAGCTCATTCTGGTTGACATGTATCAAGAAAGGGGCGATTTCGCCCCTGAAAATGTGACCTAGTGTGCGATTTTTCGCCGACGGGAAGCGTAAAGCGAGAAGAAAATAGAACAGGTTGCGCAGAAGGCAATAGAGATCAGCATTGGCCAGGCGGTGGTAAACGTCGCCATCGACAGCAGCGCACCAATGATCGCCCCGATACCAAAACGAAACGTTCCGGCCAGTGACGAAGCGGTGCCGGCCATATGCGGAAACTCATCGAGGATCACCGCCATGGCGTTAGACGACACCATCGATACGCAGCCGACAAAGGCCGCCACGCCGATCACCAGCGACCAGAAGCCGACGTCCAGCAGCGCGCAAACCACCATCCATACCGCCATGGCAAACTGGATCCACAGCCCGGCGCGGAACATGCGCAACGCCCCCACCCGCCGCACAAACCGGCTGTTGAACATGGTCATCAGGAACAGGAAAACAATGTTCAGCGCAAAATAGTAGCCAAAGTGCTGAGGCGCGACGTGGTTAATATTGATGTAAACAAAAGGCCCGGCGCTGAGAAACGAGAACATCCCCGCGAAGCTAAAACCGCTCGCCAGCATATAGCTCAGAACCCGCTTGTGACGGAACAGAGTGGCAAAATTACCCAGCGTGGTGCGCAGATGGAACGGCTGACGCCTGTCAGCTGGCAGCGTTTCGCGGATAAACAGGCCGATCATCAGCGAGGCCAGCAGGGCCACCAGCGCGAGGATCCAGAAGATGGCATGCCAGCTAAACCAGACCAGCACCGCCCCGCCAACCATCGGCGCCACCAGCGGCGCAATGGTCGTCACCAGCATGACAAACGACATCATCCGTGAAAACTCATCTTTCGGATAGATATCGCGCATCAGGGCGTTGATCACCACGCTGGCGGCCGCGGCCGCCAGACCGTGGAAGAAACGCATGACAATGAGCATATCGATGGTCTGCGAAAGGGCGCAGGCCACCGCCGCCGCGGCGAACACCAGCGTCCCGCCGAGGATCACCGGCTTGCGACCAAGGCTGTCTGCCATCGGCCCGTACAGCAGCTGACCCAGCGCAAAGCCCAGGATATAGGTGCTGAGCGTCATCTGCGCGCTGCCGTCCGGGACGTTGTACTGGGCGGCGATCACCGGCAGCGCCGGAAGATACATATCGATCGACAGCGGCATCAGCATGGCCAGCAGGCCGAGGATAAACACAATTCCCAGAGAAGAATTCTGCTTCACTGTCACGTTTTACTCCGTGCCTGCGGGGCGCCTACGCTGGCGATTTCCGTTTCCGTCAGCGGACGATATTCACCCGGCGCCAGCGCGTCATCCAGCAGGATGTCGCCGATGCGCTCCCGGTGCAGGCCAACCACATGGTTGCCCACGGCGGCGAACATGCGTTTCACCTGATGGTAGCGCCCTTCGCTGATGGTCAGGCGCACTTCGGTCGGGGTGATCACTTCCAGCACTGCCGGCTTAGTGAGATCTTTTTCATTGTGCAACTGGACGCCTTTGGCAAACAGCTCTGCGGTCCCTTCCGCCAGCGGGCTTTCCAGCTCCACCAGATAGGTTTTTTCACAATGGTGGCGCGGCGAGGTAATGCGGTGCGACCACTGGCCGTCGTCGGTCATCAGCACCAGCCCGGTGGTGTCGATATCCAGGCGCCCGGCGGCGTGCAGCTTGTGCGCCACCGGCTCATCGAGAAAATAAAGGATAGTAGGATGATCGGGATCGTCGGTGGAACAGACGTAACCCTGCGGCTTGTTCAGCATAAAATAACGGGGGCCGTTCTGCTGGGTCAGCGTATTGCCATCATATTCCACCTCGTGCTCTGGCTGGAGCTTAAAAGAGGCATCTTTCACAATGTCGCCGTCCACGGTAACACGGCTGCCGCGGATTTCACGCCCGGCAATAGCCCGGCTGACGCCAAGCTGCTGAGCGATAAACTTATCAAGTCGCATGAATTTTTTTAGCCTGTAATAGTGCTGGAGCGGGCAACTCGCCCGAAAAAGAAGAATTTCACTGGCTAGTATAACGGGCTCTTAACACCACTCAAGGGAAAAGATTCATGGCATACTATTCGCGAGTTAATTAGCCCCGTGAATTCATGACTTTTACATTACGCCCCTATCAACAAGAAGCCGTCGATGCCACCCTCGCCTGGTTTCGTCGCCATACCGAGCCAGCGGCGATTGTCCTGCCCACCGGCGCGGGCAAAAGCCTGGTGATTGCCGAGCTTGCCCGGCTGGCCCGCGGCCGCGTGCTGGTGCTGGCCCACGTCAAAGAGCTGGTGGCGCAGAACCATGCGAAATACTGCGCCCTTGGCCTCGAGGCGGATATCTTTGCCGCTGGTCTGCAGCGTAAAGAGAGCCACGGCAAAGTGGTGTTCGGCAGCGTGCAGTCGGTGGCGCGCAACCTCGATCAGTTTCACAGTGAATTTTCGCTGCTCATCGTCGATGAATGCCACCGTATCAGCGATGACGACGACAGCCAGTATCAACAGATCATAAGCCACCTGCGGCAGGTGAATCCTCAGCTCCGGCTGCTCGGCCTGACGGCTACCCCGTTCCGCCTCGGCAAGGGTTGGATCTATCAGTTTCACTACCACGGCATGGTACGTGGCGATGAGAAAGCACTGTTTCGCGACTGCATCTATGAGCTGCCGCTGCGCTATATGATTAAGCACGGCTACCTGACGCCACCGGAACGCCTTGATATGCCGGTGGTGCAGTACGATTTCAGCCGTCTGCAGGCGCAAAGCAACGGCCTGTTCAGCGAAGCCGATCTTAACCACGAACTGAAAAAACAGCAGCGCATAACACCGCATATCGTCAGCCAGATCGTGGAGTTCGCCGAAAGCCGTAAAGGGGTGATGATCTTCGCCGCCACCGTGGAACACGCCCGGGAAGTGACCGGTCTGCTGCCGGCGGCGCAAGCCGCGCTGATCACCGGGGAAACGCCTGGACCAGAGCGGGATCGCATTATCGAGGCGTTTAAAGCGCAGGAGTATCGCTATCTGGTGAACGTCGCGGTGTTGACCACCGGCTTCGACGCCCCGCACGTTGACCTGATCGCCATCCTCCGCCCCACCGAGTCGGTGAGTCTTTACCAACAGATCGTTGGCCGCGGCCTGCGCCTGGCGCCGGGCAAAACCGACTGCCTGATCCTCGACTACGCCGGCAACCCGCATGACCTGTACGCCCCGGAAGTGGGGACGCCGAAGGGGAAAAGCGACAACGTAC
Source organism: Klebsiella sp. HMSC16C06 (assembly GCF_001808325.1). Taxonomy (NCBI): domain Bacteria; kingdom Pseudomonadati; phylum Pseudomonadota; class Gammaproteobacteria; order Enterobacterales; family Enterobacteriaceae; genus Klebsiella; species Klebsiella sp. HMSC16C06. The sequence goes on from NZ_KV793024.1 coordinate 16,986, forward strand.
CGGTGCAGGTCTTCTGCCCGGCCTGCGGTTTCGCCAACACCTTCTGGGGCAAAACCACCGCCGACGGCACCTTGATTGAGCATTTTGGCCGCCGCTGCCAGGGCTGGTTTGAAGATGATGACGGCCACCGCGAACAGTGCGACTTCCGCTTTCGCTTCAAAAACTGCCCGCAGTGCAACGCGGAAAACGATATCGCCGCCCGCCGCTGCCGCGAGTGCGACACGATTTTGGTCGACCCGGACGATATGCTGAAGGCGGCGCTGAAGCTAAAGGACGCGCTGGTGCTGCGCTGCAGCGGCATGGCTATGCAGCACGGTAGCGACGAGAAAGGCCCGTGGCTGAAAATCACCTACTATGATGAGGACGGCGCCGACGTGAGTGAGCGCTTCCGTCTGCAAACGCCCGCCCAGCGTACCGCCTTTGAGCAGTTGTTTATCCGCCCGCATACCCGTACGCCGGGCGTGCCGTTACGCTGGATAACCCCGGCGGATATCATTGCCCAGCAGGCGCTGCTGCGCCATCCTGACTTTGTCGTCGCCCGAATGAAGGGGCAATACTGGCAGGTGCGGGAAAAAGTATTCGATTATCAGGGCCGTTTCCGTCGCGCCAATGAGCTGCGTTAATCCGCCAAAAACTGAGGTTTTGATTGCCGCTGTGCCGATTGGCGGCTATAATGCCGCCCGCTTTTGCATTCGCAAAGCAGATAATCTGCCTGCAGCTGGGTCGCCTGTTGCAGGCTTTATATATAGAGAGACATCAATGTTTACTATCAACGCAGAAGTACGTAAAGAGCAGGGTAAGGGTGCGAGCCGCCGCCTGCGCGCAGCTAACAAGTTCCCGGCAATCATCTACGGTGGCGAAGCTGCTCCGGTTGCTATCGAACTGGATCACGACAAACTGTGGAACATGCAGGATAAAGCTGAATTTTACGGCGAAGTTGTGACCCTCGTTATCGATGGCAAAGAAGAGAAAGTTAAAGTTCAGGCTGTTCAGCGTCACGCGTTCAAGCCGAAACTGACCCACATCGACTTCGTTCGCGCGTAATCGCCGATAGCAAGTTGTATGGCAAACGCCCTGGTGTCTTCTGACCCGGGGCGTTTTGTTATCGGCGCCGCCAAAGTTCCGGCGCCTCGTCCACGAGGTCGCTCAGCATCCGGTGCTTATTCATGCCGGGCAGCCAGAGCATCACCATGGTCACGTTCAGTCCCTGACTGCCGACCTCGGTAGCTATTTCAGCAACCCCCTGCCACTCGCCTGGCCGTAAATGTTCCGGTAAAAACCCCCAGCCCATCCCCTGCTCCATCGCATGGCGCAGCAGCGCGATTTCATTCATATACAGCGTATGGCCGGATATCTGTAGCCGGCGGGCGATCTGATCGTCACTGCGCCGGTGCATCACCAGCTGTGGCGTTAGCGATAAATTCAGCAATGTCAGCGGCCGTGCGGCGTCAGTAAACAATCCTTGCGCGGCGTAAAAACGTAAATCAACGGTGCCCAGCGCCCGCCACTCCATTTCGCTGCCCAGCGTACGATTATTAGCCTGGCAAATGGCCATATCCGCGATGCCCTCGCTCAGCGCCTGCTCGGCTTCGCGCCGCGAGGCGCTCCAGCAGCTTAAACGGATCTGCCGCCGGGCAAGCGTATCAGCCAGCAAACAGAGAAATTCACGCGGCACGAAGGGATCGTACACCAGACGTAACGCCTGCCAGGCCGTTTGCGGCAGCGTTTGCGCAAAAGACTCGAAAGCCTGCGCCTGACGCAACAGCAGGTGTGCCTGGCGAAAAAGCTGCTCGCCTTCGGCGGTTAGCGTCAGGCTACGCCCTTCACGGCTGAACAGCCGGTAGCCCAGCGCATCTTCCAGATAGTCCAGCAGATCGCGAAGCGTGGTCCGGTCTTTAGCTAAACGAATGGCCGCCTGCGACAGGCTGCCAGTTTCGGCGATGGTGGCGAAGGCCTCAATCTGTGCGAAAGAATACTGCAGGGTTTTCATCCCTCTCTCCCTTGCGGGGGAAAATCCCCCCTATGCTGATTTTAGCCTTCGCGAGCCGATTTATATACTGCGCAGCGAATCTATGGCAAACGAGGAAATAAAAATGATAAAAAAACCACTGGCTCTGGCGTTAATTTTGGCGGCGCTGCCGGCGGCGGCGATGGCGCAAAACTGCGGCGACCTGACGCTGGATGTCTGCCCCACCCCTTACGACCAAACGCTACCCGCGGCCAAAGACATGCTCACCTGGGATCAGGCGTCACGCGTCGTTGGCTTTCGTAACGACTATCGCAATTATGCCGGAGACGTCTTCCGCCACGGCGCAGCGGTCCCGCTGGAGCGTGCTGAAAAGCCACTGACCCACGCCAGCTATACCCTCAACGGCCACACCTGGACGCTACAGGATTACCTGAAGCGCGAGAACGTCAGCGGCATGCTGGTGCTGAAAGATGGCAAAGTCGCCTGGAAATACCTTGGCAACGGCAACACCGATACCACGCTGTGGACCTCTCGCTCGGTGGGGAAATCGGTGGTTTCGACGCTGGTGGGCATCGCCATTCAGCAGGGGAAAATCCACTCCCTCGATGACCTGATTACCGTTTATGAACCCGAACTAAAAGGCACCGCCTGGGACGGTGTAACGCTCAGGCAACTCATTCAACATACCAGCGGCGTGGACTGGAATGAAGATTACACCAATCCGCAGTCGCACTTTGCCCGCCTGACCCAGTGTGAAGCGCAGCCCGGCGCCTATGATTGCGTACGTAAAATTGTGTCGACGCTGTCGCGTAAACACCCGGCAGGCGAGCAGTGGTCCTACTCTTCCGGCGGCGCCTGGTTGCTGGGCGATGTGCTGGAACGCGCGACCGGTATGTCGCTGGCCGCCTGGCTTGAGCAGTCGCTGTGGCAGCCTGCGGGTATGGCCCACGATGGCGTATGGCATGCTTATCAGCAAGGGAAGCATGATGTTGGCGCCCACGGCTTTAACGCCACCCTCGAAGACTGGGGCCGCTTTGGCGAGTTTGTCGCCCGCGATGGTCGGTTAAGCAACGGCAAACAGCTGGTGCCCGCTGGCTGGTTCGACCAGGCCGCAAGCTGGACAAAAGCGCTGAACTCGGTTTCAGCAGCGCATCCGCAAGGTATCTACGGCTATCAGTGGTGGAACAACGCCATTCCGGCCAATGCGCAACACGTACAGCCGACGCCGCAGGAAGGACTGCAGGGCTCGCTGTGGGCGCTGGGGATCTATGGCCAGGTGATCATGGTGAACCGCGCGGAACATCTGGTGATCGTCCAGTGGTCGACCTGGCCGCAGGCGGAACCGTCCTTCAACGCCCAGCCGCTGGAAGCGGCGCTGATGTACAGCGCCATTGCCCGCGAATTGCGCTAATCTCCCCTGCTCCTTGCCGCTTAGCTGGCGAGGAGCGTATCGGCATTCAGCGCCAGATGCTGCAACAGCATTATCGTTTTCGCATCCATGATCTCGCCATCGCGAATAGCCTGCAGCGCCCGCGCCAGCGGCCACTCCAGCACTTCAATATCCTCACCTTCTGCCGCCAACCCGCCGCCGTCGCCCCGACGGTCATCGGCCTGATATTCCGCGATAAAAAAGTAGAGCTTCTCGGTCACGGAGCCTGGACTCATAAAGACAGTGAAGACGGGTTCGACCCGCGTCACGCGAAAGCCGGTCTCCTCTTCCGCTTCGGCAACGATCCGCGCCTCCGGCGAGGCGTTATCCAGCAGCCCGGCGGCAGCCTCAATCAGATACCCATCATGACCGTGGGTAAATACCGGAAATCGGAACTGGCGCGTCAGGACCACCGTCCGCTTCTCACGGTTATAGAGTAAAATGACCGCGCCGTTGCCGCGATCATAGGCTTCCCGGCTCTGCTCCTGCCAGCAACCGTCCCGGCGCAGCAGTTCAAAAGTATATTTTTTCAGGGTGTACCAGTTGTCAGAGAGCAGCGTCTCGCGAACGTGGCGGACGTGCGGTGCGTGAGTTTGCATGTTATATCCCCTTTGAGATGACAGCTGGCACCATAACATGCATAATCAGGCACAAACAAGATCATTCGTGAAGGAAAAATCATGCTCGCCAGTCAGAGAAAACAGCAGATCCTCCAGATCCTCACCGAGGAAAAACAGGTGATGTCCGGGGAGCTAAGCCAGCGGTTCAACGTCTCCGAGGACTCCATTCGCCGCGATCTGCGCGAGCTGGCGGCGGAAGGAAAACTGCAGCGGGTCCACGGCGGCGCACTGCCGGTTTCTGCCGCTATTGCGCCTATTGAAACGCGCAAAAGCGTGCAGATCGCCTCCAAGCAGGCAGTCGCCCGCGCCGCCGCCGCGCTGATCCAGCCTGGACAGGTGGTGATTGTCGATGGCGGCACCACTACTGCGGCAATGATCGGCTTTTTACCTGCGGAACTGAACTGTACGGTGGTCACCCACAGCCCTGGCATCGCCGTGGCGCTGGTGGACCACCCGCGAATCGAGGTGATCCTGCTCGGGGGCAGAGTGTTTAAACATTCGGTCGTCGCTGTGGGCGCCGAGACGCTGGCGGGTATGGCGCGGATCAATGCCGATCTGTTCTTTATGGGGGTGACCGGCATCCACCCGCGGGCAGGTTTCACTACCGGTGATTATGAAGAAGCGGGCATCAAACGCGCTCTGGCGGCCAGAGCGGCGGAAACCGTGGTGATGGCGTCCCGGGAGAAGCTCAACGCCGCGTCAGCCTTTGCCATCGGCGAACTGAACCTCGCCAGTACGCTTATCGTCGACGGTGAACCCGACGCCGCGCTGCGCCAGCAGCTGGTGCAGTGCGGCGTGGAGATCATCCCCGTTCAGCGATAGCGCCGACAGGGCATGGGGTTTAATTGCCGCCGGACGTCCGGCGCTGCAGCTGGTCGCGCAGGTTCGGCGGGGTGCCCTTAATGGTCAGGGTATCGGTGGCGGGATCCCAGAATACGCGTTCACCTAACAGCATGGCGTCGAAGTTAATGGTCAATCCGCCGCCGCTGCCGGCAAACTTGGTCAGCTGGCGTAAGGTGCTGCGATCCGCCGGGAAGCTCTCTTCCAGCTCATAGCCCTGCGCGGCAGTGAATTCCTGGAAGGTCTTTTCGCTGACGCCGGCGAGCTCTTTGGACAGCGACTCCAGTTCAATCTCTTCCCCGGCCTGCAGCTGTTCGTTACAGTACGCGTAGACCTGCTGACGCACATTCTGTCGCTCGGATTTATCAAGCTGAGCATCGGCGGCGAAGTCGTCCACCGCCTGCAGCAGGCCGCGGTTCTGCGCTTTGGCGTTAAGCCCTTCGCTGGCGCCGAGGAAATCCATAAAGAAATCGGCCACTTTGCGCCCTACCCGCCCTTTCAGGAAGGTCAGATAGCGGGTCGACTCCGGGTTGGTTTCCCACTCGGTTAAATCGATGCGCGCGACGATATCAGCATGGTTAATATCCAGGTAATGGGTCGAGCGGATATCCAGCTCTTCGTTGACGCGCATACTGCTCAGGTTATTGAGCACCGCCACCAGCAGATACTCGACCGCCAGGTAACGATACTGGCAGAAGAGGACGATCCCCCCTTCAGCGAACGGGTATTTCGCCAGTTCATCGCGCAGACGACCAGTCGCCGCGCGGCTGAACGCCAGAAACTCTTCTTCCCCCTGACGCTGCAGACGCAGCGCCTGCGCCAGTTCGCTCTCTTCATTGAACAGGCCATAGGCTTTGCTTTTGGCGCTATAGACCCGGTGCAGTTCAGCCATCATCTCGACGACCGTCGCATTCGGCTCCAGCAGTGACTCGCGCAGCACCAGCTCCAGATTTTGTTCATCACGTTTGATTAACTGATGCAGGGCAATCTGGTCGATATCCAGACTCATGTTAAACTCTCCTTTTAGACCGGGCGGTATTCAACCACCGCCGGGTTGCCGACGCAACTGGCGCCACACATTTCGACGTTGTTACCGACGATCGGTGCGCTTTTGCGTCGCGGCGAAAAAATGCGGAAAAAAAGCTGCTGCTACGGTAATATGTTGCCCTTTCACGAACAAACAGATTTTGAGTTTATGCCGCAAATTTCCCGCTATAGCGATCAACAGGTCGAACAGTTGCTCAGCGAGCTAACGAACGTCCTGGAATCACACAAAGCCCCGGTTGACCTTTCACTAATGGTGTTAGGCAATATGGTGACCAACCTGATCAACAGTAGCGTCGCGCCGGCGCAGCGTCAGGCCATCGCCCGTTCTTTCGCGCAGGCTTTGCAGTCTTCCATTAACGACGATCCGGCGCATTAAGGATAACAGCAACAGTATATGGTGACTCTACGTCAGCCCTACCGAGAAAAAGTCTCCCAGATGGTCAGCTGGGGGCACTGGTTCGCCCTGTTCAACATGTTGTTGGCCATGGTGCTCGGCAGCCGCTATCTTTTTGTCGCCGACTGGCCGACGACGCTTGCCGGACGGCTTTTTTCGTACGTCAGTCTCGTCGGACACTTCAGCTTCCTGGTGTTTACCAGCTATGTGCTGATCCTCTTCCCGTTGACCTTTATCGTGGTCTCGCAGCGCCTGATGCGCTTCCTGTCGGTGATCCTTGCCACCGCCGGGATGACGCTGCTGCTGATAGATAGCGAGGTCTTCACCCGCTTCCATCTTCACTTAAACCCGGTCGTCTGGGAGCTGGTCATCAACCCTGACCAGAATGAGATGGCGCGCGACTGGCAGCTGATGTTTATCAGCGTCCCGGTCATCTTTTTGATTGAAATGCTCTTCGCCACCTGGAGCTGGCAGAAACTGCGCAGCCTGACGCGCCGCCGTCATTACGCCCGCCCGGTCGCCTGGTTCTTCTTTCTGTCGTTTATCAGCAGCCACCTGGTCTATATCTGGGCGGATGCCAACTTCTATCGCCCGATCACGATGCAGCGGGCGAATCTGCCGCTCTCTTATCCGATGACCGCCCGCCGTTTCCTCGAGAAACATGGCCTGCTCGACGCCCAGGATTATCAGCGTCGTCTGGTGGAGCAAGGGGCGCCGGAGGCGGTATCGGTCCAGTATCCGCTCAGCAACCTGCGCTACCGTGATCTCGGCGCGGGCTACAACGTGCTGCTGATCACCGTCGACAACCTGAACTATTCGCGGTTTGAAAAGACCATGCCGGCGCTGGCGGCGTTCGCCAAAGAGAACGTCAATTTTACCCAGCATATGAGTTCGGGTAATACCGCCGACAGCGGCCTGTTTGGCCTGTTCTACGGTATTTCACCAGGCTATATGGACGGTGTCCTCTCGGCGCGTATTCCCGCCGCGTTGATCACCGCCCTCAACCAGCAGGGCTACCAGCTGGGCCTGTTCTCCTCCGATGGGTTTAGCAGCCCGCTCTATCGCCAGGCGCTGCTCTCCGACTTCTCGCTACCGAGCGCGAAGACTCAGAGCGACGAGCAGACGGCCAATCAGTGGATCGGCTGGCTGGACCGTTACGCGCAGGATGAGAATCGCTGGTTCTCGTGGATCTCGCTCAACGGCACCACCCTCGACGACACGCAGCAACAGGGCTTTGTCCGCCGTTACAGCAAGGCGGCAGGTGATGTTGACGCCCAGATTGATCGGGTGCTGACCGCGCTACGCGCAGCCGGCAAGCTCGACAACACGGTGGTGATTATCACTGGCGGCCACGGCAAGCCGCTTAACGTCAAACACGACTCGTTCGACTGGTCGCGCGAGCAGTTGCAGGTGCCGCTGGTTATTCACTGGCCGGGCACGCCGGCGCAGGAAATTGCCACGCTGACCGATAACAAAGATGTAATGACCACGCTGATGCAGCGCCTGCTCCACGTTTCGACGCCAGCCAATGAGTACTCGCAGGGTGAAGATCTGTTCAGCGCCGCACGACGTCGGAACTGGGTCACCGCGGCCAACGGCGATACGCTGGCCATTACCACCCCGACCATCACCGTGGTCCTCAACCATAACGGCACCTATACCACCTGGAGCCGCGACGGCGAGAAAATTAAAGATCAGAAACCGCAGCTCAGCCTGTTGCTGCAGGTCCTGACTGACGAAAAACGCTTTATCGCTAACTGATTGATTAATTATGAATCAATCGCGCGCGACCCGCTTGCATTCGCTCGGGGAACGGGTAATATTGTTCCCCACGCGTCGGCACGTAGCGCAGCCTGGTAGCGCACCGTCATGGGGTGTCGGGGGTCGGAGGTTCAAATCCTCTCGTGCCGACCAAATCATTCACCGGTAAGTTTTGTTAACGACCGGTAACCCTACAGAAACCCGCACTCTCTCCGAGTTTGCGGGTTTTTTGTTGCCTGTTTTCCGTCGAATTTAAACGGGATCTTCAGGCATATTCCCCCTGGCATGTCGAATGACCAATGCCTGAACTTGTCCTGCTCCCCGTGGATTAATAGACGACGTTAGCGATCCGGCTGGGCGACCGTTCTCATGCAGCCTTAAGCCGTGCCTTTAAGCGCATCGCCGGAAAAGCGCCGGGTGCTGCACGGCCAGTGGCGGGAAGAAGGGGTTTAGCGCTGTCCCAGTTCACGGGTACGCCTGACCGCCGCCAGTACGCTGCGCTGAAGGCCTGCGGCAAAGTCACTGTTGTTCAGCTCATACAGAGCGTGGATCCCGACTCCCGCCGGTGAATTATTGATATCCAGAAGCTGACGCGGATGCTTCTGGCTTTGGCGCAGCATCTCGACCGCGCCGAGGAGGTTCTCCAGCACCACCTCCGTCGCCTGAGGCCGCGACAGCCCCGCCAGTACGCCGGCATCGGTAAGCGACTCAATAAAGTAGTAAATATAGTTAGGCCCCGCGACGCCAAAACCGGTAAAGACATCGATCAACCGCTCTGGCAAATACAGCACTTTGCCAAAACCGCGCAGAAACGGCTCGATCTCAGCCGCGCTGGCGTGGGCGTTTAAGGTTACGCCGCTATAGCCAAATCCGGTATCGGTCAGGGTATTGGGGATCGTCCTGGCAATCGGCGTTGTCTCACCAAACAGGGAGGCCAGCTTTTCCAGGGTCACTCCCGCGATCAGAGAAACCACCGTCGTCGAGCCGTTTAGCTGGGCGCGCACGCGGCTCGCCACCGCCGCCAGATCGTCCTGCGGACGGATCCCCAGCACCAGCAAAGAGGCCTCGCTTAAGCCACCGTCGCCCGACAACCGATAGCGGGAGTGCAAAGCCTCGATTCGCGCGCTGTCGATATCCTCCAGCGAGATCGCGTCCGCCCGCAGCGTACCGTTGCTTAATGACGCGCGAATAATCGCCTCCGTCATCTGTCCGGCACCAATAAAATGGACCCTTGCCATAGTTTTACTCCTTATTCAAAACGCTATTCGTCGTGACCAACACCGAAGCGCCGGCCTTGTCGCGCCGGGTCGGCAACGCGAATCCCCGTTCCGTCAGTGGGATAAATCCGTCCGTCAACGTCGCCGTCAACCGTGGTGAGCTTTTGCCCGCTCAGTGCCTGAATCGCCGCTTCTGGCTGATTAATAAACTGGTTGCGTGGCCCCCACTTAAGGTTGCCATTCCGCCTCATGCGACTCTGACTGATAAAAACGCAGCCGACAGGCGGCATCACCGCGAGCCAGCGCGGTCTGCACCTCTAAACGCAGCCCCGGAAACGCGTCAGTTAACGCATGATCCCCTTCCATGCAGATATCGCATAGCGTCTCAATTTCGCTGGCGCCCCGCCCCTGCTGCCGCCAGCAGTTGACGTAAGGACAGTAATGAAACAGGACGATAAATTCGGCCCGGCTGGCGCTAACGGGCTCCATCTCATAAACCTGAGATTCCAGACCGCGGGTAAACAGCCCGGCAAACTCCTGCAAATCCTGGCGATCGCGCATTTGCTCACGCAGCTTATGCCCGATATCGCGGCCATAGTGGCGTATGGCTTCACGCGCAAAATCATCCGCGATATGTCGTTGTCGGCTTTCGTCCAACAGGTAACCGATGGTAGCCGCGCGTTTTTCAGTAATGGCGCGCAGCGCCAGGGTCACCTCATCGTTTAAGGTGGCGGCGTTATGCGCCGGTTCCGAGCTTATTTGCGTCATGCGTTTATTCCCAGTCGGTATTCACTTTGACGTCGCTGGCGCCCGGCAGGGCATACACATCTTCGGCGTACCATTTCCGTGAGAGCTCAGCGAGCGTGCCGTCCTTTTTCAGGGCAACCAACTGCGCATCAATCGCTTTGATCAACTGCGGGTCGGTATTTTTTTTATACAAATAGACGTTAGGAAACAGGCCGACGGAATCCGAAGCTTTCAGATTGAGATTTAGCGCCTTATTTAACGCCAGCAGTGCGCCAATGGGATAAATCGCCGCATCGTATTCCCCGGAAGCGACCGCTTTAAAGATATCGGCGGCGGACTGCTCGCCGTTGGGCTGCAGGTTAATTTGTTGGCCTGGATGTTTTTTGTTGTAGTTTTCAATCACCGTATAACGGGCGTCGGAGGTATGAATCGGCACCAGCTTTTTCTTACCGCTGGCGAGATCGCCAAGGTTATGAATATCGTTCTCATCGTTACGTACAATCAGGCGTAAATCGCTGATCCCGGTCGGCTCGCCGGAGTGGTCGTATTTTTCCGCCCGCTCTTTGGTAAGATAAAAGTGATCCGCCGCAAGGGTATACGCGCCGGTCGACAGGCCGACGATCATCGCGTCGCGCGAGACCGCATTAAAATGAAACGTATAGTCGGTTAACCGCTGGTCCAGCACCTTTAACAGATCGCCATCGTAGCCGGTAATATTGTTGTTATCGTCAACAAAGCTAAAGGGAAAACCGTTAGCGTTAACGACAACCTCAATCGTCTTCGCGTGCGGACTTTTTTCAACCGCCTGTGCGGCGTTAATTCCCATTGCCAACGTCAGCGCACTCACCAGTAAAATTTTATTTTTCAAAATACCTTCCCCAAAATGATAACCGTGGAACACTCTTTTTTACGTTTCCTTGCCAGCGGGCGCTCAGAAACCGTTCTACACTGCGCAATGCTCTGGCAATTGCCAGGCACAGCACGATATAAATCACCAGCACGACGCAATAGGCTTCGACAAAATGAAACCCGCGCGCGGCGGCGATATTGGCTTTCGCCATCAGATCAATAACGGTGATGGTGTAAACCAGCGAGGTGTCTTTAATCAGATCGATCAGCACGCTGGTGAAGTTCGGCAGTGCGGATACTGCCGCCTGCGGAAAAATAATGCGTCGGAACTGCGTGAACCCGCTTAGCCCAATTGACCATGCGGCCTCGCGCTGCCCCTTATCAACCGCGTTCCAGCCTGCGCGAAAGGTTTCGGCGAAATACGCGCTGAAAATCAGCGATAGCGCGGTGACCGCCGCCACCAGTGGCGAGAGTTTATAGTGGTACATATTGTCCTGCGGGCCGCCAAACAGCCCGGCGGCTATCCATGGCCAGACGTAAAAAAAGAAATACAGCATCACCAGTACCGGGACCGAACGGCTAAAGGAGAGAAATACCTTCGCCCCCCATTGAACCCCGGGAACCTGACGAATAATCACCCACGCCAGCGCCGCGCCCAGCAGAGTGGAAAAGAGTAAGGACAATAACGTTATCACCAGGGTAACCGGCAGCGCGCTTAAAATAAACGTAAAATTGTCCCGAATGAACGCCAGGCTAAACATGTTAATCTATCACTCCAGCAGGAACTGATACTTCTTTTCAATACGAGTGGTAAAATAGAGAATAATACTATTCAGCACCCAGTAAACGATAATAACACTAATAAACGCCGCAACCTGTTTAGACCCATAGCTATTTTGCGAAATCTTTTGTGCACGGCCAAAAATATCTACAATACCAATAATATTGACCAGTGAGGTCATCTTCACGAGGTTAATTAAAAGATTACCAAAAACGGGAATGGCAATAATGAGCCCCTGTGGAAAAATAATCCGCAGCATTCCCTTATGCCAGGGAATATTGAGGCTGATGATGGCCTCTTTCTGGCCGGTATCCACCGCACGCCACGCGGAGCGCATCATTTCTGCAAAATAGGGACTGATGCTGACCGAAATAGACAACACCGCAAAGGTGGTATCGCTAATCCATAGCGGCGGCAGCGCCAGCGCAGTCAAAATTAATTTTCCGCCGAAGAAAAACAGCAGGATCAGCAGCGCCAGGGGGGCGCCACGCAGAATGTCGGTATACCCGTTTGCCACCGCGCTGAGCGGCTTAAAGCGACTAAACTGCAGCAGCACAATCAGCAGCGCGATCGTCAAACCAAGCAGCAGCGATGCCAGCGTTATCCCGAGGGTCACGGGTAAATTTTCCAGCAGTTTCGGCAATATTCCGGCGATATCCTGCCAGTTAAAGAGCGGGTTATTGTTCATCATTAGCCTCAGGCATGATAGTGCAGTTGCGCCAGAAACGCCCGGGTTCGCCCCTGCTGTGCTGCGCCAAATATCTGTTCCGCCGGGCCCTGCTCAACGATTTCGCCGTTTTCCATAAATACCACCCGGGAAGCGACCTGGCGGGCGAACGCCATTTCATGGGTCACGATAATCATCGTCTGACCCGCAGCGGCAATCGTCTGAATAAGCTCCAGCACTTCACCAACTTTTTCCGGATCCAGCGCGGAAGTCGGCTCATCCAGCAGCAGAACGGCGGGGTTAATTGCCAGCGCCCGCGCAATCCCGATACGCTGCTTTTGGCCGCCGGAGAGACTGTGCGGATAGCTGTCTTTTTTATGCAATAACCCCACCTGCTTTAAGAGTTGTTCAGCAATATCCTGCGCCTCCTGACGCGGGCGCTTTTGAGCGTAAATCAGGCCTTCGGTAATATTCTGCAGTGCGGTCAGATTATGAAAGAGATTCCACGATTGAAAAACCATGGCGGTTTTCGCCCGTAGCTTTTCAATCTCCTTTTTGCCCGCTTTTGCGCAATCCAGCGCCACATCATCTATTCTTATTTGCCCGCTATCGGCAGGCTCCAGGAAATTAAGCGTACGTAATAGCGTGGTTTTCCCTGAGCCGCTGGGGCCAATAATGCAAATAATCTCGCCGGAATGAATACTGAGCGAGACCTCTTTTAGCACTCTTTCACCGGAGAAGCTTTTACTGATCTTATTAATAGTTATCATAATTAAATATTCGTGGATAATTTTTATTTGCCGCACGCCGGCGCTTATTGCTGCCTAAAAACTATATTGCTGCAGTTCAGATGATAGCAAACAAGAAAATCATCTATCGAAAGTTAAAAAATAACTTTTTATATATTTGTTATGACAATGAGGCTGAATTGTAATTTAGCTTTCTTAACAAAACTGGATGGCAATACTTGACAATGATTATTCAAATTTACTGAACAATGAAAGCAAATTGTTTCGATTTTAATCATCCAACCGTCAGCCTATCATTTATCACATCGGGGCAACAACGCTCCAACACTGACAAAACACTTAAGGAATACGACCATGAAATCCATCAAAACTTTCGTTGCAGTTGCCGCACTCTCTATGATCTCTTTCGGTACTTTTGCTCAGAGCATCAGCGCCAGCGCTTCCACCCTGGACCGCGCAGAAGCCAAAATTGCCGCGCAGGCCGCAGAGCAAGGCGCGTCTTACAAAATCACCAGCGCTCAATTCAATAACCGCGTACATATGACCGCTGAGCTGACGAAATAAAATCGCCACATTGCCGGGCCGCCGGAAGAAACAGGCGACAGCGACAACACGATGAAATAAGGAACAGAATATGAAAAATATCGGCGTAGTCACCGCACTGCTGTTGGCCGCTACACTTTCGTCCGGCGTGATGGCCGCAGAGAAGAGCCAGACGCATCCGGAGGCGGGTTCAAATATCGATACATCGATGCATCAGAATCATATTGATGTCAGCCATGCCTTTGATAAAGATAGCCTGACCGCAGGCAATCTTCAGTAAGACACTGCATAAGGCGCGCGTGGAAATATCCGCTGCGCGCTTTTTTTCTGCCCGTTTGACCATGGATTATCCGCCATAACCTCCGCTTTTGCCGTATCGATATACTACGCTTCTACACCTCGTTGCTTCCTGACAGCACATTTTGCAGATAACACTGCTTTCATCATGCGTACCGGACAGGCATTGAAAGCAGAAGTTGTCTGTTTTACTCAATAGCGTCCGCAGGGTTTTCTGCCAGGGCTTTTATCCACTTTTTCCCCTCTGTTATAGAGTACGACTATCCAGATGGTAAATTACGTCGTAGCATCTATCATTCGACTGTATGACTCATAAGCAGGAGCGGATGACATGAGAGTTAATGGACTTACCAAAGGATTTTTCATCCTTATCGTCTTTATTGTAACCCTGGCCTTTTTTGATGTTCTCTCACCCTATTATTCCGCCATCCTCTGGGCCGCGATCCTTGCGGTGATTTTTAATCCGGTCAAAAACAAGATTCGTACCCGCCTCGGCGAGCGCAATGGCCTCGCGGCGCTGCTGACCATCGTCATTATCTGCCTTATCGTTTTTACGCCGCTGGCGATCATCCTCTCGTCGCTGGCCTACGAGCTGAACGTGGTGTATAGCAAACTTCAGCATAACGACACTCAGTTCCCGACGGTGGTCGCCAGTCTGTTTGCCCACCTCCCCGGCTGGGCGAGAAGTTTCCTTGCCGAGCACAACCTCGATAGCGCGCAGCAGATCCAGCAGCAGCTCTCCGATGTTGCGCTGAAAAGCGGCCAGTATCTGGCCGGCAGCGCGTTTCTGATTGGTAAAGGCACCTTTGGCTTTACCGTCAGCTTCGGCATTATGCTGTACCTGCTGTTCTTCCTGCTAAAGGATGGGCCTTACCTGGTGCTGTTGACTCTCGAATCTCTGCCGTTATCGAGCTATGTGAAGCAGCACCTGTTCGCTAAATTCGCCGCGGTCGCCCGCGCCACGGTAAAAGGCACCGTGGCCGTGGCGCTGGCGCAGGGGGCGCTGGGCGGCTTTGCCTTCTGGGTTGCCGGTCTGGACGGCAGCATTCTGTGGGGTGCGCTGATGGCGTTCCTGTCGCTTATCCCGGCGGTAGGCTCGGCCATTATCTGGGTGCCGGCGGCGATTTACCTCTTCGCCACCGGGCAGCTGTGGCAGGGCGCCTTTATCGTCGGCTTCTTTGTGATTGTGATTGGCCTGGTGGATAACATTCTGCGTCCGCTGCTGGTGGGCAAGGATACCAAAATGCCGGACTACCTGATCCTTATCGCCACGCTGGGCGGCATGGAGATCTACGGTATCAACGGATTCGTTATCGGGCCGCTGATTGCCGCCTTGTTTATCGCTTGCTGGAACCTGCTGTCGGGACGAGAGCATGCCGGTAATACCGATGAAATAGATGAAGAATTCATTGAGGAAGCGAAAAATAGCCGCAACGAATAAGCTTCATGGGCCGCCGTGGCGCAAGGTGCGACACGGCATCACACCAGTACATAACACCATTCATTTTGAAAAAATTAGTAAATAAAACTTAACATTCAGCAAAGCAATGATAGGCTGTATCAGTCAGGAACGAAAATAAAGGATGATCAACCGTGAAAAAAATCACTACGCTAGCCGTTTCTCTGCTGACCGCCGCCTGCATGTCCGCTGGCGCCCTGGCCGCAGACCAGCCGCTGGAAAAAGTCGCGCCGTTCCCGAAAGCGGAAAAAGGCATGAAGCGTCAGGTTATTCAACTGCCGCAGCAGCAGGATGAATCGGCGCTGAAGGTTGAGTTGATAATCGGCCAGACGCTGGAAGTTGACTGCAACCACCATCGTTTAGGCGGGAAGCTGGAAAGCAAAACCCTGGAAGGCTGGGGCTATGACTACTATGTCTTTGATAAGCTGAGCGGCCCGGTCTCTACCATGATGGCCTGCCCGGATGGCAAGAAAGAGAAGAAATTTGTCACTGCCGGTCTCGGCGATGATGCCATGCTGCGCTACAACAGCAAGCTGCCGATTGTCGTGTACGCGCCGACCAATGTCGATGTGAAATATCGCATCTGGCGCGCCGACGAAACCATCGGTAACGCCGTCGTCCGCTAAGTCGACCCATCAAACCGACAAAAAAACGGCAGCCCGCAGGCTGCCGTTTTTGTCAGAGCGTTTGTCAGAGCGCGATATCCGCCATCGGCTTACCACCGCTCAGCGGCTTCAGCTCCGCCTGCGGGGCTTCATCCGCCGCCGCGGCCGGCTCATATTTCAGCTCCAGCACTTCACTGGTCCACGCCAGCGCTTTCTCAATCTCCGCCGGGTTGCCGTCAAGGCGAATACCGTAGGTCGGGATGATGGCCTTCAGCCTGGCCTGCCATTCCGGCGAATTGACTTTGTCTTTAAACACTTTTTCCATTAGCTGCAGCATGATAGGCGCCGCGGTGGAGGCGCCTGGCGATGCGCCGAGCAGCGCCGCGACAGTGCCTTCGTCATCGCTCACCACTTCAGTACCGAGGCGCAGTACCCCGCCCTTCTTCGCATCGCGCTTGATAATCTGCACGCGCTGACCGGCCTGCCACAACCGCCAGTCCTCTTTCCGCGCTTCCGGATAGTACTCGCACAGCGCCGCCAGGCGATCTTTATCTTTCTGCATCACCTGGCTAATCAGGTATTTCACCAGATCGAAGTTGTCCAGACCGACGTTGAGCATCGGCAGAATATTCGAGGTATTCGTCGAGGCCAGCAGATCCCACAATGAACCGTTCTTCAGGAAGCGGGTCGAGAAGGTGGCGAACGGCCCGAACAGCACCACGCGTTTACCGTCGATAATACGGGTATCAATGTGCGGCACCGACATCGGCGGCGCGCCCACTTCGGCCTGGCCGTAAACCTTCGCCAGATGGTGGTTCACCACCTCCGGATTTTCGCAGACCAGGAACTGGCCGCCGACCGGGAAGCCCGCATACTCTTTGGCCTGTGGAATGCCGGTTTCCTGCAGCAGCGTCAACGCCGCGCCGCCGGCGCCGATAAAGATGAATTTCGCTTTAATGACCCGCTTCTGACGACGGTTGTCGGCATCCGCGAGAGTGACCGTCCAGCTCTTGTCGGCGTTGCGCTTGAAGCGACGCACCACGGTACCCAGCTGCAGGGAGAAATTATCATGCTTTTGCAGGCCGGCGATCAGCTGGCGGGTAATTTCGCCATAGTTGACGTCGGTTCCCACTTCAGTACGGGTGGCGGCCACCTTTTGCTGCGGATCGCGGCCTTCCATTACCAGCGGCGCCCAGGCTTTGATCTGCTGATGGTCTTCAGAATAGCGAATACCGCGGAACAGTTCGCTCTGCTGCAGCGCCGCATAGCGCGCGCGCAGGAAGTTGACGTTATCTTCGCCCCACACAAAGCTCATGTGCGGCACGCTGTTAATGAAAGATTTTGGTTTGTTCAGGACGCCGCGCGTCACCTGATGCGCCCAGAACTGACGCGAGATATGGAAGGCTTCGTTGATGTCGACCGCTTTGTCGATATTGATGCCGTTGGCGGTCTGCGGCGTGTAGTTCAGCTCCATTAGCGCCGCGTGGCCGGTACCCGCATTGTTCCACCCGTTTGAGCTCTCTTCCGCCACGCTGGACATCTGCTCAACCATGGTAATAGACCAGTCTGGCTCAAGCTCCTGCAGCCAGGTTCCCAGTGTGGCGCTCATAATGCCGCCGCCAATCAACAATACATCCGTCTCTTGCTCATGGCGGGTGTTGGTCCGAGTGCTGTTGGGACCAACCGCCTGTGAGCGTGGTACGGCCATCTTTTTATTCATCGGATTTGAGCCTTACTTTACTCGCTGTTTTTATTTAGCGCAGGTGATACGATTCTCACCACTCACGTTACCACCGAAGCTCAAAAATTTAAATATTGTTTAAATTTTAAGTTCTGTTTTGAGATCCGTTATAAAAATGTTTAATAAATGTATACACCAAATCACTTTTTGTACTGGTAGCCTTGGGGATTCCGCGCTATCATCCTCGGTTTTGTGACAGACCGCACGGAAGCAGGGCCTGCCACCGCTCCCTCTTTTTTATAAGCTGCGAACTTTTTTTATGCCCCCAGTTTCTGACCCCGCCGCTTCCGGCAATCTGCGCCCCATCCTCCGCTCCCCGTCGTTACTGACGCGCGAAGTGCTGGCCGGCGTGCTTACCGCCCTGGCGTTAATCCCTGAAGTTATTTCGTTTTCGGTCATTGCCGGCGTTGACCCGCAGGTCAGCCTGGTTGCCTCGGTGGTGCTTTGCCTGGCGATGTCGGTCCTCGGCGGGCGCCCGGCAATGGTGACGGCTGCTGCCGGGTCGGTGGCGCTGGTCATTGGCCCAATGGTGCATCAGTACGGCGTGGGCTACATTCTGCCGGCGGTCATTCTGGCGGGTATGATTCAAATTTTGTTTGGTCTGTGCGGCATGGCGCGCCTGATGCGTTTTATTCCCCCGGCAGTGATGACCGGGTTCGTCAATGCCCTCGGGATCCTGATTTTCTTTGCTCAGGTACCGCACTTCTGGAGTCGCCAGCCGCTGATCGTCGGCCTGTTCGTCCTGACGCTGCTTATCGTCCTCTGGGCGCCGCGCTTCATTAAGGCCGTCCCGGCGCCACTGATCGCCATTGTCGCGCTCACTCTCTATACCGTCACCACTGGCCAGCAGTTGCCCACCGTCGGCGATGAAGGCTCGATGAGCGGCGGCCTGCCGGGATTCACTGCCCTGACCGTCCCCCTGAACCTGGCGACACTGCAGATTATCTGGCCGTGCGCCCTCAGTATCGCCTTTGTCGGTCTGATGGAGTCCCTGCTGACGGCTAAGCTGGTGGACGATCTCACCCATACCCCGTCGAACAAATCGCGGGAAAGCGCCGGGCTGGGTATCGCTAATATCCTTGCCGGCTGTTATGGCGGTATCGCCGGCTGCGCGATGATCGGCCAGACCATCGTTAACGTGGAGATGGGCAGAGCCCGCAGCCGTCTCTCAACGGTGATCGCCGGTCTGGTGCTGCTCCTGCTGGTGACAGCGCTCAGCCAGGTGATGGCGCAGATCCCGATGGCGGTGCTGGCAGGGGTGATGGTGATTGTGGCGGTGAAAACCTTTAGCTGGCATAGTATTCGCCCGGGCGAACTGGCGCGTAATCCGTGGCCGGAAACGCTGGTGATGCTGGTGACCGTCGCCGCAACGGTGGGAACCAGCAATCTGGCGATCGGCGTGCTGGCGGGGATCGTCGCCATGGCGCTCATCCCCCGCCGCCTGCGCACGAAGGCGCAGGCTACATCAGAAACAGCGTCGCCAGACCAAGGAAAATAAAGAAGCCGCCGGTGTCGGTGATAGCGGTGATCATCACGCTGGAGCCGACCGCCGGGTCGCGCCCCAGCTTCACCATAACCATCGGGATTATCACGCCCATCATCGCCGCCATCAGCAGGTTGAGCATCATGGCCAGCGTCATCACCCCACCGAGCTGCGGATCGTCATACAGCCACCAGGTAATGGCCCCCATAATCCCGCCCCATACCAGGCCGTTAATCAGGGCGACCCCCATTTCACGCAGGATCAGGAAGGTAAAGCTGCCGGGCTGGATCTGCTGTAGCGCCATCGCCCGGACGATCATGGTGATCGTCTGGTTGCCGGTATTGCCGCCGATCCCGGCGACGATCGGCATCAGCGAGGCCAGCGCCACCAGCTGTGAAATGGTGTGTTCGAAGCCGTCGATGACCCTGGAAGCGATAAACGCCGTACACAGGTTGACCGCCAGCCACGCCCAGCGCGTTTTCACCGCCTTGCTGACCGGGGCGAAGACATCCTCTTCATCGCTCAGGCCCCCCATCCGGCGCAGATCGTTGTCGGTTTCTTCATAGACCACATCGACGATCTCATCGATGGTCAGTCGCCCGATCAGCTTGCCGTCGGCATCAATGACGGCGGCGCTGAGTAAGTCATCACGTTCGAAGGTGCGCGCCACCTTCTCCGCCTCTTCGTGCGGCTGAAAGGTGACCGGATCGCCCTCCATCACCTCCCCTACCCGCTTCTGCGCATCGTTGAGCAGAATGGTCTGCAGCTCCAGCTCGCCGAGCAGCAGCTTGTTACGGGTGGTGACGAACAGCTTATCGGTGTTTTCCGGCATTTTACCCAGACGCCGCAGATAGCGCTGCACCGCTGCCAGCGTGGCCTCCGGTCGCACCGTAATGACCTCAAACTCCATGATCGACCCGACGCTGTTGTCGGCGTAGCGCATAATCTGGCGAATACGGGCACGCTTCTCGGCAGGCAGGGTCGCCAGCAGCCGTCCGGTCAGGTTGCGCGGCAGATGCTGCAGCAGGTAAACCTGTTCATCGATATCCAGCGGCTGCATCGCCTGCAGCAGCTCGGGGTCGCTCATCTTGTCGATCAGGTCGCCCCAGACGTTTTCTGAGGCTTCCAGCAGCACTTCGCCACGTTTATCGTCAGGCACCAGGCACCACAGCGCGGTGCGGGCGTCATAGGGGAGCGCTTCCAGCGCATCGGCGAGATCCGGCGGCGGCAGATGCGAGACCAGGATCTCGACTTCCGCCAGGTCATCGGCCAGCGTGCCTTCATCATAGCGTTCGGCCAGCGTCAGTTTGCCCAGCAGCGCAGAGGTCACTGCTTTATCGGTGCTCAAGAGCCAAATCAGACGGGCGCGCTCTTCGTCACGTAAGCGGGCGCTTTTTTTATGCAAAACGGACATCGATCGGGCAATCCTTTTGAGAATAGTGAGCCGGCCTGCGGGCCGGAAGCCTTAAGCATAGCGCGAGGAGGGGGAAATAATAACCGCCAGCAATGTAGTCGCTGAAAATTTCAGCGGCGCGGCACCCGGCTTTTCCCCCGGGCTCGCGGCGAGCATCAGGCCGTACGGGCCACCGCATCGCGGGAAGCCTGCGCCCGCTCCTCCCCGGTGAGCTCGGACAGCTGGCCGGCACGCATCTCCAGCAGGCGATCGGCGTGCTGGAAATAGTGATCGTCATGGCTGATGGCGAACACGGTTTTCCCCATCTGCTGCATCAGCGGCAGCAGCACCTGATAGAACTCGCGGCGGAAATGCGGATCCTGATCCGCCGCCCATTCATCCAGCAGAATGATGTCCCGGGACTCGGCCAGCGCCAGCAGGAGCGCCACGCGCTTCTTCTGCCCTTTCGACAGCCGGAGGTCGGCGATTTTCCCGTTCTCCAGCTGCAGCTTGTGGGCCATTTGCAGGCGCTCCAGCCACGTTGCCACCAGCGCCGGATCGGCCTCCTCTCCCTGCGGCCCGAGCAGGCGGTCAAACAGCCAGACGTCGGTAAACACCGCGGAGAACAGTTTGCGATACTCCTCCGGTTTATCCGCCGCCAGCGGCTGGCCGTCCACGAGGATCTGACCGGAAACCGGCTGATACAGGCCGGTCAGGAGCATCGCCAGGGTTGACTTGCCGCTGCCGTTGCCGCCGATCAGAAACACCAGCTCGCCGCGTTTCAGCGTCAGGTTAAGCGGCCCTACCGCAAAGCGCTGGTCCGGATAATGGAAAGTGACATCGCGCAACTCCAGCGTCTGCCAGTCAGGATGCGCCTGCGGCCGGGGAAATTCGGCTTGATATGGGGCGAGAGAGAACTGGCGCAGCTTGTTAAACGCCACCTGGGCGCTGAGCAAGGTGGGCAGCGCGCCGACGGCGGAGAGCAGCGGCGTGCGCAGAAACAGCAGCGTCAGGGAATAGGTCGCCGCCACGGCGGTATCGGCCCAGCCGAGGCTGTTGGCCATCCAGAACACCAGCCCGATGGCGCCAAGCATCATAATATTCGACCAGTTAACCGCGCTGAGATGGAAGGTATCGGCGCGAACGATATGGTGCCGATACTCCCGGGCGTCCGGGAGGTAGAGCTGATTAAACACATACTCCGCGCGCTCGCGATTGAGGGTCAGCTCTTTGCGCCCCTCCAGCACCGTCTGGTAGTCGTGATACAGTTTATCTTCCGTTTCGCGCAGGCTGGCCATATGTTTGTACACCCGCGACACCAGCACAAAACCGCCCCAGATGGTGAGCGCCATCCACAGCGCCGTCACCAGCATCATTTTGCCTGACAGCCAGGCCAGATAGCCGGCAGAGCCGAAGGTCAGAATGATCCCCTGCACCAGCTCCGGCAGGCGCACAAAGGCGATGGTGATGTTACGGATATCGCTGGTCAGCCCGGCAAGCAGCGACGCGCTGCCGATCTTCTCCACCTGTTCAATCTGAGTATCGAGGATACGTTTAACAAATTCGCCCCGCAGGCGATAAACAAAATGGTGGCCGAGGGTGGTCAGCGCCAGCTGGGAGCCCAGCGTCACCGCCATCAGCAGCCCCAGCAGGCCAAGAAACTCCGGCAGGACCCGCAGCGAGGTATCGACAGTGGTAATCAGGCGCAGGTTAATGAAGGCGATTAAGCCGATACCCAGCGCGGCGCTGAGCAGACTGAGGGCAATCACGCCGAGAAACGGCCAGCGATACTGACGCCAGACGAGAGAGAGAAGTTCCATAACAGGCTATCCGGAAAAGCAAAACAGCCAGCAGTTTAAACGGCTCGCCGATGACATCAAGAATAATTCTTATTTTAATACTGGCGACTGCCCGCCTGCCGAAAAGTGAGGTTGTAACGACAGTCGCCCGTTTCAGGGTGATGACCCGCTTTCAGCGGCTGAATACCATGATAAAACAGACGCGACTCGCCGCCCCAGACCACCACATCGCCATGCTCCAGCAGCAGCCGCTGTAGCGGGTCGCTGCGTTGCAACCCGCCAAACTGAAAGATGGCCGGCAGACCCAGCGAGACCGAGACGATCGGCGCCCGCAGATCCTGTTCATCTTTATCCTGATGCAACGACAGTTTTGCGCCCGGCTGATAGCGGTTAATCAGACAGGCGTCGGGGGAAAAGTTCGGATAGCCGCCGGCGGCGGCTGCCGCCAGGGCCAGTTCGCGGAATACGGCAGGCATCGGCGGCCAGGTTTGATCGGTTAACGGGTCGACCGGGTCGTACAGGTAGCCGTAGCGATCGGTGGTCCAGCCCAGCGCACCGCAGTTGGTCATGGCGACTGACATGGTGTATCCGCCCGGCGTGACCATCTGGCGAAATGGCGACTGGCGAGCGACATCGGCAATCGCCTGCAGCAGCGCCGGGGCGCGCTCGCGGGCGAAGCGTCGGAGCACCACCGCACCGGGTGCCAGCGGCTCCTGCCACGGTGGCGTATCGCTAAACAGATCGAGCATTATTCCTCCTCGTGTTGGGCCTCGCGTGCCAGCAGCTGCGCTTTCCGCGCCGTTCCCCAGCGATAACCGGACAGCGCGCCGCCCTCCCGTACCACCCGATGGCAGGGAACGATCACCGCCAGCGAATTCGCCGCGCAGGCGCCAGCCACCGCTCTTGCTGCTCGTGGCAGACCAATATGCTCTGCCACCTGGCGGTAGCTGCGGGTCTCGCCCGCCGGGATCTGCCGCAGCGCTTGCCAGACCTGCAACTGAAAGGCGGTGCCCTGCAGATCCAGCGGCAGCGATACCGGCCGCCGGCTGTCGTCGAGGTGGGCGAAAACCTCGGCCATTTGGCGACGGAACTCAGGGGTGCCCTGGCGCAACTCGGCGTTGGGAAAGCGCTGGCGCAGGTCGTCGAGCAATGCCGTATCGTTATCGCCCGGCAGAACGGCGCAAACGCCACGCTCACTCTGCGCCACCAGACAGCGGCCCAGCGCGCAGTCGCCCGTGGTCCAGGTCACCACGGTGGCGGCGCCGCCGCGGCGAAACTGACGGGCGGTCATACCTAATGCCGCATCGGCCTGACGATAATAGCTGCTGCTGTCGGGAAAACCGGCCGCCAGCGCGGCGCGGGTCACCGTGTTCCCCTGCTCCAGCGCTTCCCGCAGACGTCGGGCGCGCCACGCCTGTTGCCACGCTTTGGGGGTCATACCGGTGACGGATTTAAACAAACGGTGGAAATGAAACGGGCTGACCGCCAGCTCACGAGCCAGCGCCTCAAGGGTCAGGGGCGCGTCCTGCTCCAGCAACCGGCAGGCCTGCGCCACTTTGTCGACCCTTTGCTGCTGCGGATCGTCTTTATCCGGCTGGCAGCGTTTGCAGGGGCGGAACCCCGCCGCCACGGCAGCGGCGACGTCGGCAAAAAAGCGCACGTTTTCCCGCCGCGCACGACGCGAGCGGCAGGAAGGGCGGCAGCAGATGCCGGTGGTCAGTACCGCAAAGACAAACTGACCATCGGCCCGGGTATCACGTTCGCAGACCGCCTGCCAGCGGCGGTCATCGGTATCGGCAACTATCGGTTTCATGACGAGGCTCCTGCTGTAAGTGTATCCTCAGTCTGCGGCGACGCCCGCAGCAAAAAACCCGCAATCTTGCTTTTTAATTTTTCTCGCCGACGAGGAAGGTGCGGAACTGTGGCGACATCCAGGTTTTAAACCCCTCGCCCTCTTTGACGATCATATAGACTGCCAGCCCCTGCTCGCGCACCACCTGCTGCGCTTTTTCCGGCCCGAGCACCATCAGTCCGGTATCCCAGCCATCCGCCTCCAGCGCCGTTGGCGCAATGACGGTCACGGAGACCAGCTTATGGCTTATCGGCTGCCCGGTCTGCGGATCGATGACGTGCGAGATACGTTTGCCATCGAGTTCATAGTAGTTGCGATAGCTGCCGGAGGTGCTGATGCCGTGACCATTGATGTCGACAATCGCCTGGACGGCGTTTTCCCGGTCAGTCGGTTTCTGGATCGCCACCCGCCAGGGCTTGCCTTCGCCGTTCATCCCGCGGCTCACCAGCGCCCCGCCTACCGACACCAGATAGCGGGAGATCCCCTCCTGCTCCATCAATCGCGCGAGGTGATCGGCAGCATAGCCCTCCCCCACCGTGGAGAGATCGACAAACAGATCGGGGATATCTTTTTGCAGGAATTGCCTGCCGCTCTGATTGATAACCTGCAGATGCTGCAGGCCGGTGCGCGCCTTCGCCGCGGCTATCGCCTGGGCATCCGGGGTGGTGACCGGCTGTTTATCCGGGCCAAAGCCCCACAGATTGACCAGCGGCCCCACGGTAATATCCATCGCGCCGTGCGTTTTGGCGCCAATCCGCAACGACAGCGTCACGATGTCCGCCATCGCTTCGCTCACTGGCCAGGGCCGGGTATCCGCCGCGTGGTTGAAACGCATCAGCGCCGAGTCGTTTTTCCAGGTCGAGAGCAGGCGATCGTCGGCATCCAGCTGGGCCTGAACCTTGGCGCGCAACGCCTCGGCCTTTGCCTCATCCACGCCAATGACGCTGACCCGCCAGAAGGTGCCCATGGTTTTGCCATCCAGCACGGTGGGCGTCGAAGCAGGGATCGCAGGGGTGGTAGCTGAATCGCAGCCAGAGAGCAGTACGCAGGCGCCCAGCAGTGCGGCGCGAAAGAAAGTCATGTCCATTAGTCGAGGCTCCTCTTACCAGGGCGACAAGAGTATACCAGCGAGGTTAAACCAGACATAAAAAAAGGCGCCAGAGGCGCCTTTTTCTTGTGCAGCTTGCGACTTAGAACTGGTAAACCAGGCCCAGTGCAACCACGTCGTCGGTAGAAACACCGGCGTTACGGGTGAAGCTGTTGTCGTCCAGCAGGTTGATTTTGTAGTCAACATAGGTGGACATGTTTTTGTTGAAGTAGTAGGTCGCGCCAACATCAACATATTTCAGGAGGTCCTGGTCGCCGTAGCCTTCCAGATCCTTACCTTTAGACTGCAGGTAAGCCACGGACGGACGCAGACCGAAGTCGAACTGGTACTGAGCAACCACTTCGAAGTTCTGTGCTTTGTTAGCAAAGCCCAGGGAACCGGCGCGGGTCGCGTTGTAGGTCTGGGTGTACTGAGTGGCCAGGTAGATGTTGTTCGCGTCGTATTTCAGACCACCGGTGTAGGTTTCAGCGTTGTCGCCGTTACCCAGAACCAGGTTGTTCTGATCGTCGGTACGTTTAGAGTGAGAGTATGCGAAACCAGCGCTGATGCCATCAAAGATGTCATAAGTTACAGAAGTACCGTAGCCGTCGCCGTTCTGTTTCTGCGCGCCACGACCGTTGTTGGTCGCGCCTTCGCCGCTGACGCTGCCGTTTTTACCCTGGTACTGCAGAGCAAAGTTCAGGCCGTCAACCAGACCGAAGAAGTCAGAGTTACGGTAGGTTGCAACGCCGTTAGCACGGGACTGCAGGAAGTTGTCAGAACCGTAGGTGTCGCCGCCGAATTCCGGCAGAACGTCGGTCCAGGACGTTACGTCGTATACCACGCCGTAGTTACGACCGTAGTCGAAAGAACCCGCGTCACCAAATTTCAGACCGGCGAATGCCAGACGAGTCCATGCCTGATCGCTGGAGCTTTCAGTGTTGTTCGCCTGAACGTTGTATTCCCACTGGCCGTAACCGGTCAGCTGGTCGTTGATCTGAGTTTCGCCTTTAACGCCTACACGCATGTAGGTCTGGTCGCCGTCTACGCTCTTGTCGTCAGAGAAGTAGTGCAGACCATCGATTTTACCGTACAGGTCTAATTTGTTGCCATCTTTGTTATAAATTTCAGCCGCATTTGCTGCGCCTGCTACCAGCAGAGCCGGTACCAGGAGGGACAGTACTTTAACTTTCATGTTATTAACCCTCTGTTTGTTATATGCCTTTTATTATGCCACTGCTTACTGATTACCCTTCTAATCAGTCGGCTATTTCATTGTGCTGCAAAATGCAGAATAATCCAACAAGAATATGATACTAAAACTTCTAAGATGTTTCAAAATGCCCACAAGATGTTTCAATTTGTAAAAATGGCGGAACTTTTTGCACCACAAAATGGTCTGGGAAATACGCACTAATAATCAAAAAAAATATTTATTGGTTCACAATCAATCACATACACACAAATAACTCTATAGCACTGAATGGTAAAACAAAACTATCATTGGTGACTAAAATAACAGTCGCTATCATCATTAACTTTATTTATTACCGTCATTCAGTTCTGAATGTCTGTTTACCCCTATTTCAACCGGATGCCTCGCATCCGGTTTTTTTTACCCTTCTTTACACAACTTTAATTTATCTGTGCTACGGCAAAAAATTCCCTAACGACTATTAATCAATCAATTAGCCTGTCAATTGCCCTTATTCAGCCAATGTCTTGTTATTTCGTGCGATTCTTCCGCCTGTACTTTGTCAATATCGCGACTGGTCAGCGTTGTTGGCGCGGTTTCATTTCCGCTTCGATTCTAAGATAATTCCTGGAGAGTATCGCGCCGCTGGCACCATTCTGTAGTATGGATTTACGCCATTAGCCTTTATACTGCCTGCAGCATCTGCTTTGTTGCCAGTTACTCTGGCGCTACATCCTGTTTACAAACAATGATGAGTCGTTCAGCCACAAGATGACCCCGAAAAAATTCTCCCTGATCCCCGGCAACATCAGCCGCTTCTTCATTTTGATGGTTATTGTCCTGCTGGCGACGATGGGGGTGATGATTCAAAGTGCCGTCAATGCCTGGCTGAAAGAGAAGAGCTATCAGGTGGTTGATGTCTCCCACGCCTTGCACCAGCGCATTGACACCTGGCGCTATGCCACCTGGCAGATCTACGACAATATCGCCGCGACCTCGGCTAACGCTGCGAGCGGTGGCTTGCAGGAGACGCGTTTAAAACAGGACGTCTACTACCTTGAGAAGCCCCGGCGTAAAACCGAAGCGCTGATTTTTGGCTCCCACGATAGCTCGACCCTCGAGATGACGCAGAAAATGTCCGATTATCTCGATATTTTGTGGGGTGCGGAAACCATCCCATGGTCGATGTACTATCTCAATGGTCTGGATAATAGCCTGATTCTGGTCTCAACCCTCCCGTTGAAGGACCTCTCCTCAAGCTTTAAAGAGTCAACG
Organism: Klebsiella sp. HMSC16C06; assembly: GCF_001808325.1. Taxonomy (NCBI): domain Bacteria; kingdom Pseudomonadati; phylum Pseudomonadota; class Gammaproteobacteria; order Enterobacterales; family Enterobacteriaceae; genus Klebsiella; species Klebsiella sp. HMSC16C06. The sequence continues at coordinate 44,785 of NZ_KV793024.1, forward strand.
ATCAGTAGCGTCGTGGAATCCCGGCGCGCGGAGATGCTGCTGCAGGCCAATACCCTTGATGAGCGCGAGACCTTCTCGCCGCTGCGCCATCTCGCCTGGCAGAACGCGCACTACTTTACGTTACGCACCACCTTCAACCAGCCTGGACATCTGGCCACGGTGGTCGCTTTCGACCTGCCGATTAACGATCTGATCCCGCCGGGCATGGCGTTGGACAGCTTCCGTATCGAGCCAGACCCGTCGCAAAACCTTGCCACCAATCCTGACAAAGAGACGACCGACCATATCGGGATCACCTTTAACGGCATGCAGATCGACATCGCCACCGATATCAGCACTACCGGTATGCAGTTGCTCTGGACGGTACCGCTGAGCAGCATGCTGCTGGCCGCCCTGCAGAATATTCTTCTGCCGCTGCTGCTCAACATTGGCCTGCTGGCGCTGGCGCTGTTTGGTTTTACCACCTTTCGTCACTTTAAAGGACGCAGCAGTCCGTCTGGCGCCGGGCTCCCTTCCGCCGCCAACAGCGAACTGCGTCTGCTACGCGCTATAAATGAAGAAATTGTTTCTTTGCTGCCGCTGGGGCTACTGGTTCACGATCAGGAAGCCAACCGAACCCTTATCAGCAACCCTATTGCCGACCATCTGCTTCCGCACCTGAATCTGCAGAACATCACCAATATGGCGGACCAGCATCAGGGGGTGATTCAGGCAACCGTCAATAATGAGCAGTATGAAATCCGCCAGTATCGCAGCCAGGTAGCACCACGCACGCAGATCCTGATTATCCGAGACCAGGACCGCGAAGTGCTGGTCAATAAAAAGCTCAAGCAGGCCCAGCGCTTGTATGAGAAAAACCAGCAGGGGCGGGCGGCCTTTATGCAGCATATTGGCAGCGCCCTGAAGCAGCCCGCGCTGAACCTGGCGGCAGAGGCGGCGGCGCTCGACAGCGCAGAGAACCGGACGCTGGCGCAGCATGCCGATGAGCTGGTCAAACTGATCGATGACATTCAGCTCGCCAATCTGCTGGAAAGCGACACCTGGAAAACCAGCCAGGCGCTGTTCTCGGTTCAGGAACTGATCGATGACGTTGTACCGGAAGTTCTGCCGGCGATGAAGCGCAAAGGTCTGCAGCTGCTGATCAATAACGCACTTCCTGCCGGTGAGCAGCGCTACGGTGACCGTGAAGCCCTGCGACGCACACTGGTGCTGTTAATCCAGTATTCCATCACCACCACGCCTATCGGCAAGATCACCCTCGACGTTTGCCAGGACGAGTCGGCCAGCGATCGTTTGACCTTCCGCATTCTGGATACTGGCAACGGCGTCTCGGCAAACGAGATCGACAATTTGCACTTCCCGTATCTCAACGAGACCCAGAGCGATCTGTACGGCAAGGCGAACGCCCTCACCTTCTGGCTGTGCGACCGCATGACGCGCAAACTGGGTGGGCAGTTGACCATCAAAGCGCGGGAGTCGCTGGGAACGCGTTATACCCTGCACCTGAAAATGCCGGCCAGCGAAGAGGCGCCAGAGGCGGGCGAACATCTGCTGGATGACGTTATCGTCCTGCTGGATGTGACTTCCAGTGAAGTGCGGCGGATTGTCACCCGCCAGCTGGAGAGCTGGGGGGCGTCGTGCATCACGCCGGACGATCGGGCGACAAGTCAAGCGTTCGATCTGTATTTAACGGATAATCCGTCTAATCTTACTGCTTCGGGCTTGCTTTTAAGCGATGATGAGGTCGGGATACGCAAGATCGGCCCGGGACAACTGCGGGTCAACTTTAATATTAGCACGGCGATGCAGGAGGCTATCCTGCAGCTTATTGAGCAGCAGCTGGCGGAGGAGGCGGTTCAGCCCGCCACCTCAGGAAACGAGAGTAACGCCGAACTCCATGCCAGCGGCTATTACGCACTGTTTGCCGATACGGTACCGGATGATGTTCAGAGATTGTATACTGAAATCGAAGCGGGCGATTTTGCTGCTCTGGCGCAAACCGCCCACCGCCTCAAAGGGGCATTTGCTATGCTTAATCTGATACCCGGCAAGCAGTTATGTGAAACGCTTGAGCATCTGATTCGCGAAAAGGATGCGCAAGGCATAGAAAAATATATCAGCGACATTGACGCTTACGTCAAGAGCTTGCTGTAGAAGGTAGCCTTATACATGAACACTATGAACGTAATTATTGCCGATGACCATCCGATCGTACTGTTCGGTATTCGTAAGTCACTTGAGCAAATTGAGTGGGTGAACGTCGTTGGCGAGTTTGAAGACTCCACGGCCCTTATCAACAATCTTCCGAAGCTGGACGCCCATGTGCTGATCACCGATCTGTCCATGCCCGGTGATAAATACGGCGACGGGATCACGCTGATTAAATACATCAAGCGCCACTTCCCGGATCTGTCGATCATTGTTCTGACCATGAACAACAACCCGGCGATCCTCAGCGCGGTGCTGGATTTGGATATCGAAGGGATCGTTCTCAAGCAAGGAGCGCCGACCGACCTGCCAAAAGCGCTGGCCGCGCTGCAGAAAGGGAAGAAATTCACACCGGAAAGCGTCTCTCGTCTGCTGGAAAAAATCAGCGCCAGCGGCTATGGCGATAAACGCCTGTCGCCGAAAGAGAGCGAAGTGCTGCGTCTGTTCGCTGAAGGCTTCCTGGTGACCGAGATCGCCAAAAAGCTCAACCGCAGCATCAAAACCATCAGTAGCCAGAAGAAGTCGGCAATGATGAAGCTGGGCGTGGAAAACGACATTGCGCTGCTGAACTACCTCTCCTCCGTCTCGCTGAGTTCAACGGATAAAGAGTAATCCCTGTGTTTTCTCCGTCTCGCCCCGGCGAGACGGAGCTCCCCGTTATTCCCGCCCGTTACGTACCCGCGCCGCATACACCGTCAGCGTTTGCTTCAGCACGTCGAGGGTGACCGGCTTGGACAGGCAGCTGTCCATCCCCGATTCAAGACAGCGCTGCTTCTCTTCCGCCAGGGCATTGGCGGTGACGCCGATCACCGGCAGCGTCAGGCCAAGCTGACGAATGCGCTGCGTCAGACGATAACCATCCATATTGGGCATGTTGACGTCGCTGAGCACGATATCGATATGCTGTTTGCTAAGTACGTTGAGCGCGTCGACCCCGTCGTTAGCGGTCACGCACTGGTAGCCGAGCGATCCCAGCTGATCCGCCAGCAGACGGCGGTTAATCGGGTGATCGTCGACCACGAGGATCATCATGTCGTCGTTATTACCGATCTGCGCGTCCGGCGCCATCAGCGCCCGGCTATTCTCCGCGCTGGCGAGGGCGACGTGGAAAATACGCCCCAGCAGCGGCAGCAGTTCATGCGGCGTCGTCACGCTGTGCAGCCACTCTCCGGCCGCTCGCTCCTGCGGGATGCCGATATGGCGGCGGCAGAAGATGACCATCGCACTCCCCTGCCAGCCCCTCTGCGCTTCATCGTCAGTCAGCAAGACATCGTCGGCGTCCGGCGTTTCTCCGGCATGGCGGCGTACCGTCAGGCCGTGATAGCTGAGCAGCGACGTGACGAACATCGCCAGCGAGGTATTATGAATTGCCAGCCAGCAGGTCTTGCCTGCGAAACCGTCCGCCGTCACCTGCGGTGTGTTCTGCACGCCATACAGCGGGATACGGATGGTAAAACGGCTGCCCATCCCCGGCTCCGTTTCCACGGCGATATCGCCATCCATCATGCTGATCAGCTTTTCACAGATCGCCAGGCCAAGGCCGGTGCCCTGGAAGTTTCGCTGCACGCCGGTCCCCACCTGGAAGAAGGGATCGAACAGGCGCAACACCTCTTTCGCCGGGATCCCCTCCCCGGTATCGCGGACGCTGATCTGCAGATAATCCCCCGCACACTGGACGTGCAGGATAATACAGCCGGTGTCGGTGAACTTGATCGCATTGCTCAGCAGGTTAGAGATCACCTGCTGCAGGCGCATCGGGTCGCCGGACATCTGCTCCGGGACATCCGGCTCGATAAAACAGTACAGACCCAGCTGCTTGCGTACCACCAGCGGCAGATAGTTAGCAGAGATATGGTTCATCACTTCGCGCGGGGAAAACTCCCGCGGCTCGATCTTCAACTGCTCAGACTCGATTTTCGAGAAATCGAGAATATCGCTGATGATTTTCAGCAGCAGGCTGGAAGAGTTGTTCATCGCCGTCACCAGGCGATCAACGCCCTTCGGCAGGGCCTTAGTCTGCAGCAGATCGAGGTTACCGATGATGCCGTATAGCGGGGTACGCAGCTCATGGCTGACGGTCGCAAGGAACATCGATTTCGACTGGCTGGCCTGTTCAGCCGCCTGGGCCATCTCCTGCAGCGACTCCTCCATTTTCACGCGGGCGGAAACGTCCACCAGCACGCAAATGGCGACGTTTTCATTGCGATAACGCGAATGGACAAAGCTAATCTGCAGGTTGGTATGGTTGCTGGTCAGCACATCGACAAAGTTGACCTGCTGGCCGCAGATGATCTGCGTCAGCCGCTGGCGATCCTCATGGGTCAGCATATTCAGGTAGTTGTGCGCCAGCTCGTTACTGAGAATATTGGTCCCGTCGACGGTGCGCAGAATACAGATCCCCACCGGGGCTGAGGCCACGATTTTGCGGTTGAACTGTTCATGCTCTTCCAGTCGCTGCGCATCATTTTCCGCCGGGATAAAAATGCGCCGCTCATACATTCGCGCCAGCGCAAACAGCATTGCTCCGGTCAGAATATTGAGAATGATGGCGTTGATGATGAGCATGCGGATCCGCTCCAGCACCTGGTCCACCGAAACGGAATAGACGATACTTAAGGAGGACGGCGCCAGGCTTTTTTTCAGCACCAGCTCGCGAAAACCTGCGCTGTAGCCAAACCACATCCGCTCCTGCATCCACTTCGCTTCGCTCTGGATTTTGCCTTCCGCGCCGGCCAACGAGATCAGCGGCTGGCCGTTATCGTCAAAAATCGTCACGCTCATCGGCAAACTGCCTGGCGTGAAGAAGCTCTCCATACGGATGGTCTGCTCCACGCCGAGCATCGCCTGCAGACGGTTGGCCATATAGACCGGGGTCAGGGCATAAAAGTAGCCCACGCCGGGGCGCATGCCCTGGCTTATCCAGAACAGGTTGTTGCCGCGCTCGTTTTGCGGCGCGTTGCGATATTGCTCAATGCGCTGATGCAGGACTTTCAGCGCCTGATCGCGCTCAATCGGCACGTCCCGTAGGCCAAAGTTGGCCATGCAGAGGTTATCGCTGCCAATGAGAAAGATGCGGTTAAGGTCGTAGGCAGCGGTAAAATTATCCCGCCAGTAGCGCATAAACCACGCCAGTGATTGCAGCGAATTACGCCAGGTGCTGCTCATCGCGCTGCAGTCGGAATCTGGGTACAGGGGTTCAAAGTTGGGCACCGCGATATCGCCGTTTTGCCCTTGCGCTACCGCGTCCCCTGCCGACAAGCGGTTACCGGCGACGTACTTCAGCTCTTTAATCACGTCCGCCGTACGCTGAATATAGCGCTGGGCCTGGTCGGCGTTGAGATTGAGCTCCTGATGGATCTCGGCTTCCCGCTCGTGCAGGGCATTGACGATATAGAACACAGAGACAAACGCAATCAGCAGCCACAGTAATACCGCCAGCGCTCTGAACAGATAACGTGAAACCTTCAGGGTTGTATGAAACGAGGCAAGATATTTCAATGTGGCGATGCTCGGCCGTCAGGGACTCAACAGAATGGGGTTAAAGTAGCGGTAAACCGGCTTTGCCGCAATCTTAATGCAAAAAGGGCCGGGAGAATACCCGGCCCTTTCAGAACATTTACCTGGGACGATTACTCTTCGTCTTCGGCGATGTCGTCATCGGTATCCGCTTCCGGGGCGATATCGTCATCGCCTTCCGCTACGCTACCGTCGATGGCATCCAGTTCTTCGTCGTCCACCGGCTCTGCCACGCGCTGCAGACCCACCACGTTTTCATCTTCCGCGGTGCGGATGAGGATCACGCCCTGGGTGTTACGGCCCACGATGCTCACTTCGGAAACGCGGGTACGAACCAGCGTCCCGGCGTCGGTGATCATCATGATCTGATCGCAGTCATCCACCTGCACGGCGCCCACGACGGAGCCGTTACGCTCGGTGACTTTGATCGAGATAACGCCCTGAGTGGCACGCGATTTGGTCGGATACTCCGCCGCTGCGGTACGTTTACCGTAACCGTTTTGCGTTACCGTCAGGATCGCGCCTTCGCCGCGCGGAATAATCAGCGAGACGACGCTGTCGTTTTCCGCCAGCTTGATGCCGCGTACGCCGGTGGCGGTACGGCCCATGGCGCGAACGGCGTCTTCTTTGAAGCGCACAACCTTACCGGCCGCGGAGAACAGCATCACTTCGTCCTGACCAGAGGTCAGATCGACGCCGATCAGCTCATCGCCTTCGTTCAGATTGACCGCGATGATACCGGCGGAACGCGGACGGCTGAACTCGGTCAGCGCGGTTTTCTTCACGGTACCGCTGGCGGTCGCCATAAAGACGTTGACGCCCTCTTCGTACTCGCGGACCGGCAGGATGGCGGTGATACGCTCATCGGCTTCCAGCGGCAGCAGGTTGACGATCGGACGACCGCGCGCGCCGCGACTGGCTTCCGGCAGCTGATAGACCTTCATCCAGTACAGACGGCCACGGCTCGAGAAGCAGAGGATGGTGTCATGGGTGTTAGCCACCAGCAGGCGGTCGATAAAGTCTTCTTCTTTAATGCGCGCTGCTGACTTGCCTTTACCGCCACGACGCTGTGCTTCGTAGTCGGTCAGCGGCTGATACTTCACATAGCCCTGATGCGACAGGGTGACCACCACGTCTTCCTGGTTGATCAGATCTTCGATGTTAATATCAGCGCTGTTGGCAGTGATTTCGGTACGACGTTCGTCGCCGAACTGGTCGCGGATCAGTTCCAGCTCTTCGCGAATCACTTCCATCAGACGATCGGCGCTGCCGAGAATGTGCAGCAGTTCCGCGATCTGCTCCAGCAGCTCTTTATATTCGTCGAGCAGTTTTTCATGCTCAAGGCCGGTCAGTTTCTGCAGACGCAGATCCAGAATCGCCTGAGCCTGCTGCTCGGTCAGATAGTATTTACCGTCGCGCACGCCGAACTCTGGCTCCAGCCATTCCGGACGCGCGGCGTCATCACCGGCGCGCTCCAGCATCGCCGCAACGTTACCGAGATCCCACGCCTGGGCAACCAGCGCCGTTTTCGCTTCTGCCGGGGTCGGCGCGCGACGGATCAGTTCGATAATCGGGTCGATGTTGGCCAGCGCAACGGCCAGCGCTTCGAGGATATGCGCCCGGTCGCGCGCTTTGCGCAGTTCGAAAATCGTACGACGGGTCACCACTTCGCGGCGGTGGCGTACAAACGCGGCGATGATGTCCTTCAGGTTCATGATCTTCGGCTGACCATGGTGCAGAGCAACCATGTTGATGCCGAAGGAGACCTGCAGCTGAGTCTGGGAATAGAGGTTGTTGAGCACCACTTCCCCTACCGCATCGCGCTTCACTTCAATCACGATGCGCATCCCGTCTTTATCAGACTCGTCACGCAGCGCGCTGATGCCTTCCACGCGTTTTTCTTTGACCAGCTCGGCGATTTTCTCAATCAGGCGCGCTTTGTTCACCTGATACGGAATTTCGTGCACGATGATGGTTTCGCGGCCGGATTTCGCGTCCACTTCCACTTCCGCGCGCGCGCGGATGTACACTTTACCGCGACCAGTGCGGTAGGCCTCTTCAATGCCACGACGGCCATTGATAATGGCGGCGGTCGGGAAATCAGGGCCTGGAATATGCGCCATCAGCCCTTCAATGCTGATGTCTTCATCGTCAACATACGCCAGACAGCCGTTGATCACTTCCGTCAGGTTATGCGGCGGTATATTGGTCGCCATCCCTACGGCGATCCCGGAGGCGCCGTTCACCAGCAGGTTAGGAATTTTGGTCGGCATGACGTCCGGAATACGCTCCGTACCGTCATAGTTGTCGACGAAATCGACCGTCTCTTTTTCAAGATCGGCCATCAGCTCATGAGCGATTTTCGCCAGACGAATTTCGGTATAACGCATCGCCGCGGCGGAGTCGCCGTCGATGGAACCGAAGTTACCCTGGCCGTCCACCAGCATGTAACGCAGCGAGAACGGCTGCGCCATACGAACGATGGTGTCGTATACCGCGGAGTCGCCGTGCGGGTGGTATTTACCGATTACGTCACCAACGACACGGGCTGATTTTTTATAGGCTTTGTTCCAGTCATTGCCCAATACGTTCATGGCGTAAAGTACGCGACGGTGTACCGGCTTCAGGCCATCTCGGACATCCGGCAGCGCACGGCCAACAATGACCGACATCGCATAATCCAGATAAGAGTTCTTAAGCTCTTCCTCAATGTTGACCGGTGTAATTTCTCTCGCAAGGTCGCTCATCTAACCGCTATCCCTCTACTGTATCCCGGATTCAAAGGTCGCAAATTATAACACAGCCGCGCTAATAGAGGTAAAGCAATACGGTTTATTCATGGCGCGCTGCTGATATACTCGCAGGTCTGAACAGAAAAGGAGTAAAAGCGCCCATGAATGCCGAAAAAACGTCGGTAGCCCCTAACGTCGATCATGCTGAAATCGCCAAATTCGAAGCCGTCGCCTCGCGCTGGTGGGATCTGGAGGGCGAGTTCAAACCGCTCCACCGCATCAACCCGCTGCGGCTGGGTTATATCGCCGAACGCTCCGGCGGCCTGTTCGGTAAAAAAGTCCTCGATGTCGGCTGCGGCGGCGGCATTCTCGCCGAGAGCATGGCGCGCGAAGGTGCGACGGTCACCGGACTGGACATGGGTGCCGAACCGCTGCAGGTCGCGAAGCTGCACGCCCTGGAGAGCGGTATTCAGGTGGACTATGTTCAGGAAACGGTTGAGGAACATGCCGCGAAGCATCCGCAGCAGTATGACGTCGTGACCTGTATGGAGATGCTGGAGCACGTGCCCGACCCGCAGTCGGTGGTGCATGCCTGCGCGCGGCTGGTGAAGCCCGGCGGCCAGGTCTTCTTCTCCACCATCAACCGCAACGGCAAGGCCTGGCTGATGGCGGTGGTCGGTGCGGAATATGTCATGAAGATGGTGCCTAAGGGCACTCATGATGTGAAGAAGTTTATCAAACCGGCCGAGCTGCTGAGCTGGGTAGATCAGACAACTCTGAAAGAGCAGCATATCATCGGTCTGCATTACAATCCGCTGACCAACACCTTCAAGTTAGCGCCGGGGGTTGATGTTAACTATATGTTGCATACCACCGCCAAACAGGACTGAGGTCAGCACCTGCGCTTATGATGATTGCGCGGCATCAAGCCGCGTGATTATTTCTTCCGATGAAGAAATCAGCACTCGATCAAATTTTCATTTTTTTTTCTGTTTTATTGACTTCTTCTCCAGGCCTTATGCGACGTGGACTTGCGGATTATTACCCTTCCGCAACCTCAATTTAACGTCAAAATCAACCCTTGTACTCAAAAGATTCCTTACTAAAATACTCACCATATAGCGTTTCTTTTATCGACAACCCCCTACATATAGTATTTATCCACAGAGTTAGTCACAACGGCCTTCTGTGGATAAACGGGGGATATTTTCTTTCACGGACAGGTAAAATCCACATGAATCAGAGTCTGCTGGTGACAAAGCGCGACGGGACCACCGAGCGCATCAATCTCGACAAAATCCATCGCGTACTGGATTGGGCGGCAGAAGGACTGAATAACGTTTCGATTTCCCAGGTAGAGCTGCGCTCTCATATCCAGTTCTATGACGGCATCAAAACCGCGGACATCCACGAAACCATTATTAAAGCCGCTGCGGATCTGATCTCCCGCGACGCGCCGGATTACCAGTACCTCGCCGCGCGTCTGGCGATTTTCCATTTGCGTAAAAAAGCCTTCGGCCAGTTTGAGCCGCCGGCGCTCTACGATCACGTGGTGAAGATGGTCGAGAAGGGTAAATACGATCATCATCTGCTGGAAGACTACACGGAAGAAGAGTTCCAGCAGATGGACGGTTTCCTCGACCACTGGCGCGACATGAACTTCTCCTACGCAGCCGTTAAGCAGCTGGAAGGCAAGTATCTGGTACAAAACCGCGTTACCGGCGAAATTTATGAGAGCGCACAGTTCCTCTATATTCTGGTCGCCGCGTGTCTGTTCTCGAACTACCCGCGCGAAACCCGTCTGGACTACATTAAGCGTTTCTACGACGCGGTATCGACCTTTAAAATCTCGCTGCCGACGCCAATCATGTCCGGCGTGCGCACCCCAACCCGTCAGTTCAGCTCCTGCGTGCTGATCGAGTGCGGCGACAGCCTGGATTCCATCAACGCCACCTCCAGCGCGATTGTGAAATACGTTTCCCAGCGCGCCGGGATCGGCATCAACGCCGGGCGCATTCGCGCGCTGGGCAGCCCGATCCGCGGCGGCGAAGCCTTCCACACCGGTTGCATTCCGTTCTACAAACATTTCCAGACCGCGGTGAAATCCTGCTCGCAGGGCGGCGTTCGCGGCGGCGCGGCGACCCTCTTCTACCCAATGTGGCATCTGGAAGTGGAAAGCCTGCTGGTGCTGAAAAACAACCGCGGTACCGACGCCAACCGCGTTCGTCATATGGACTACGGCGTACAGATCAACAAGCTGATGTACACCCGTCTGCTGAAGGGCGGCGACATTACCCTGTTCAGCCCTTCCGATGTCCCGGGCCTGTATGACGCCTTCTTTGCCGATCAGGACGAGTTTGAGCGCCTGTACACCCAGTACGAGCAGGACGACAGCATTCGCAAGCAGCGTATTAAAGCCGTTGAGCTGTTCTCGCTGATGATGCAGGAACGCGCCTCTACCGGCCGCATCTACATCCAGAACGTCGACCACTGCAACACCCACAGCCCGTTCGATCCGGTAGTCGCCCCGGTGCGTCAGTCTAACCTGTGCCTGGAGATTGCCCTGCCGACCAAACCGCTGGAAGACGTCAACGACGAAAACGGCGAAATCGCGCTGTGCACCCTGTCGGCCTTCAACCTCGGCGCGATTGACAGCCTAGACGAGCTGGAAGAGCTGGCGGTGCTGGCGGTGCGTGCCCTGGATGCGCTGCTGGACTATCAGGATTACCCGATCCCGGCCGCCAAACGCGGCGCAATGGGGCGTCGTACGCTGGGCATCGGCGTGATCAACTTCGCTTACTATCTGGCGAAGCATGGCAAACGCTACTCCGACGGCAGCGCCAACAACCTGACGCACAAAACCTTCGAAGCGATTCAGTACTACCTGCTGAAGGCCTCCAACGAGCTGGCTATCGAGCAGGGCGCCTGCCCGTGGTTCAATGAAACCACCTATGCGCAGGGTATCCTGCCGATCGATACCTATAAGAAAGACCTGGACGGCATCGTCAGCGAATCTCTGCACTTCGACTGGGAAGCATTGCGCGAATCCATTAAAACCCACGGTCTGCGTAACTCCACGCTCTCCGCACTGATGCCGTCCGAGACCTCGTCGCAGATCTCCAACGCCACCAACGGCATTGAGCCGCCGCGCGGCCACGTCAGTATCAAAGCGTCCAAGGACGGTATCCTGCGCCAGGTGGTGCCGGATTACGAAAATCTGCAGAACGCCTATGAGCTGCTGTGGGAAATGCCGAACAACGACGGTTATCTGCAGCTGGTGGGTATCATGCAGAAGTTTATCGACCAGTCGATCTCTGCCAACACCAACTACGATCCGACGCGCTTCCCGTCCGGAAAAGTGCCGATGCAGCAGTTGCTCAAAGACCTGCTCAACGCCTATAAATTCGGTGTCAAAACGCTGTACTATCACAACACCCGTGATGGCGCAGAAGACGCTCAGGATGACCTGGCCCCGTCCATCCAGGACGACGGCTGCGAAAGCGGCGCTTGTAAGATCTAAGTTATTTTTGCCGGGTGGCGCGATGCTTACCCGGCCTACGATTGTGTAGGCCCGGCCAACGTAGTACCGCCGGGCAATACATTTCAACAGGACTCACTTCAATGGCATACACCACTTTTTCACAGACGAAAAACGATCAGCTGCTGGAACCGATGTTTTTTGGCCAGCCGGTTAACGTGGCCCGCTACGATCAGCAAAAATATGACATCTTTGAAAAGCTGATTGAAAAGCAGCTCTCCTTCTTCTGGCGTCCGGAAGAGGTTGACGTTTCGCGCGATCGCATCGACTACCAGGCGCTGCCGGAACATGAAAAACATATTTTCATCAGCAACCTGAAGTACCAGACGCTGCTCGACTCCATCCAGGGCCGCAGCCCGAACGTCGCGCTGCTGCCGCTGATCTCCATCCCGGAGCTGGAAACCTGGGTGGAAACCTGGGCCTTCTCCGAGACCATCCACTCACGCTCCTACACCCATATCATCCGCAACATCGTCAACGATCCGGCGACCGTGTTCGACGATATCGTGACCAACGAGCAGATCCAGAAACGTGCGGAAGGCATCTCTCACTATTACGATTCGCTGATCGAAATGACCAGCTACTGGCACCTGCTGGGCGAAGGCACCCACACCGTCAACGGCAAAACCGTGACCGTGAATCTGCGCGAGCTGAAAAAGAAACTCTATCTGTGCCTGATGAGCGTCAACGCGCTGGAAGCGATCCGCTTCTACGTTAGCTTCGCCTGCTCCTTCGCTTTCGCCGAGCGCAAGCTGATGGAAGGTAACGCCAAAATTATCCGCCTGATCGCCCGCGATGAAGCGCTGCACCTGACCGGCACCCAGCATATGTTGAACCTGCTGCGCTCCGGCAGCGACGATCCGGAGATGGCGGAAATCGCCGAAGAGTGCAAGCAGGAGTGCTATGACCTGTTCGTGCTGGCGGCGCAGCAGGAGAAAGAGTGGGCGGACTATCTGTTCCGCGACGGCTCGATGATCGGCCTGAACAAAGATATTCTCTGCCAGTACGTCGAGTACATCACCAATATCCGCATGCAGGCAGTGGGCCTCGATCTGCCATTCCAGACCCGCTCCAACCCAATCCCATGGATCAACACCTGGCTGGTCTCCGATAACGTCCAGGTGGCGCCGCAGGAAGTAGAGGTCAGCTCGTATCTCGTCGGCCAGATCGATTCTGAAGTCGATGCCGACGACCTGAGCAACTTCCAGCTGTAATGAAGCGGATTTTCCTGAAAATCTCTGACACTCGCCTTGAGTGTCAGGATGAACATCCTTCCCTGCTGGCGGCGCTGGAGTCGCATAATATCGACGTCGAGTATCAGTGCCGCGAAGGCTATTGCGGTTCCTGCCGCACGCGTCTGGTTTCCGGCCAGGTTGACTGGCTGACCGAGCCGCTGGCCTTTATCCAGCCGGGGGAAATTTTGCCCTGCTGCTGCCGGGCGAAAGGCGATATTGAGATCGAGATGTAGTCTTGTCAGGTGGCGCTACGCTTACCTGACCTACAAAACCGCAGTTCGTAGATACTGTTATCGGTTTGCAACTTTTTCGCTTGAGAAAAACGTTTATCGCGTGTCGCTTCAGAGGATATTGCGCTCCCGGTTAATTTTTATGCAATATGTTTTCCGTGGCGCAGGGAGCGCACAGAGGGCGGCCAGTCGC
>NZ_KV793024.1:58456-153515 GCF_001808325.1 Klebsiella sp. HMSC16C06
GCAGGGAGCGCACAGAGGGCGGCCAGTCGCCGCCGCCCTCTGTACTCCCGGGCTCTGGCCGCCAAAATCGCCACTTCGTGGTTCCTTCGACTTATCCCTGCAGGCTTCGGGTCGGGCCGAGGCAGCGTCCGTGCAAAACACGGCCCTCAGCCCGCATTCATGCGGGCTCCCCCTGCCTTCCGGGAACGTCTCAGCGATTTTGAGGCCGCAACACCGGCAGTTTCAGCCAGACCGTAGGCCGGGTAAGGCGTAGCCGCCACCCGGCTTTTTAGCGTTTAGCGTTCAGGAACTGCACCGCTTTATCCGGGAAATCGGTAAACAAGCCGTCGACGCCCGCCTGGTGATACAGCAGGTCATAGAGCTGATTAACGTTAGTGGCGTACTCCGGCAACTGATCCGCGCGCACGGTGTACGGATGCACCTGCAGATGGCTGGCATGCGCCTCTTTCACCATCGCCGTCAGCTTCACCGCGCCCGGCTTCGAGCCTTCCGCTACCAGCATATGGTAATCCGGGCCGATACCGTCGGCGTACTGCGCGATCTGCGCCATCGCTCCCGGCTTAAACATCCAGTCATAGCTGTAGTTCACCCATTTACCGTCCGCCTGTTTCTGCTGAGTTTCATTCCAGTCGGTGTAGGCGATGAGCTGCACCAGATTGAGATCCATGCCCATCTCCGGTTCCAGCTCATTTTTGATACGTTTGAGCTCGTTGGCGTCAAAGCACTGCAGATAAACCTTATCCTGCTTGCTGGTATAGCCATACTCCTTCAGCACTTTCAGGGTACTGGCAGCAATATCTTTCCCTTCCTGATGGTGGAACCACGGCGCTTTGATTTCCGGGTAGATACCGATATTTTTACCCGTCGAATGGTTCAGCCCCTGGACAAACTCAATCTCCTCTTCAAAGGTATGAATACGAAAATCGGATTTGCCCATCGGGAAACGCCCGGGATAGGTTTGCACGTTCTTACCATTTTTCGGCTCAAAACCTTCGGTAAACTTCAACGACTTAATCTCGGCCAGGGTAAAGTCGATGGCGTAGAAACGGCCATCTTGACGCGCCCGCTGCGGGAAACGCTGCGCAACGTCAGTCACCCGATCGAGATAATGGTCGTGTAACACCACCAGCCGGTCGTCTTTGGTCATCACCAGATCTTGCTCAAGGTAATCCGCCCCCTGAGCGTAAGCCATCGCTTTCGCCGGCAGGGTATGTTCCGGCAGATACCCGCTGGCGCCGCGGTGGGCGATGACCATTTTCTCCGCTGCGACAGCGCTGAAGCACAGTGCCGAACTGGCCAAAATCATGCCGCTCATTAGCGCGGTGAGTTTCATGTTCATCGTCGCTCCTTAGGCTTGTTTCAGTTGTTGATGATGACGACGCTCGCCAAGCATCACGATAACCAGCAGGATAACCGCCAGCACGCTGCCGCCGATCATCACCATGAAGCCGCCGTCCCAGCCGAAGAAATCGACGGTGTAGCCGACGATGGCGCTCGCCGCCACGGAACCGCCAAGATAGCCAAACAGGCCGGTGAAGCCCGCGGCGGTACCGGCGGCTTTTTTCGGCGCCAGCTCGAGGGCATGCAGACCGATCAGCATCACCGGGCCGTAGATCAGGAAGCCGATAATAATCATACAGGCCATATCGACGCCCGGATTGCCCGGCGGATTGAGCCAGTAAACGACAGTGGCGATGGTCACCAGGGTCATAAAGAACACGCCGGTCGCGCCGCGGTTGCCTTTAAACACTTTGTCCGACATCCAGCCGCACAGCAGCGTGCCCGGGATCCCCGCGTACTCATAGAGGAAGTAGGCCCAGGAGGATTTATCCAGCGCGAAGTGTTTGACCTCTTTCAGGTAGGTCGGCGACCAGTCGAGAATGCCGTAGCGCAGCAGATAAACGAAGACGTTAGCGATAGCGATGTACCACAGCAGCTTGTTCGGCAGAATGTAATGCATAAAGATCTGCTTCGCCGTCAGCTCTTCTTCGTGCTTTTCACTATAGTCATCCGGATAGTCGTTTTTATACTCTTCGATCGGCGGCAGACCGCAGGACTGCGGGGTATCGCGCATCATCGCGAAGGCAAAAATCGCCAGCAGGATCGCGCCGAAAGCCGGCATATACAGCGCCGCGTGCCAGTCGTTAAACCACGCCATCCCCAGCAGGAACAGCAGCGGCGGAATACCGCCGCCGACGTTATGCGCGCAGTTCCACACCGAGACAATCCCACCGCGCTCTTTCTGCGACCACCAGTGCACCATGGTCCGGCCGCACGGCGGCCAGCCCATCCCCTGGAACCATCCGCAAAGAAACAGCAATACGAACATGATCATGATGCTGGAAGTCGCCCACGGTACAAAGCCCATCACCAGCATCACCAGCGCGGCGAGGATCAAGCCGGCCGGCAGGAAAATGCGCGGATTCGAGCGGTCAGAGACCGAGCCCATGATGAATTTCGAAAATCCGTAGGCGATGGAGATGCCGGAAAGGGCGAAACCGAGGTCGCCACGGGAGAAGCCCTGCTCAATCAGATAAGGCATCGCCAGGGCAAAGTTCTTACGAACCAGATAGTAAGCGGCATAACCAAAAAAGATGCCAATGAAAATCTGCCAGCGTAATCGACGATACAGCGGGTCGATCTCCGCTGCTGGCAAACGCGCTTTATGCGCGGCGGGTTTAAAAATACTTAACATATCAGCCTCCGTGGCCCTTGCTGTTTTCTACTGACGTCACGACAAAATCCCAGATTAATCACCAACTTCAAATATGGTCGCGATGGTAGGCAATACGTAGAGTTGATACTGTGAAACATCGCACAATTTGTTACAGAAATATGACAAAACGTTCTAATGTGAGCACGAAATCACATAACACGCTCAAATAACGCGCGAATATGCTCGAAATCAAACAATAACCTTATGAATTGTGGCTAAATGGCGTTAAACGAAAGCAGAGGAGCTGAAGATGACGGGACGTCTTGATAGCGAGGTCATTATCATCGGCGGCGGAGCAACCGGCGCCGGTATCGCCCGCGACTGCGCCCGGCGCGGATTACGAACGCTGCTCATTGAGCGCCATGATATCGCCACCGGGGCCACCGGCCGTAATCATGGACTGCTGCACAGCGGCGCCCGCTATGCGGTGACCGACAACGAATCCGCCCGCGAATGCATCAGTGAGAACCGCATCCTGCGCCGCATCGCCCGCCACTGCATTGAACCGACCAATGGGCTGTTTATCACCCTGCCTGAAGATGACATGGCCTGGCAGCAAACCTTTATCGACGCCTGTCAGCAGGCTGGCATAGAGGCCACGCCGCTCTCGCCGCAGGACGCGCTGCGCCAGGAGCCCGCCGTCAACCCGACGCTACTGGGCGCAGTGCAGGTCCCGGACGGCACCATCGACCCGTTTCGCCTCACCGCAGCCAATATGCTCGACGCCCGCGAACACGGCACGCAGATCCTTACCGGCTGCGAAGTGACAGGCCTGCTACGCCAGAGCGATCGCGTCTGCGGCGTTCAGGTATACGACCGCCAACTTCACCAGGCCCGCACGCTGTACGCCGGGGTGGTGGTTAACGCCGCCGGGATCTGGGGGCAGCGCATTGCGGAATATGCCGACCTGCGCATCACCATGTTCCCGGCGAAGGGATCGCTGTTGATCCTTGACCACCGGATTAACAACCTGGTGATCAACCGCTGCCGTAAGCCGGCCGACGCCGATATTCTGGTGCCCGGGGATACCATCTCGCTGATCGGCACCACCTCAATGCATATTCCTTATGACGACATTGACGACAACCGGGTAACGACGGCGGAAGTCGATACCCTGCTGCGCGAAGGCGAAAAGCTGGCGCCGATCATGGGCCGCACCCGGATCCTCCGAGCCTACTCCGGCGTCCGCCCGCTGGTGGCCAGCGATAACGATCCCAGCGGGCGCAGCGTCAGCCGCGGCATCGTCCTGCTCGACCATGCCCAGCGTGACGGTATGGAAGGCTTCATTACTATCACCGGCGGCAAGCTGATGACCTATCGCCTGATGGCCGAGTGGGCCACCGACGCCGTCTGTCGTAAGCTGGGAAACACCACCCCCTGTAGCACGGCCGAGACCCCGCTGCCCGGTTCACAGGAGCCAACGGAAAGTACCCTGCAAAAAATTATCTCCCTCCCCACCCCGCTGCGCGGCTCGGCCGTCTACCGTCACGGCGATCGCACTCCTGCCTGGCTTGGCGACAGCCGCCAGCACCGTAGCCTGGTCTGCGAATGCGAAGCCGTTACCGCTGGCGAAGTGAAATACGCGGTGGAAAATCTGGCGGTCAACACCCTCCTCGACCTGCGCCGCCGCACCCGGATTGGCATGGGCACCTGCCAGGGAGAACTCTGCGCCTGCCGCGCTGCCGGACTGTTGCAGCGCTTTAACGTCACCACCCCCGCGCAGTCGTTGACCCAGCTCTCGGCGTTTCTCAATGAACGCTGGAAGGGCGTTCAGCCCATCGCCTGGGGCGATGCACTGCGCGAAAGCGAATTTACCCGCTGGGTCTACCTCGGCCTGTGCGGACTGCCACAGGAGCACCAGGATGAAGTTTGATTGCGCAATTGTCGGCGGCGGGCTCGCCGGCCTGTTGTGCGGGCTGGCGCTGAATCAGTACGGCCTGCGCAGCGTCATTATCAGCCGCGGGCAGAGCGCGCTGCATTTTTCCTCCGCGTCGTTAGACCTGCTCTCGGCGCTGCCCAACGGCGATAACGTTACTGACGTCGCACAAGGTCTGCAGCAACTCGCTGAACAGCTTCCTGAACACCCTTATTCCCGGCTCGGCGCCGGGGCGGTACTCGAATACGCGACACAGACCGAAGCCCTGCTGGCCGCCTGCGGCGCGAACATGCAAGGCGAAGCGCGCCAACCTCATCTGCGGGTGACGCCGCTGGGGACGTTGCGACCGGCGTGGCTGTCGCCGGAAGAGGTTCCGCTGGCACCCTTCGCGCAGCAACACGTATGCCTGGTAGGGATTAGCGGTTTTGCTGATTTTCAGCCACATCTCGCCGCCGCCGCGCTCGGTCAACACGGAGTTACCGCCGCGGCGGTGGAAATCGAGTTACCGGTGCTGGATGTGCTGCGTGACAACCCCACCGAGTTTCGCGCCGCTAACATCGCCCGCGTGCTGGATGATGAGAATCTATGGCCGGCCCTGCATGCAGCGCTGCTGCCGCTGGCGCAGCAGCATGACCTGCTGATCATGCCCGCCTGTTTTGGCCTCGCCGACGATCGCCTGTACCGCTGGCTGCAGACGCGTCTGCCCTGCCCGCTGCGTTTGCTGCCGACGCTGCCGCCTTCGGTGCCGGGGATGCGCCTGCATAGCCAGCTTCAGCGTCAGTTCATTCGCGAGGGCGGCACCTGGCTTGCTGGCGATGAAGTGGTGAAAATCAGCCATCGACAGGGCGCCGTCGAGGCCGTCTGGACGCGAAATCACGGCGATGTCGCGCTGCGTCCGCGTTTCACCGTGCTGGCCAGCGGCAGCTTTTTCAGCAACGGTCTTGTCGCCACTCGCGATAGCGTGCGCGAGCCGATCCTCGGCCTCGACCTGCAGCAGACCCTGCCACGGGAAAGCTGGTACCAGCGCGATTTCTTCGTCTCACAACCGTGGCAGCGCTTCGGCGTGAAAACCGATGCCCTGCTGCGCCCCGTGCTGGGCGGGCAGCCGTTCCATAATCTGTTCGCCATTGGCTCATTGATCGGCGGGTTCGATGCCATTCAGCTCGGCTGTGGCGGCGGCGTCTGCGCCGTCACCGCGCTGCACGCCGCCAGACAGATCCACGCCCTTGCCGGAGACCGGCCATGAACGATACCCGTTTTGAAAGCTGCATTAAGTGCACGGTCTGTACCACCACCTGCCCGGTAAGTCGGGTCAATCCACGCTATCCCGGCCCGAAACAGGCGGGGCCGGACGGCGAACGTCTGCGTCTGAAGGATGGCGCGCTGTACGACGAGGCGCTGAAGTACTGCATTAACTGCAAGCGCTGCGAGGTTGCCTGCCCGTCGGATGTGAAAATTGGCGATATCATTCAGCGCGCCCGGGCACAGTACGGCCAGCAAAAGCCGACCCTGCGCGACGCCATCCTCAGCCATACCGACCTGATGGGCACCCTTTCCACTCCCTTTGCCCCCCTGGTCAACGCCACGACCGGTTTAAAACCGGTGCGCCGCCTGCTCGACGCGGCGCTTAAAATCGACCACCGGCGCACACTACCGAAATATGGCTTCGGCACCTTCCGCCGCGCTTACCGCCAGCTCGCGGCCAGACAGGCGCAGTACCCTGAGCAGGTGGTCTTCTTTCATGGCTGCTACGTCAACTATAACCATCCGCAGCTGGGTAAGGATCTGATCCGCGTCGTCAACGCGCTGGGTACCGGCGTGCAGTTGTTATCGAAGGAAAAATGCTGCGGCGTGCCGCTGATCGCCAACGGCTTTTTCGACAAGGCGCGTAAACAGGCGCAGAGTAACGTCGCTGCGATGCGGGAAAACACGCTGCCGATCATTGCCACCTCCTCGACCTGCACCTTTACGCTACGTGATGAATACCCTCATCTCCTCGATGTCGACAACAGCGATCTTCGCGATCGGGTCGAGCTGGCCACCCGCTGGATCTGGAAACAGCTGGATGCCGGCAAGACGCTACCGCTGCGCCGGCTGCCGCTGAAGGTGGTCTATCACACCCCGTGTCATATGGAAAAGATGGGCTGGTCGCTGTATACCCTCGAGCTGCTGCGGCTGATCCCCGGCCTGCAGCTGGAGGTGCTGGATTCACAGTGCTGCGGCATCGCGGGCACCTACGGGTTTAAAACTGAGAATTATGCGGTATCCCAGGCTATCGGCGCCCCGCTGTTCCGCCAGATTGAGGAGAGCGGCGCCGACATCGTCGTGACCGACTGCGAGACCTGCAAGTGGCAGATTGAGATGTCCACCCGCAAACGCTGCGAGCATCCGCTGACGGTACTGGCGCAAGCGCTCGCCTGAGCCCAGCGCCAGCCTCCGCCATCAATAGTTAATAGCTCGCTTTCTCCTGCGGCTGGGCGCAGGTGGGTTTGAACATCGCCAGCCGGCGGTCCAGCGCCTGGGTATACAGCATGGTGTCCACCCCGACGGCGACGAAGTTGGCCCCCCAGGCAAGACATTTTTCTGCCATCGCCGGGTCGACCGCCAGAAATCCGGCCGCTTTCCCCGCCGCGCGAATGCGCCGGATGCTCTGCTCGATCACCCGCTGCACGTCAGGATGGCCGGCATCGTCCGGGTGACCCAGTGAGGCGGAAAGATCCGCCGGACCGATAAACACCCCGTCAATGCCGTCCACCTCAAGAATCGCGTCCAGATTCTCCAGCGCGGTTCGGCTCTCGACCTGTATCAGCAGACAGAGTTCGTCATTCGCCTCCGCCATATAATTCTCTATCCTTCCCCAGCGCGCCGCTCTCGCCACGCCAGCGCCAACACCGCGGCTACCGATGGGCGGATAACGGGTCGCTGAGACCACCTCCCGCGCCTGCTCGGCGGTATCGACCATCGGCACCAGCAACGTTCTGGCGCCAATATCCAGCACCTGTTTTATCAGGCTGCGGTTGCCCTCGACCGGACGAATGACCGTCTGGCTGGCGTAGGGGGCAATCGCCTGAAGCTGATGATAAAGGTCCTGAATGGTGTTCGGCGCATGCTCGCCGTCGATCAGCAGCCAGTCGTATCCCGAGGTCGCGGCGATCTCGGCCATGTAGGAGGAGGTGGAGCTCAGCCACAGGCCGATTTGCGTCTCACCGCGTAATAATCCCCGTTTGAAGGGGTTAGATAACAGTGCGTTCATAGCGATTCCTTTATTCAATGCTGTACGCTGCCGCGCTGGGGTACCGCGCGGGTAAGGCTCAATGAAAAGATAATGACCACCCCGACAATGGCGACGCCGGCCAGGGTTAACAGTCCGGCGGCGCTGCTGGCGAACAAAGTTTCGGCCTGCACGCGCACGATCGGCGCCAGAAAGCCGCCGATGGCGCCAAACAGGTTAACAAAGCCAATCCCGGCGGCCAGGGCCGTGCCGGACAGCAGCTGCGTCGGCATCGTCCAGAAGACCGGCTGCACGGCAATCACCCCAACCGCCGCCACGCACAGCGCGATGATAGCCAGCACCGGCGCCACCAGTCCGGACACCGCAATCCCGACCGCCGCCGCCAGCAGTGTCAGGGCGGCAATATTGCGCCGCTCGCCGGTGCGATCGGAGTAGCGAGGGATAAGCCAGGTGCCAAACAGCGCTGCCACCCACGGGATAGCCGTCACCACCGAGGCAACGAAGCCAACTTTGGTGCCCAGCAGCGCAGCAACCTGGGTGGGCAGGAAGAAAATCAGACCATAGACCGCCACCTGAATGGTCAGATAAATCAGCGCCAGCTGCCAGACCCGCCCGTTACGCAGCGCATCGGACAGGCGCGAGGCAATCTTTTTCTCCTCCTCGCGCGCCAGCTCGCCGATCAGCGCCTGTTTCTCCTCTATGCTCAGGAAGCGGGCATGCTGCGGCGAATCGTCCAGCCAGAAGAAGGTGAACGCTCCCGCGGCGACGGCGAGCAGGCCTTCAATGACAAACATCCAGAACCAGCCGGGATGGCCCATAAACCCATGCATCTCCAGCAGCGCACCGGATAAAGGCGATCCCAGCGTCAGGGCCAGCGGCGCCCCCATATAAAACAGCCCCATAATGCTGGCGCGGTTTTGCTGAGGAAACCACTGTGAAGTGAGGTAGATCATTCCGGGAAAGAATCCCGCCTCCGCCGCGCCCAGCAGGGTACGTACCAGCAGGAATTTCGCTTCCGTATCCGCCCACGCCATCGCCGCCGACAGCACGCCCCACAGCAGCGTGGTGCAGCCGATCCATTTTCTGGCGCCAAATTTGCGCATCAGCAGATTGGCCGGCACCCCGAGGAAGGCATAGACCACAAAGAAGATACCGGCCCCCAGCGCGTAGGCCTCATTGCTGAGCCCGGTATCCAGCTGGTAGGTCTCTTTGGCGAAACCGATATTCGAACGGTCAAGAAACGCCAGCACGTACAGCGCCAGCATAAAGGGGATTAAGCGGGCGCGGTTTTTCTTCACCACGCTCTCCAGCAGAGTGTTGCTCATCATAATATCCTCAGGCGCGGGCCGCCGGGCGGCCCGATGCAATCAGTGTTGATAAGGACGCTTCAGGTTGCAGTCGCGATTGAGCTCGACGCCAAAACCGGGTTTATCCAGGACCGATTTATGAATGCGCCCTCTCTCCGGCACCGGCTCGCCGAGCAGGATCGGGTCGAACTGTGGACGCAGCGTGGCGCAGTCCGGGCTGGTCATCAGAAACTCGCTGAACGGCGTGTTGGTGAAGGTGATCACCGCATGATGGGAGTAAACCGACGAGCCGTGAGGCACCACCAGCTGCCCGCGCGCTTTGGCGATGGCCGCGATCTCCACCAGGGTGGTTAAGCCGCCGCACCAGCCGACGTCGGGCTGCATAATATCGATGCCGGTTTCCGACAGGGTGCGGAAGGACTGCAGTGTGCCGTGGTGCTCGCCGCTGGTCACCATCATCCCGGCCGGCGCCTGGCGCTTCAGCTCGCGATAGCCTTCATACTGCTGCGGCGGCAGGCACTCTTCGATCCACTTGAGGTTATAAGGGGCGCAGGAATGGGCAAGTTTGGTGGCATAGTTAACGTCCTGGCTCATCCAACAGTCCAGCATTAACCAGAAATCCGGGCCGCACTTTTCACGCATATCCGCCACCATGGCGACGTCTTTGCGGATCCCGGCGTCGCCATCGTGCGGCCCCCAGTGGGTGGGCATTTTGCCGCCGATAAAGCCCATCTCCTGCGCCAGGTCCGGACGCGCGCCGGTGGCATAGAACTGGATTTCGTCGCGCACCGCCCCGCCCAACAGTTTGTAGACCGGCAGGCCAACCACTTTCCCGAACAGATCCCACAGCGCCAGGTCGACACAGGAGAGGGTATTCATTACCAGGCCGCCGGATCCCGCGTAGTAAAGGGTGGCGTTAAGCATCTGGTCATGGATCAGTTTGATATCGCTGACGCATTTGCCTTCGATAAAGCGGTTGAGATGTTTTTCCACGATAAAGCAGCCCATCTCCCCGGCCGTCGACACCGCAAAGCCGGTCTGTCCGTTGTCGGCTTCCACTTCCACAATCAGCGTCCCCAGCACGTTGATGCCAAACGACTGCCGGGACTGCTCATACTCTTTATATTTGCTCATCGGGGTGGCGATATGATCGTCAATCCAGTGGTTAGCCCCCTGGTCGTGGTAATCGCCGCCGCCGGCGCCCTGCTCTGCCGTGGCGCCGCCGATGAACCAGGCGCGGACGTGTTTAATTTTCGGTAGGGTCATGATGTTCTCCTTATGATCAGGCGAGTTGTTCGAAGGGGCTTTTCCACCCCAGCAGACGGGAAATATCTTTCGCGCAGGCAATCGCCTTACCGGCCAGATAATCGCGATTGTCTTCATTGATTTGCAGACGGGTGCCCACCACCGAGATGGCGGCGGTCAGGTCGTTATTGGCGTTAAATACCGGGGCGGCCACGCAGCGCACATCCGGATAGTCCTCGCCATTATCAAAGCTCCAGCCCCGAGCGCGAATGCGCCCCAGCTCCTCCCGCAGCTGTTGAGCATCGATGATGGTCGTTGGCGTGGCCCGCTCCCACTGCAGGTCGTCGATAATCGACGCCTGAACGCTGGCGGGCTGCCAGGCCAGCAAACATTTGCCGATCCCGGAGCGATAAAGCGACAGGCTCTTGCCTTCGGCGAACGCACGCTAATGGTGGCGGGAGACTCAATTTTAAGAATGTAGTAGGCGTTACCCTGATCGATGATGCCCAGATGGCAAAGCAGGCCGCACTCGTCCATCAGCCGGGTGAGGCGCGGACGCGCCAGCTCGCGCAGATCCATTTTGCTCAGCGCCTGCCCGGCCAGCTCCACCAGCTTGGTCCACAGGCAGTAGTTATCCTGATTATCCATACTGATGAAGCGCTGCTTTTTTAGCTCGCCCAGCAGCAGATAAACCGTGCTTTTCGGGATCCCCAGTTCGGCAATGATGGTGGCTGCGCTGCAGGGGCCAATCCGGCTGATTAAATTGAGGATCTCAATCGCGCGGGTCAGCGCCGGGACTTTTGTTGATTCCAACATACTGGACTCCAATCCTGAATACTGGAATCAGTGTTGCGATTGTGCGGGCGGTAAAGTGTGAGCGATATCGCGGGGCAATCGTTTTCCCGTATGCTGGACCATCCGCTGCAGATTATTGCGACTTAACGCACAGAATTTTTTCAGGAGAGTACAACAGGCTGGACAACCGGCGCCCGGGAGAAGCCCGCGCGCCGGGGGAAACGACTTACAGCGAGAGGGAATCCACCACGTTAATCCAGCCATGTTCGCTGGCCAGCGGTTGACCATTCAGCCAGCGACGCAGCATGTTTAATGCCATCATGGCGCAGACTTCCTGGCGTACCGCCAGGCTGTGGCGGGTGACGCTGAACTTCACCCGCAGCGCGAAGGGGCCGTCCGGGGTGGCCAGGGCCACATTGAGATGATTGTTCTCCTGGCCGCTCACCGCCAGGGCCAGACCGGCAAAATGGTTTATGCGCCGCTCGGCCGCCCAGCGAGCCGCCTGCGCCAGCGTCTCCTCCTGCGCCGGGACCACTTCGCTGGCCAGCAGCGGCGCGCCGGCGCGGGACAGCTGGAGCGCCAGCAGGCCGCCGGTAAACTGCTCGCTGAGCGTCAGGCTCAGCTGCCGCTCCTGCAGGCAGCGCGCAATCTGCGCCGGTAACCCTTCCGTGCCTTCGAAAATCAGACTGTCGCCAGCCACCTTGCGGACTTCCGGCCACAGGGCCAGCATGGCGTCACGCTGGTCAGCCGGTCCGGTTAGCTTGAGTTCGATAATCGGCATCGACGAACGGTAACCCATCACCACGCCAGGCGGTAACGTCAGCGGATTGAGGCTTTGCGCCAGCTCGCTCTCCGAGCGGCCAAAGGTGGTCAAACGCAGGCATACCGGCGGCTCCGGCAGCGTAAAGCGCTGACGCAGACGCGGTAAAATCTCCTGCTCGACCATCACCTTAAATTCAGAAGGTACACCGGGGGTGAAAAACATCAGGCAGCGGTTGAGCTGAACGGCAAAGCCACAGGCCGTGCCGACCGGGTTATTGATCATTTCGGCGCTGGCGGGGATTTCCGCCTGCTTGCGGTTACTTTCCGCCATCGGCCGGCCGCGCTCGGCAAAGAAACGGGTCATGGTTTCCAGCCACTCCGGATGCAAAATAAGCCCTTCGCCTTTCGCGGTGGCGGCGGCCAGCGCGCTCAGATCGTCGCTGGTCGGCCCTAGGCCGCCGTTAACGATCAGCACATCCGCCTGTTCGCTGCGTTCGCGCAGAATCGCCACCAGCGCATCAAGATCGTCGCCAACGGTATGGCGGCGCGTTAACGGTAACCCCTGATTAAAAAAGAAATCCGCCAGCCATGCCGCATTGGTATCAACGATTTGACCATGCAACACTTCATCGCCAGTGGACAGCATTTCCACATTCAACATTGCTCACTCCTTGCCTGCCAGGTGGCAAATACTATAACGCAAAGCGGGATGCTGACGAGGAGGAAAATCTGGCGCGGCAAGAAGATACCGCGCCGGAGGAGATTAGAAGCTGGCGCTGGCGCCGATGTACGGGCCGTCGGCGATGGTGTTATCGCGGTTGCCATCTTTGCCCGCCAGGTTCAGATAGCGATAGCCTGCCTGGATGCTGAGCGGACGCATGATGGTCCAGCTGGCGCCGACATTAGCTTCCTGATAGCTGTCAATGCCGCTGGAGAGGGAATCCGGCGAGTAGTAGTAGTCGCCGTACAGGCGGAAGCTGTCGCCGATTTTCCACTGCAGGCCGCCGCCGACCGCTGCCGCATAACCTTCATCGCCCTGTTTCGGGTTGGTGTATACGCCTTTACCGCCCACGGTCGCGAGGAACGGCCCCAGCGGAATATTGAGCCCCAGGCCTAAACCCGCGGCGTCGCCGTCGTTATCGCTGTGCAACCAGTTACCGGAAACGGCCAGGCCGGTAGACTCCGTGCCAAACCCGACGCCAAGATTGGTGTAATGCTCGCCTGCTTCACCGGTAACGCTGATCGCATGGGCCGCGGAAGAAACCAGCATGACGCCAGCCAGCGCCATAAAAATGCTTTTTTTCATTATTTACTCTATCCAGAAAATTAAAATCAAAGAAGTCCCGAAAAAACCTGAAAATTCTACTGCGCACCCGTCAGGAATCAATGACCTGGCGAAATGAATTTTCACAAGAGTGTAACCAGTTGCGTTTTTTTATGGCATCGGGCGTTGTCGGAATAACGAACCGCCCGTTCAGCGCCATGAATATTCATGTTTATTATGATTAACGCTGACACATTGACGAAAACAGAGAACTGACGCCGCACGATCGGCGCGGCGCGGGTGGATAAGGGAATAATTAATGCTGCAGCCGGGCCAGACATTCCGGGGCGAGGCCGGTCAGTTTCGCCACCAGCGACAGGTCAAGCCCGTTAGCGAGCATCGCCCGGGCAATACGCTCCGCGGTCTGCTGCTCACCTTGCTCCAGACCTTGTTGCAGACCTTGTTGCAGACCTTGCTTTAACCCTTGCTGATGGCCGCGTTGTTCCAGAAACTGGGCAATATTCATGAGCGTCTCCTTGTGCGACCGCCGGGGAACGCTTTGCGCAAGATGGCGCAAAAAAGCGACCGGATCGGCGGCGTTTCCTGCCTGTAACAGATAATGCAGCAGCGTCTTTAGCTGCCTGCGGCTAGTGTATCCCAGAGCTAACAGGCTGACCAGCTGCTCGTGCAGGTCCATCATGTCGCGCTGGCGGATATGCTTCTGCAGCAGCTCCAGCATCGCCACACGCCGGTGGCGCATGATTTCATCATCCGGGGTGGTGGTGATATCGATTAAGGGAAAATCATCACCATAGATCCGCCGCGCAACGTCCGGATCGGCAAAGCCTGCCAGCCAGCACATCGGGTACGGCCAGGGCGAAACGCGGCCATGATAAAACAGCAGGGGGATAACCAGCGGCAGCTGCGTATGCCCCTTATCCAGATGACGTTGCATCGCGGCGATGGCATAGCGCATCAGGCGAAAGGCCATATGGCGGTCCGCCGAGCTTTGGTGCTCAATCAACAGATAGATATAGCCCTCCCCCGCCTGCGTTTGCAGCGAGTAAAGGATATCGGAATGACTCGCTCGTAGCTCATCGTCAATAAAGCTCCCGGATTCCAGTTGCAGCGTATTCAGGTTGCATAACGCGCGCAGCGGTCCGGGGAGATGAATGTCAAGGAAGTCCTTTGCCGTCGCCCGGTGCGACAACAGGTGTTTAAATACGGCGTCATGCGGGGAATGGGGCGCCCTGTCCATGGCGAAACTCCATGCGATTATTTTCACCTAACTTAACACCCAACAGGACCAGGGCCGCATTTCGCTTGCGGTTTACCGAGGCGGCTCGCAAACTGTTTCATCGGCATACCGCCCCATCCCTCTGAAGGAGAAAAACCGTGCGTCAAAGGACGATTGTTTGCCCGCTTATCCAGAATGAAGGCCATTATCTGCTCTGCAAAATGGCCGCCGACCGCGGGGTTTTCCCCGGGCAATGGGCCTTATCCGGCGGCGGCGTGGAGCCAGGGGAGCGTATTGAAGAGGCGCTGCGGCGGGAGATACGCGAAGAGCTTGGCGAAAAACTCATTCTTACCCATATCGCGCCGTGGAGCTTTCGCGATGATACCCGCGTCAAAACTTACCCGGATGGTCGGCAGGAAACGATCTATATGATCTACCTGATCTTCGACTGCGTCAGCGCCAATCGCTACGTGACGATCAACGAGGAGTTTGACGATTACGCCTGGGTCAAAGCAGAAGATCTCAAAAACTACGATCTCAATGCCGCCACCCGCGTTACGCTCAGCCAGAAAGGGGTACTTTAGTCCAGCATACCACGTTCAACCCACCCGGCGTTATGCCGCGGGATATGGCGGGTGGCTACGATACGGTCGCATACGTCTGCTGTCTGGCCCATTCGCGCAGCGCCTGACGGGAAATCTTAATCCCACCGTTCTTTAACGTGTCCGGCAGCCGTAGCCAACGCACTGGCTGCTGGAAGCGCGCTAACCGCTCAGCGCTCCATGTCGCCAGCGCGCTCAACTCGCAGCCGTCATCGCATTCCACCACCGCGACCGGGCGTTGACCATATTCGACATCATCCAGCGGTACA
The DNA here is from genome assembly GCF_001808325.1 of Klebsiella sp. HMSC16C06. Classification (NCBI taxonomy): domain Bacteria; kingdom Pseudomonadati; phylum Pseudomonadota; class Gammaproteobacteria; order Enterobacterales; family Enterobacteriaceae; genus Klebsiella; species Klebsiella sp. HMSC16C06. The sequence goes on from NZ_KV793024.1 coordinate 73,762, forward strand.
ATAAACACCTGTTGTACCGCTGGATATGCGAGTATCACGCGCTCGACCTCTTCCGGTTGAATACCTTCGCCGCCGCTAAAAAAAAGATTATCCAGTCGCCCAACAACCGTCAGCCGACCATTGTGTAATTCCCCGCGATCGCGTGTCGCAAACCAGCCTTCATCATTGGTTAATGGCAATAACTGACCGTCGCGCCAGTAACCCGCCGCCATACTCGACGCCCGCAGCCAGATCTCGCCGGCGACAATTTTCACCTCCCGCCCCGGCAGCGGTTCGCCCACATCCGCCGCGCCGTCGGCCGCTTTGGCACAGACCGTGGAAGCGAACTCGGTGAGGCCGTAGCCGCAGAAACTGCGTATTCCCTGCGCGAGTGCACGCTCAGTCAATTCGACCGGGATCGCTGCGCCGCCGAGCAGCACCGCCTTGAGGGAAAGCGCAGCATTATCATTCAGCAGGCGCCACAGCTGAGTCGGCACCAGCGAAGCATGGGTACAGCCCTGCAGCATCTGCGCCAGCGGTTGCTTGTCGCGCACCGTCATTCGCGCGCCGGCCAGCAGCCAGCGCCAGACGATCCCCTGCCCGGAGACATGAAACAACGGCAGCGACAGCAGCCAGTCGTCTTCTGCGGCAAACGGCATCAGCGCCAGCACGCCAGCGGCGCTGGCCAGATGGGCGCTGGCTCTATGTACCGCCGCTTTCGGCAGGCCGGTTGAGCCGGAGGTTAACGTCATCGACACCAGCCGTTCGCCATGCCAGCAAACGGCATGGACGCCTTCGGCCGCCTGCAGAGTTAACGCCGGTAAATCCCCCGGCTGCGCAGCACCATTCAGCACCAGCTGATGCTGGACGGTTAACGCAGGCAGCAGTTCCTGCAGCAACACCGCCGGCAGTTGCGGATTCAGCGGCAGCACCCGCGCCCCGCACTGCAGCAATGCCAGCCAGGCGAGTAGCGTCTCCGGCTGGTTGTAGGCCCGGAGCGCCACGCCCTGACCTTCCATAACGCCCTGCGCGGCAAAGCCGGCCGCCAGCGCGTCAACCCGAGCGCATAGCTCACGCCAGGTCAGCAGCCGATCGTTCAGGCGTAACGCCTGCGCCTCACCGCGTAACTGGCGCCAGTGGCGCCAGGGCCAGTCGGAAAACATCACAGCAGCGGCTCCAGCGCATCAATGTTGATCATCGGCAGCGTACTTTCCGGCCACGGCCGTACCAGTTGGGCGCTCATCAGCGCCAGCGTATCGAGTCCGGGGATGGTCTGCGGCGTCAGCCAGGCGGCAACCCGCGCCAGCTGGGTTAACCCGAGGCTGGACTCGATTGACGAGCTAATCACCGCGCTAAGCCCCAGGGCGTGTGCCGCGGCGACCTGTTGCTGAACCTTTTGCACACTGCCGGTCAGCGTCGGTTTGATCACCACCGCGCGCACGCCGGGCTCCGCGACAAAGCGGAAATCCGCCTCGCGCAGGCTTTCATCCCAGGCGATAGCGATCCCCGTCTCGCGGCTAAAGGCCCGCGAATCCTCCCGCGTTTTGCAGGGTTCCTCAAGAAACGCAATGCGCTGGCGATATGCGGGATTGACATATTTGGCGAACTGCTGCGCTTTAAGCGGCGTCCACGCCCGGTTGGCATCCAGCCGCAGCTGGAGATCGGGGATGGCTTCCAGTAGCAGATTAACCACCATGCCGTCGCGTACCGCCTCCCACAGCCCCACTTTCACCTTAGCGACTTTCTCGCCGGGCATCGCCGCCAGTTTGGCGAACAGCTCATCCGGATCGCCGGAACAGAGCGGCGCCGCGCGATAATCCGCGGCCTGCGGTAGTTCGCCGTAAAGCTCCGCCTGCGCGCAGCTAATACCAAAAGCGACAGAAGGCAGTGTGGGAAGCGGCGGTTCCGCGCCGTCGCGCCAGGCCTGCGCCCACGCCAGCAGCGCTGTTTGCGCCTCTTCCAGCGTCTCGTTACTGAATCCCGGCAGGGGAGAAATTTCCCCCCAGCCTTCGCGTTCATCCTCCTGCAGGCGGATGAACAGCCCGTCGCGGGTTTTTAACCGCCGTTCGCGCAGAACCACGCCCGCGTCCATCGGGATCTGCCAGCGGTAAACCTGCGTAACGCGCATTATGGATTCCGTTTAAATTTGCTGAAGTCCGGCTGACGTTTCTGGTTGAAGGCGTTGCGGCCTTCCTGCCCTTCTTCCGTCATGTAGAACAGCATGGTGGCGTTACCCGCCAGCTCCTGCAGCCCGGCCTGACCATCGCAGTCGGCGTTCAACGCCGCTTTCAGGCAGCGCAACGCCATCGGGCTGTTTTGCAGCATTTCACGGCACCAGCGCACGGTCTCTTTTTCCAGATCAGCCAGCGGGACTACAGTGTTCACCAGCCCCATGTCCAGCGCCTGCTGGGCGTCATACTGACGGCACAGGAACCAGATTTCGCGCGCTTTTTTCTGCCCGACGATACGCGCCATATAGGAGGCGCCCCAGCCGCCATCAAAGGAGCCGACTTTAGGCCCGGTCTGGCCAAAGATGGCATTGTCCGCCGCGATGGTCAGATCGCACATCATATGCAGCACGTGGCCGCCGCCGATAGAGTAGCCGGCCACCATCGCCACCACCGGTTTCGGGCAGGTGCGGATCTGGCGCTGGAAGTCGAGCACGTTAAGGTGGTGAACGCCGGAGTCGTCCTGATAGCCGCCGTAGTCGCCGCGAACTTTCTGGTCGCCGCCGGCGCAGAAGGCTTTCTCACCTTCACCGGTCAGGACAATCACCCCGATATTGTCGTCATAGCGGGCATCCGCCAGCGCCTGAATCATCTCTTTGACGGTCAGCGGGCGGAAGGCGTTGCGTACCTGTGGGCGGTTGATAGTGATTTTGGCAATGCCGTCGGCCGATTTGTGATAGCGAATATCGGTATAGCCTTCGGAACAATCGTGCCATTCCACAGGGGCATAGAGCATTGCTTCATCAAGAGAGATCATAGAATGTCCTTCAGTTAACTTGCCAGAATCTGCGCCAGACAAGCAATCACCGCCGCGGGGTTGTCCCGGTGCGCGTTGTGTCCGGCATGGTGAATGATATGGGTATCGGCAGCGAGCGCTTGCGCGATGGCGCGAAACTTCGCGTCGCGTTCGCCACACAGGTAGTGAAAAGGAAAATCGCGCGCCTGCAGAGACGCGCGCAGATCGGCCTGCCCGGCAAGGGAGGTTGCCTGCAGCATCGCCGCCAGCGTGGCGCCGTTATTGCGGCTACGTAAGGCAACCAATGACGCGCGCTGCACCGCATCCAGTGAGGCAAAAACCGGTTGCTGATACCAGTCGGCGAAGACCTGCGCTAACGGTTCGCGGCGAAAACGTTCTGCCCAGGCGCGGTCATTGCTGCGCCGCGCCTGCCGCGCTTCTGCATCCTGCAGGCCCGGATGGCCGCCTTCAACGATCAGGCCGCGCAGGCCCGCGCGCGGCTGGCAGGCGAAATTCATCGCCACCCGGCCGCCCAGGGAGTAGCCAACCAGCCAGTAGTTAAGGATGTTGTAACTATTAAGCGTAGCCAGCAGCAGAGTATTGACCCCGGCAAAGTCCTGCACCGCGATATCCGCGGAGCCGCCGTGGCCCGGCAGATCGAGATACAGCCGCGGCCACGCGGGAAAGGCATCGCCCACCCCCCGCCACTCGTCGCGGTCGCCGGAAAACCCGTGCAGAAACACCAGCCAGGGATAACCTGACTGACCGTTGTCGACCGCCGCGCTGAGTATCACAGGCGGCTTACCTGCGCCAGCAGCTGCTGGAGAGTCTGCGTGCCGTCAGTCTCGTTGACCGCCAGCTCAATCACCGTCGCCCCCGCCCTGCGCCAGGCGCCCGCCAGCGCCTCATCCAGCGACTGCCAGTCATCAGGACGATGATAGGCCAGGCCGAACATCGCCGCCGCGTGGCTGAAATCCACGTCCTGCGGCATTAAATAGAACTGGCGGCGCTCGTCCTGCGGCGTCGGCAGCATAGAGAAAATCTGTCCGCCGTTGTTATTCACCACGATCAGCACCAGCGGCGCCGACGCCTGGCGCAGCAGGGCCAGCGAGTTGAGATCGTATAAGGCCGACAGATCGCCGACGATCGCCAGCGTCGGCCGCGCACTGGCGCGCTGCACGCCGGCGGCGGTGGCGATTAAACCATCAATCCCGCTGGCGCCGCGGTTGCTGTAAACCGGATACCCGGCCGGTAGCTGCGCCAGGGCGTCGATCAGGCGCACCACCAGACTGTTACCGACAAACAGTTGCCCCTGCTCCGGCAGATAGCGCCGAATACGCTGCGCCAGCTGCGCTTCGCCAAAAGGCTCATTGCTGGCAACCGCCGCCTGCCACGCCTGCCCGGCAAGCTGTGGGATCACCGTCGCCCACGGCTGACGTTTTTCCGCCGGATGCAGCTCAAGCCAGCGCTCAACGCTGGCGAGCAGACGGCGGCCGCGGTGCTGCGCCGGGTCGAGGCGGCCTGGCAGATTATCCACCAGCCAGTATTCATCCGGCTCGCAGGTCGCCTGCCACTGGAGGACGCGTTTACCGGTCAGGCTGCTGCCGAGCTGCACCACGATCTGCGCCTGCGCCAGTTCGCTGACCGCTTTACCGTTGCCCAGCCACAGGTCGGCGCACGGCAACGGCTGCCCGGTCTGCGACAGGACATCGCCGATCAGCGGCCAGCCGAGAGTTTGCGCCCACTCAGCCACTTTTTTCCCTTCCGCGGCGCTCATTCTCCCCGCCACGACGACGCCGCGTTTTTGCCGCCAGAAGAACCAGTCGCGCTGCTTCTCGCTCTCTAACTGCAGCGCCTGACGCAGCCAGGGTTTATCGCTCTGCCACCAGTTGCCGAGCTGCTGCTGCCACTCCACGCCGGTCTCATCCATATCGCCATACAGCGGTTCGGCGAACGGACAGTTGATATGCACCCCGCCGGCGTGCAGCGCCCCCAGCGCCTGGTCGATGGTTGAGACCAGCCAGCGGGCAGGAATATCCTGCGAGGGACGCGGCAGAGAAATCGTCTGCGACGGATGGGAGGCAAACATTCCGGGCTGGCGGATCGCCTGGTTCGCGCCGCAGTCGATCAGCTCCGGTGGACGGTCGGCGGTCAACAGGATCAGCTTTTCGCCGGTGAGGCCCGCCTCAATCAGCGCCGGATAGAGGTTTGCGGTGGCGGTCCCGGAGGTGACTATCACCGCCACCGGCTGCCGGCTGGCCTTCGCCAGGCCGAGCGCCAGGTGGCCGAGGCCGCGTTCGTCGAAATGGGTATGATGGATAAAGGCGCGGTTTTCCGCCGCCGCCAGGGTTAAGGGTGTCGAGCGCGAACCCGGCGCGATGCAGATATGCTGCACGCCATGGCGCGTTAAAGCTTCCAGGATCACCGCCGCCCAGCGTCGGTTAAATGCGCTTACTGACATGAAATTGTCCGGTATCAAATATTGATGCTAAGTATAGATAAGGCAAAGTGACGACGTTTTGATATGCATCGTCATTCCCGCCTTATGGACACAGCAGCGAGCGCAGCCCGGCCGCTTTGTTGTCAATCTCCTGCCACTCCTGCTGCGCATCGGAGCCGCTGACGATCCCCGCTCCGGCATACAACCGCAGGGTGTCGAGGTCCACTTTCGCCGAACGCAGCGCCACGCAAAACTCGCTTTGCGCCAGCGACAGATAGCCGGCGGACCCGGCATACCATTCGCGGGCAAAGGGTTCATGGCGCTGAATGAATGCCAGCGCCGCCCGACGCGGCAGGCCGGCCACTGCGGCGGTGGGCTGCAGCTGCAGCAGACAGCGGCTGTCGTCAGGCGCCGCCAGCTCGGTCCAGATGCAGCGCCTGAGATGCTGCACCTTACGCAGCCTCACCACCTGCGGCGGCAGGACGTCCAGCGCCGAGGCCTCACTCTGCAGACGCTGGCAAATATCTTCCACCACCAGCATATTTTCCCGCTGGTTTTTGTCGTCTTTCATCAACCAGTCGGCCAGTTGCTGCGCCTTCGCGTCTTCCTGATGGTTCGCGACGGTCCCCGCCAGCGCTTCGGTGCGCAGCAGCGCGCCGCGCCGGCGCCACAGCCGTTCCGGCGTGGAGCCGAAAAATGCCTGCCGGGCATTAAACGCCATCAGGAAATGAAAACAGTTAAGATTGCTGCGGCGGCTGGCCGCCATGATGCTCACGGCGTCCAGCGGCGCGGCAAACTGCAGGTCGGTTGCCCGCGCCAGTACCACTTTATCCATTTCACCGGCGCTAATCGCCTTAGTCGCCCGCGCAATCATTGCCTGCCATTGAGAATAGTCGGATGAGTGGCGCTCGCTCAGTAGCGGCGGGATAGCGCCAGGGGTCGCCTGAGTGGTGGTCAGACTGGCGAGAAACGCGCGGGCCGTCGCGGCATCCTCACGCAGGGAGATATCACTATGCAGCACCAGCCGCAGCACGGCCCTGCCGCCGCACCGGCGCCACTCCAGACGCGGCAGCACCAGGCTGCCCTGCTGCGGTTCAAACGCGTTCAGGCCGCAGATGCGCAGATTCTGCCGCCCGGTCTGGCGTAAAAAGCGGTTGGCCGCGTCGAGCGAGGGAAAGGTTTTTACCGCCCCCAGCGTCGCCAGTTCCTCATCGCCATTGCGCTGCTGCCAGTAAAACTGCGGCCATTGCGCCTGCTGGCCGCACCATAGTAGCGGATCGAAGGCATCATTCAGCGGAAAGGCAATATCGATAATTCGCGTGCCGGGCGAGTCTGGAAAAGACTCACCCAGGCCGTCTTGCAAACGGGCCAGCGCAGTGGAAACAGACAGCACGCAAACCTCCACGGTAGTAAAACCCCACATTATAAGGGGTTCGACGGCGGAATAGCAGTACCCATGACGAGGGAGCGGGTTTTATCTTACCCGCTCGCCGGGCCAAGGCAGCGTGTGGACGAGGGTGCAGAGGGGTCAGATAGCGCGCTTTTCTCGCGCCATGCCAATGTGGGGGATGCCATCCTCATCATAGACCTCGGTCACCGGCGTAAAACCGAAGTGGGCGTAAAAGGGTTGCAGGTGCGCCTGCGCCCCGAGGTAAATTGCCTTTTGCGGCCAGTGCTGCTGACAGCTGGCCAGCGCCTGCTCCATCAGCTGATAGCCAAGCCTCTCACCGCGGGCGGCCGGGCTGACGATGACCCGGCCAATCACCACCGGCGCAAACGCCTCTTCGCTTTTGAGGATCCGCGCGTAGGCCAGCAGTTCGCCATCGCGCCAGCCGAGCAGATGGCGATTTTCACCGACCAAATCATCGCCGTCGACATCCTGATAGGCGCACTGCTGCTCCACGACAAAAACTTCACTGCGCAATTTCAGCAGCGCATACAGCTGGGGAACGGTGAGTTCACTATGGTGGAGATCCTGCCAGGTCATCATCTGTAGCTCCTTATTGATATACTGATACTTTGCGACTCGCCCTGAGGACACTGGACGATGGAATTAACTTTTTTAGGAACATCCGCCGGGGTGCCGACCCGTACGCGTAATATGACGTCGATAATACTGAATTTGCAACAGCCGACCCGCGCCGAAATGTGGTTGTTTGACTGCGGTGAAGGGACCCAGCATCAGTTTCTTCGCACGCCCTATCACCCCGGCAAACTGAATAAAATTTTCATCACTCACCTGCACGGCGACCACCTGTTCGGCCTGCCCGGCCTGTTGTGCAGCCGCTCGATGCAGGGGAACTCTCTGCCCCTCACCCTCTACGGGCCAAAAGGGCTCAAAGAGTTTGTTGAGACCGCGCTGCGTCTGAGCGGTTCGTGGACCGACTATCCGCTCACCATCATCGAAGTCGGCCCTGGTCTGGTGTTCGACGAAGAGGGCTATCGGGTCACTGCGTACCCGCTCAGCCATCCGGTGGAGTGCTACGGGTATCGCATTGAGCAGCATGACAAGCCCGGCACCCTCGACGCCGCCCAACTGATTGCCGATGGCGTGCGTCCGGGGCCGCTGTTTCATCAACTCAAGCTCGGCCAGCGCGTTGAGCTGGAAGATGGCCGGGTCATCGACGGCAGCCGCTATCTGGGGCCAGCGACGCCGGGTAAAACGCTGGCCATCTTCGGCGATACCGCCCCCTGCCCGCAGGCGCTGGAGATGGCTCGCGGGGCGGATGTGATGGTCCACGAAACCACCCTTGAGCAGGCGATGGCGGAGAAAGCCAATAGCCGCGGCCACTCCTCGAGCCAGCAGACCGCGGCGCTTGCCAAAGAAGCGGGGGTCGGCACGCTAATCGCTACCCACTTTAGCTCGCGCTACGATGCCGAAGGCTGCCTGAAGATGCTGGCGGAATGCCGGGAGATTTTCGCCAATACGCTACTGGCGGAAGACTTTATGGTCTACAAGATGGCGTAAAATCCGGGCATAAAAAAACCGCCATCCCGGCGGTTTTTTATTGAGTCAATCAACTTACATCAGCGGCGTCGCCAGCTGCACGATGCTAATCAGCGGCTGCGGCCAGATACCGAGCACCAGCACCAGCAGGGCGGAGATCAGCACCACGATACCGCCGGCGCTGTACTGCCAGTTCGACGGCGCATCGCGGTTCAGTTGCTCCGGTGCGCTCAGGTACAGGCTCACTGCCACGCGCAGATAGTAGTAGAGACCAATCGCCGAACCGACAACCACTGCGGCAACCAGCCACCACAGGTGCGCATGCACACCGACGGCCAGCACGTAGAACTTACCGATAAAGCCGAGGGTCATCGGAATACCGGCCAGCGACAGCATCATCACCGTCATGACCGCTGACAGGATCGGACGGTGCCAGAACAGGCCGCGGTAGGAGAACAGCGAGTCCGCATCCGGACCGCGGTACGGGCTGGACATCAGGCTGACCACGCCGAACGCACCAAGGCTGCTGAACAGATAACCGGCCAGGTAGACGCCAACGGCTTCCATCGACATTTCGCCGCTCTGCAGGGCGATTAACGCCACCAGCAGATAGCCGAGGTGGGAGATGGAAGAGTAGCCGAGCAGACGCTTAATGTTGGTCTGGCTCAGCGCCATCAGGTTACCGAAGATGATAGAGGCGAAGGCGATCAGGCCCAGCACCACGCGTACCGCTTCGCTGTTGCCCACCGGCATGTACAGGAACAGACGCATCACCACACCGAAGATGGCGATCTTGCTGGCGGTCGCCAGGAAGGTGGAGACCGGCGCAGGCGCGCCCTGGTAAACGTCCGGCGTCCACAGATGGAACGGCACCAGCGACAGTTTAAAGCCAAGACCGACGATCATCAGACCGAGGCCCGCCAGCAGCAGCGGCTCGTGCAGCGTATTGTCCGCCAGGCTTTTACCCAGCGCGAGGAAGGACAGGTTGCCGGAGTTCGCATACACCAGCGCCATACCGAACAGCAGGAAAGACGAGGCTGCAGCGGAGAGGATAGTGTATTTGATGCTCGCTTCCAGCGAACGCTTCTGGCGGAAGGCGTAGCCGACCAGGCCGAACAGCGGTAGCGAAATCAGTTCGATACCGAGGAACAGCGCCGCCAGATGATTCGCACCGGCCAGCAGAATGCCGCCCAGCGCGGCGATCAGCACCAGCAGGTAGAACTCTTCTTTGTTGTCCTTGTAACCCTCAAGCCACGGGTAGGCGAAAGTACAGGTCGCGAGGCTCGCCAGCAACACCAGCCCGGTGTAGAGCATGGCGTAGCCGTCAACGCGGATCATCGGCGTGACGTCCATCGCCCCGTTCTGACCAACAAACCAGAGCGAGACCAGCGCAGCATTAAGCCCGAGAACCGACAGCGTGGCATTGAGAAAATGATTGCGTCGCCACGCAATGGAGAGCATCACAACCACCACCGTCAAGCCGACGATCAGCAGCGGTAGCAGTGCGATCAGTTGTTGTGGAGTTATTGTCATGGCGAATTACGGCCTTGTAGTAGAAACAGAATTAACAAACCACTGCTGAATGTTGCTCATCGCAGCATGCGAGGTGTCGAGGATCGGCTGCGGGAAGAAGCCCAACAGCACCAGCAGCACCACCAGCAGCAGGATGATAGACAGTTCACGCAGGGACATCCCCGGCAGCGCTTTCGCCGCGATTTCGCTTTTCGCTTTACCGAAGTAAGCGCGATGCAGCATCGACAGCGAGTAAACGGAAGCGAATACCAGACCAAAGGTCGAGATAACGGTGATCACCGGCACCACTTTATAGCTGCCGAACAGGATCATAAATTCGCCGACAAAGTTACCGGTGCCCGGCATCCCCAGGGTGGCGACAGCGAAGAACATCGACATCGCCGGCAGCCATTTAATTTTGCTCCACAAACCGCCCATCTGACGCATATCGCGGGTGTGCAGACGTTCGTACAGCTGGCCGCACAGAATAAACAGACCCGCCGCGGACAGACCGTGGGCGATCATCTGGATCACCGCCCCCTGATAAGCCAGCTGGCTGCCGGTGTAGATAGCAATCAGCACGAAGCCCATGTGGGAAACGGAGGTATAAGCGATCAGACGTTTGATATCGGTCTGGGCGAAGGCCATCCACGCGCCGTAGAAGATACCGATCACGCCCAGCCACATGGCGATTGGCGCAAACTCGGCGGAGGCGTTCGGGAACAACGGCAGCGCAAAGCGCAGCAGACCGTAGGCCGCGGTTTTCAGCAAGATGCCCGCGAGGTCGACGGAACCGGCAGTCGGCGCCTGGGAGTGGGCGTCCGGCAGCCAGCCGTGCAGCGGTACCACCGGCATTTTCACCGCGAAGGCGATGAAGAAGCCCAGCATCAGCAGGTATTCCACGCCGTGGGACATCGGCGTTTTCAGCAGATCTTCATAGTTGAAGGTCCACACGCCGGTCGCGTTGAAGTGGACGAAGGCCAGCGCCAGAATGGCGATCAGCATCACCAGACCGCTCGCCTGGGTATAGATGAAGAACTTGGTGGCCGCTGTGATACGTGTTTTACCGTCCGAGGCTTTATGACCCCACAGCGCGATCAGGAAGTACATCGGCACCAACATCATTTCCCAGAAGAAGAAGAACAGGAACATGTCGATGGCGAGGAACACGCCGATGACGCCGCCCAGGATCCACATCAGGTTGAGGTGGAAGAAGCCCTGGTATTTTTCGATTTCGCGCCAGGAACAGAGCACCGCCAACACGCCGAGGAGGCCGGTCAGCACCACCATCAGCAGCGACAGGCCGTCGATCGCCAGATGGATGCTAATGCCGAAACGTGGGATCCACGGCAGCACGAATTCCGACTGCCATTGCGGAATACCCGCGGATTGCGTCAGAGAATAGCCGCCCTGCATCCACAGCTGCAGGCCAAGCGCCAGCGTCAGTCCCATGGTAATCAGCGCGATCCAGCGCGGCACTTTCACGCCAAAGCGTTCGGTCTGCCAGCACAGGAAGCCGCCGATAAAGGGGATTAATATCAACCAAGGCAATAACATGGTGATTTTTATTCCTTATTTAAGTCCGGTTCAGGCTATCTTACTCGTCATAGCGAACGTCGGCTGTGCTCACAATCCTCACGCATTTTAATACGCTCCGGTTGCTCCGCGCAGGCGGTGTCCACTCTGACTTCGCCGATAACGCCTGTCCTTTACGACCTGATTTTCAACGAATTCTCACAGAAAATTCACTTCGGATTGAGGCTTGTTTTGTCGGGTGACGCTAACGCTTACCCGACCTACAGTCCCGTAGGCCCGGCAAGCACCGCGCCGCCGGGCAAAACAATCACAATCCTCAAACTCAACGCAATACCATCAGCAGCGCCAGCACCACCACCGCGCCGATGCTCATTGATGCCACATACCAGCGCAGATAACCGTTCTCGCTCACCAGCAGACCTTTGCCTGCGAAGCGGGACAGAATCGCCGGGATATTCATCAACGCATTCAGCGGATCGCTCTTCAGCAGCCAGGCAATCCCGAGGAAAGGTTTCACGAACACCTTGTCGTATAACCAGTCGAAGCCCCAGGCATGGAACCACCAGGTACCGAAGAAGCGGCCAGGCGCGCTGTTGGCGATGGAGGTCACCAGGGTACGTTTACCCAGCCACAGCCACGCGGCGATCAGGATGCCGGCAATCGCGATAATCCCGGAGGTAATTTCCAGCGTCATCACGCTGCCGTGCGCAAGCTCAGTGGTCTGCGGCAGTACGCCCTCCAGCGGCGGCACAATCAGCGCGCCAACAAAGGTGGACAGCACCAGCAGCACGATCAGCGGCAGATGATGGGTAATCCCCTTCCCTGCGTGCGCGTGAATTTGCTCTTTACCGTGGAACACGATGAAAATCATACGGAAGGTGTACAGCGAGGTCATAAAGGCGCCGACCAGGCCCGCCACCATCAGATTGATATGGCCGTTGGCCATCGCGCCCGCCAGAATCTCATCCTTACTGAAGAAGCCTGCGGTGATAAGCGGCAGAGCGGACAGCGCCGCGCCCCCCACCAGGAAGCAGACATACACCAGCGGAATGGATTTGCGCAGGCCGCCCATCTTGAAGATGTTCTGTTCGTGATGGCAGGCCAGAATGACCGAGCCAGACGACAGGAACAGCAGCGCTTTAAAGAACGCGTGGGTCATCAGGTGGAAAATCGCCGCGTCCCATGCCTGCACGCCCAGCGCGAGGAACATGTAGCCAATCTGACTCATGGTCGAGTAAGCCAGCACACGTTTGATGTCGGTCTGCACCAGCGCGGCGAAGCCCGCCAGCACCAGCGTTACCGCACCAACGATACCCACCAGATGCAGCACTTCCGGCGTCATCAGGAACAGGCCGTGGGTACGGGCAATCAGGTACACGCCCGCGGTCACCATGGTGGCCGCGTGGATCAGCGCGGAGACCGGCGTCGGGCCCGCCATCGCATCGGCAAGCCACGTTTGCAGCGGCAGCTGAGCGGATTTACCGACCGCGCCGCCGAGCAGCATCAGCGTCGCCCACTGCAGCGTGGTGCTGCCGTTAGCGAAGTGCTGCGGCGCCAGCTCAACCATTTCACGGAAGTTCAGGGTACCCAGTTCGTTATAAAGAATGAACAGCGCGAAGGCGAGGAACACGTCGCCGACGCGGGTGACCACGAAGGCTTTCATCGCTGCGGCATTGTTCTTCGGATCGGTATAGTAGAAGCCGATCAGCAGGTAAGAACAGAGACCCACGCCTTCCCACCCCAGGTACATCAACAGCAGGTTATCGGCCAGCACCAGAACGACCATGCTGGCGATAAACAGGTTGGTGTAAGCGAAGAAGCGAGAGTAGCCCTCTTCGCCGCGCATGTACCAGGAGGCGAACATGTGGATCAGGAAGCCGACGCCGGTCACCACAGAGAGCATGGTCAGCGACAGGCCATCCAGCACCAGGTTGAAGCCGATGTTAAAATCACCGACCGACATCCAGTTCCACAGCGGTACGCTGACCGCCTGTTTGCCGTTAGCGAAAAAGTCGACGCCAACGTACGCGGTGACCAACGCCGCCAGGCCTACCGACCCCATGCCAACGGTAGCGGAAAGGTTTTCCGACCAGCGCCCGCGGGAAAAGGCCAGCAGCACAAAGCCAATCAATGGCAAAAGAATGGTTAAGGCAAGCATGTTCATCCACGCAACTCACTTACTGAATCGATGTTCAGGTTCTGGCGGCGACGATGGAGCTGCAGCAGCAGCGCCAGGCCGATACTCGCTTCCGCAGCCGCGAGGCTGATGGCGAGGATATACATTATCTGACCATCAGTCTGGCCCCAGTAGCTACCCGCTACCACAAAGGCCAGCGCGGCGGCGTTAATCATGATTTCCAGGCTAATCAACATAAACAGCAGATTGCGGCGGATCACCAGCCCCGTCAGACCAAGCACAAACAGGATGGCCGCGAGGATCAGTCCATGTGTTAAGGGGATCATGCGTGTTCCTCCGTTTTTCTTTTGTCGCTGTCGTTCACGCGGTTGCTCAGTACCTCACCGGCACGCTCTTCGCGGCCGATGTGGAAGGCGACCACCAGGCCCGCCAGCAGCAGCATGGAGGCCAGCTCCACCGCCAGGACGTACGGCCCAAACAGCGCAATACCCACTTCTTTGGCGTTGATCGCCGCGCCGTCGATACCCTGGTCGTTAATACCCAGGATGGCGTAAACGATAACCACCAGCAGCACCGCGGAAAGGATGGCCGGGCCAATCCAGATCCCCGGCTGCAGCCATTTGCGTTCCTGTTCGATCTCGCTGCCGCCCAGGTTGAGCATCATCACCACAAAGACGAACAGCACCATAATGGCCCCGGCGTAGACGATGATTTCCAGCGCACCAGCAAAGTAAGCGCCCAGCGAAAAGAACACCCCGGCAATCGCCAGCAGCGAAATAATCAGGTACAGCAGCGCATGCACCGGATTGGTGTGGGTGACGACCCGCAAGGTTGCGAGGATGGCTATCAGGCCACAGATATAAAAAGCGAATTCCATTGCCCTCTCCTTACGGTAACAGGCTCTTGACGTCGATTGGCTTAGCTTCGTTTTCCGCTTCACCTTTATCTTTGCCGTCGATTGCCATACCCGCCATCCGGTAGAAGTTATATTCCGGGTATTTGCCCGGACCGGAAATCAGCAGATCCTCTTTTTCGTACACCAGATCCTGACGCTTGTATTCACCCAGTTCGAAGTCCGGGGTCAACTGGATCGCCGTGGTCGGGCACGCTTCTTCGCACAGGCCGCAGAAAATGCAGCGTGAGAAGTTGATGCGGAAGAACTCCGGATACCAGCGGCCGTCTTTGGTCTCTGCTTTCTGCAGCGAGATACAGCCCACCGGGCAGGCTACCGCACACAGGTTACAGGCAACGCAGCGCTCTGCACCGTCCGGATCGCGGGTCAGCACGATGCGGCCGCGGTAGCGCGGCGGCAGATAGACCGGCTCTTCCGGATACATCCGGGTTTCACGTTTGGCGAAGGCATGCAGGCCAATCATCCAGATACTACGGACCTGGGTGCCGAACCCCACCAATAATTCTTTTAAGGTCATGTTCAATTCACCCCTTATTGCGCCTGCCAGAGAATGACAGCCGCCGTTACCAACAAGTTGACCAGCGTTAACGGCAGGCATACCTTCCAGCCAAAGGACATTACCTGGTCATAGCGCGGACGCGGTAATGATGCGCGGATCAAAATGAACATCATCATGAAGAACGCGGTTTTCAGCGCGAACCAGATGAAAGGTGGTAACCACGGGCCATTCCAGCCGCCGAAGAACAGCGTGACGATCAGCGCTGAAACGGTGACGATACCGATGTATTCACCGACGAAGAACAGACCGAATTTCATGCCGGAATATTCAATGTGGTAACCATCGGCCAGTTCCTGCTCCGCTTCCGGCTGGTCGAACGGGTGACGGTGACACACCGCCACGCCGGCGATGGCGAAAGTGACGAAGCCGAAGAACTGCGGAATGACGTTCCACAGATGCGCCTGGTTGTTGACGATATCGGTCATATTGAATGACCCCGCCTGCGCCACCACGCCCATCAGGGAGAGACCGAGAAACACTTCGTAGCTCAGGGTCTGCGCGGAAGCACGCATCGCCCCCAGCAGCGAGTATTTGTTGTTGCTCGACCAGCCGGCGAACAGCACCGCATAGACCGCCAGGCCTGCCATCATCAGGAAGAACAGGATGCCGATGTTCAGGTCAGCCACCACCCACGTCGGGCTGACCGGCACGATAGCAAAGGCCAGCAGCAGCGAGGTAAAGGCGATAACCGGCGCCAGAGTAAAGATCACGCGATCGGAGAAGCGCGGGATCCAGTCCTCTTTGAAGAACATCTTGATCATGTCGGCGACCAGCTGCAGCGAACCGCCCCAGCCGACGCGGTTAGGTCCGTAGCGGTTCTGGAACAAGCCGAGCAGACGACGCTCGCCGAAGCTCATGAACGCGCCGCAGGTGACGACCACCAGCAGAATGACCACGGCCTTCAGGATGCTTAACAGAATGTCGATAAGATCCGGCGTTAACCAGCTCATGCTTTCGCCTCCTGCAGTGAATCAATACGCGATCCGGTCAGCACCGGCGCAATGCCCGGCATGCCCATCGGTAAGCCAACCTGTCCTGCGGTCAGGCCTTCAGAGATAACCAGCGGCAGACGCAGGGTCTGGCCTTCCACGCTAAAGGAGAGCATTGCCCCCGCGTTAACGCCCAGCTTCGCGGCATCCGCCGGATTCAGCTTGATGTACGGCTCAGGCATCCGGCTCTCGAACACCGGCGCGCGCTGTGACAGCTCATCGCTACCAAACAGGTGGTAATACGGCGCGATACGCCATTTGCCCTCTTCCGCCTGGAAGCTGGCCGGCACCGCGGTGAAATACTCCAGCCCGTTGGCGGACGCTTCAAACAGTCGAACACCCGGATCGCCGTGGCGCAGTTTCCCGCCCACTTCATCCTGGAACTTGTTCCATGCCTGCGGGGAGTTCCAGCCCGGCGCCCAGGCGAACGGGATCTGCGAACGCGGGGCGGACGGCTGGTTGTTCCCTTCCATGGAGAAGGCGAACATGGTGTCTTTATCCTGCGGCTGACGCGGCTCGTGCACGCTGATGTTGGCGCGCATCGCCGTGCGGCCGCTGTAGCGGTGTGGTTCACGCGCCAGCTTCTGACCGCGGATGCGGAAGGTCGCATCCGGCGCGGCATCTTTAATGCCCGCCAGCTGCGGCAGCGCGGCAATCGCCGCATCGATGACGTGGTCCAGCTGCGTCCAGTCAACCTGACGGTTGTTGACGGTGCTGTGCAGCGAATGCAGCCAGCGCCAGCTCTCCAGCATCACGGTTTTCGCATCGTAGTAAGCCGGATCGTAAACCTGGAAGAAACGCTGGGCGCGGCCTTCGTTGTTCACCACAGTCCCGTCGCTTTCCGCAAAGCTTGCGGCAGAGAGCACCAGGTGCGCTTTGTCCATAATCGCGGTGCGCTGATGGTCAACCACCATCACCAGCGGGGCTTTCGCCAGCGCAGCGTCAACGCGCGCGGCGGAAGCATGACGGTGAAGGTCGTTTTCCAGCACGATAACCGCGTCGGCGGCGCCGCTTTCCAGTTCGTCCAGCGCCTCTTCAAGCGAGCCGCCGCCGATCATGCCCAGACCGACGCTGTTCACCGCGCGGGCGACCATGGTCACGCCGACGTCGGCGCCGCGGCCTTTCAGGGCTTTTGCGACGTTAGCGGCGGCCTGGATGATCTCCATGCTGCCAGCGTTGGTTCCGGAGATAATCAGTGGTTTTTTCGCTCCGGCCAGCGCCTGGACAATCACGTCAACCTTACCCTTCAGGTCCTGGCTCAGGCCATCAACCGCCGGCGCGCTGTCATCCAGCGCATGGGCGATAGCGAAGCCCAGACGCGCCTGATCTTCCACCGGCGCGCGGTAGGTCCACGCGGCAATGTCATCCAGGCGGGTGTCATCGATGTTGGTGACGAATAACGGGTGCTTGGCGCGCTGCCCGATGTTGAGGATCGCGGCGATCTGCCAGTCGGCTACTTTCTGCGCCGCTGCCATTTCGCGTGCTTTCCCTTTCACCGCCTGGCGGACTGCCAGGGCCACGCGCGCGCCGGTCTGGGTAATGTCTTCGCCCAACACCAGTACCGCATCGTAGGATTCGATATCGCGCAGGCTTGGGGTATGGACCCCACCTTCACGCAGCACTTTCAGCATCATCTGCAGGCGCGCTTGTTCGCCTTTGGCGATGCCGGTATAGAAGTTGTCGGCGCCCACCAGCTCACGCAGCGCAAAGTTGCTTTCGATGCTGGCGCGCGGGGAGCCAATACCGATCACTTTCTTCGACTGGCGCAGGATATCTGCCGCGCCCTGCATCGCCTGCTCGGCGTTGAGAGTGATCAGATCGTCGCCGCGGCGCTGCACCGGCTGACGCGGACGGTCTTTCAGGTTGACATAGCCATAGCCGAAGCGACCGCGGTCGCAGAGGAAGTAGCGGTTAACGGTCCCGTTATAGCGGTTTTCGATACGACGCAGCTCGCCATAGCGTTCGCCCGGGCTGATGTTGCAGCCGATGGAACACTGCTGGCAGATGCTCGGCGCAAACTGCATGTCCCACTTACGGTTGTAACGCTCGGAGTGCGTTTTGTCGGTGAAGACGCCGGTCGGGCAGACTTCCACCAGGTTGCCGGAGAACTCGCTTTCCAGGGTGCCATCTTCCGGGCGACCGAAGTAGACGTTGTCGTGCGCGCCATAGACGCCCAGGTCGGTGCCGTCGGCATAATCTTTGTAGTAGCGCACGCAGCGGTAACAGGCGATGCAGCGGTTCATTTCGTGCGAAATAAACGGCCCCAGATCCTGATTGCGGTGGGTACGCTTGGTGAAACGATAGCGGCGGAAACTATGGCCGGTCATCACCGTCATATCCTGCAGGTGGCAGTTGCCCCCTTCTTCACAGACCGGGCAGTCGTGCGGGTGGTTAGTCATCAACCACTCCACCACGCTTTCGCGGAACTGCTTCGCTTCGCCGTCGTCAATAGAAATAAAGGTGCCGTCGGATGCCGGAGTCATACAGGACATCACCAGGCGACCACGCGTGTCTTCCGCGTTCTGATATTGCTTCACCGCACACTGGCGGCAAGCACCGACGCTCCCTAGCGCCGGGTGCCAGCAAAAGTAGGGAATATCAAGACCAAGAGAGAGACAAGCCTCTAGCAGGTTGTCCGCCCCGTTGACCTCGTATTCTTTGCCGTCTACATGAATCGTAGCCATTTGCGTGCTTCCAAAAATAAAAAACCTTTGATTACCAGCGCGTCTTAAGCAGGTTCGGCTGAATCCCGTTGATTGCATGGGTATTGCTGAACTGCTGCTTAATGCCAGCCTCGAATTCTTCGCGGAAATATTTAATCGCGCTCTGTAGCGGTTCGACTGCGCCCGGCGCGTGCGCGCAGAAGGTTTTACCCGGGCCCAGGAATCGACACAGTTGCTCAAGCGTTTCGATATCGCCAGGCTGGCCTTCGCCGCGCTCCAGGGCGCGCAGGATCTTCACGCTCCACGGCAGACCATCACGGCACGGCGTACACCAGCCGCAGGACTCGCGGGCAAAGAACTCTTCGAGGTTACGCACCAGCGAGACCATATTGATCTCATGGTCAACGGCCATCGCCAGCGAGGTGCCCAGACGGCTGCCCGCTTTACCAATGCTTTCGAACTCCATCGGCAGATCGAGGTGCGCTTCGGTCAGGAAGTCGGTCCCTGCCCCCCCCGGCTGCCAGGCTTTAAACTTCAGGCCATCGCGCATGCCGCCGGCGTAATCTTCGAGGATCTCACGCGCGGTGGTGCCGAACGGCAGCTCCCAGACGCCTGGATTCTTCACCCGGCCGGAGAAGCCCATCAGCTTGGTGCCAGCATCTTTGCTGGTGGAAATGTTCTGGTACCACTCGACGCCGTTGGCGAGGATCGCCGGCACGTTGCACAGGGTTTCCACGTTGTTGACGCAGGTCGGCTTGCCCCACACGCCGGAGCTTGCCGGGAACGGCGGTTTGGAGCGCGGGTTAGCACGGCGGCCTTCCAGGGAGTTGATCAGCGCCGTCTCTTCACCGCAGATATAGCGCCCTGCCCCGGTGTGGACAAACAGTTCGAAGTCAAACCCGGTGCCAAGGATGTTTTTCCCCAACAGGCCCGCTTCAGTGGCTTCGGCAATCGCACGACGCAGATGCTGGGCCGCTTCGATATATTCGCCGCGCAGGAAGATATAGCCGCGGTACGCTTTCAGCGCAAACGCGGAGATCAGCATGCCTTCCACCAGCAGGTGCGGCAGCTGCTCCATCAGCAGACGGTCTTTATAGGTGCCCGGCTCCATTTCATCGGCGTTACACAGCAGGTAACGGATGTTCATGGATTCGTCTTTCGGCATCAGGCTCCACTTCAGACCCGTGGAGAAGCCCGCGCCGCCACGCCCTTTCAGGCCAGCGTCTTTTACCGCCGTGACAATCTCATCCGGCGCCATCCCGGTCAGGGCTTTACGTGCCCCTTCGTAACCGTTTTTGCTGCGATATTCGTCCAGCCATACCGGCTGCTTGTCGTCGCGCAGACGCCAGGTGAGCGGATGCGTTTCCGCAGTACGAATTACGGTTTTCATTTGTACTGCTCCAGCAGGTCAGGAATTGCCTCCGGCGTCAGATGACTGTGAGTATCCTCATCAATCATCATGGTCGGTCCCTTGTCGCAGTTGCCCAGGCAACAGGTCGGCAGCAGCGTGAAGCGGCCATCGAAGGTGGTCTGCCCTGGCTTGATATTGAGCTTCTTCTCAATCGCAGCCTGAATACCTTGATAACCGGTGATATGGCACACCACGCTGTCGCAGTAGCGGATCACGTGACGGCCAACCGGCTGACGGAAAATCTGGCTGTAAAATGTTGCCACGCCTTCGACGTCGCTGGCCGGGATCCCCAGCACATCGGCGATCGCATAGATCGCCCCATCCGGCACCCAGCCGCGCTGTTTTTGGACAATTTTCAGCGCTTCGATGGACGCCGCACGCGGGTCTTCGTAGTGGTGCTTCTCGTGCTCAATAGCCTCACGCTCAGCCGCACTCAGCTCAAAAGCCTCGGTTTGTGGTTGTTGATTCTCGTGCATAATTAGCGGTCCACGTCTGACATAACAAAATCGATACTACCCAGATAGACGATCAGGTCGGATACCAGGCTGCCGCGGATCGCCGACGGGATCTGCTGCAGATGCGCAAAGCTCGGCGTACGCACGCGGGTACGGTAGCTCATGGTGCTGCCGTCGCTGGTCAGGTAGTAACTGTTAATCCCTTTGGTCGCCTCAATCATCTGGAAGGATTCGTTGGCCGGCATCACCGGGCCCCACGATACCTGCAGGAAGTGGGTGATCAGGGTTTCGATATGCTGCAGCGTGCGCTCTTTCGGCGGCGGCGTGGTCAGCGGGTGATCCGCTTTGAACGGGCCTTCCGGCATGTTATCGAGGCACTGCTGAAGAATGCGCAGGCTCTGGCGCAGCTCTTCGACTTTCAGCATCACGCGGGTGTAGCAGTCAGAGACGCCGCCCCCGGTCGGGACTTCGAAGTCGAAGTTTTCATAGCCAGAATAAGGACGCCATTTACGCACGTCGAAGCCGATACCGGTGGCGCGCAGGCCTGCGCCGGTGGTGCCCCACTCCAGCGCCTCTTTGGCGGTATAGGCTGCCACGCCGACGGAACGGCCTTTCAGAATAGTGTTGCGCAGCGCGGCTTTCTCGTAAGAATCCAGACGCTTCGGCATCCACTCGAGGAATTCCCGCAGCAGGCGATCCCAGCCACGCGGCAGATCGTGCGCGACACCGCCGATGCGGAACCACGCCGGGTGCATACGGAACCCGGTAATCGCTTCCACCAGATCGTAAATTTTCTGCCGATCGGTAAAGGCGAAGAAGACCGGCGTCATCGCGCCGACGTCCTGAATAAAGGTCGAGATATACAGCAGGTGGCTGTTGATGCGGAACAGTTCGGAGAGCATCACGCGGATCACATTCACGCGATCCGGCACGGTGATCCCGGCCAGTTTTTCCACCGCCAGCACGTACGGCATCTCGTTGACGCAGCCGCCGAGGTATTCAATACGGTCGGTATACGGGATGTAGCTGTGCCAGGACTGACGCTCGCCCATCTTCTCGGCGCCGCGGTGGTGATAACCGATGTCCGGTACGCAGTCGACGATCTCTTCGCCATCCAGCTGCAGAATAATACGGAATGCACCGTGGGCAGACGGGTGGTTCGGACCGAGGTTGAGGAACATGAAGTCCTCGTTGTCGGTGCTGCGCTTCATGCCCCACTCTTCCGGTTTGAAGGTCAACGCTTCCATCTCCAGATCCTGCTTGGCTTTGGTCAGCTCAAACGGATCGAATTCGGTAGCGCGCGCCGGATAGTCTTTACGCAGCGGGTGGCCTTCCCAGGTCGGCGGCATCATGATACGGCGCAGGTTCGGGTGGCCATCGAAGGTCATGCCAAACATTTCCCAGGTTTCACGCTCATACCAGTTGGCGTTGGGGAACAGTTTGGTGAAAGTCGGCAGATGCAGATCGTTTTCAGACAGCGCCACCTTGAGCATGATGTCGCGGTTGCGGTCGATAGAAATCAGATGATAGAAAACGGAAAAATCCGCGGCGGGCAGGCCATCGCGGTGGGTGCGCAGACGTTCGTCCATGCCGTGCAGGTCAAACAGCATCACGTAAGGCTTCGGCAATTTCTTCAGGAAATCACCCACCTCAAGCAGTTGCTCACGCTTCACCCACACCACCGGTACGCCGGTGCGGGTTGGCTGAACGGTAAAGGCATCCGGCCCAAAGCGGTTGCGCAGTTCGCCGATCACCGGGTCATCAAGGTGATCGCGGGTTTGCCAGGCTGGTGCGGCGTCATGCGCGGTTAAATCGGTCATATTGTTCACCATTGCAAAAGGTCCGTGGTGACTGCCGGGCGAGACTTCGCGTTGTTGTAGATTGATTTGCGAAGTGGTACTCCCGCCCGCAGGCGCAAATTAAATCTCGTCCGGCGTCCGCAGATTGGTCACTGCAATACGTTCGCCGCGTTTACGCTCGCGTTCCGACTGCATATTGGCGCGATAAACGCCCTGATCGCCAACCACCCATGAGAGCGGACGACGTTCTTTACCAATGGACTCCTGCAGCAGCATCAGCGCCTGCATATAGGCCTCTGGACGCGGCGGGCAGCCCGGGATGTACACATCGACCGGAATGAATTTATCCACGCCCTGGACGACGGAATAGATGTCGTACATGCCGCCGGAGTTAGCGCAGGCGCCCATGGAGATCACCCACTTCGGCTCCAGCATCTGATCGTACAGACGCTGAATAACCGGCGCCATTTTGGTAAAGCAGGTTCCAGCGACCACCATCAGGTCCGCCTGACGCGGAGAGGCGCGCAGGACTTCTGCCCCAAAACGCGCAACGTCATGCACCGCAGTGAATGACGTCACCATTTCCACATAACAGCAAGAAAGGCCGAAGTTATACGGCCAAATTGAGTTCTTACGGCCCCAGTTCACCATGTCATGCAGCGCGTGCTCGAGTTTCCCCATATACACGCTTTTATTGACTTCCTGCTCCAGGGGGTCGGTGACGATCTCCTGTTTCTGCAGGGGGTAACGGTCGTTCTCACCGTTAGGATCTATGCGGGTGAGCGTATAATCCATCTTATTGCCTCGCTTTTACTGCATATGACGGTTAGTGGGACTGTCTGTTTCCGGGTTAACCAGCGTGCGACGGGAACGCGCAGGCGTCCAGTCCAGTGCGCCGATGCGAACGAGATAAACCAGACCAGCCAGTAGCACTAAAATGAAAATTGCGGCTTCCACAAAGCCGACCCAGCCGCTCTCGCGGATAGAAGTCGACCATGCGTAGAGATACAGGGCTTCCACGTCGAAGATAACGAAGAACATGGCAACCAGATAAAACTTCGCAGAAAGACGTAAGCGGGCCGAACCAACGGAGTCGATCCCCGATTCAAACGGCGTGTTTTTGCTACGCGCGCGCGCGCGACCGCCAAGGTACCAGCCGCCGACGAGCATGAGGCAGCACAGGCCGATAGCGATGATGAGAAATATAGCGAATGCCCAATGATGAGCGATGACTTCAGTGGATGTTGACATACGCATTGCTTAACCAAAAAAGTGTAGCGCCAAAACCCTCTGCTCTTACTGGCAGATGAACGCCACAGCGTTTCACGGGAGGAATAAAAAAACCGTGCAAAAAAGCGTCCCTGGTTGATGTGAGAAGCCCAGATGCCGTGGCTTTTTACCCCTTTCTTTAACCTTTTGTCAACTTTAACAAAAGTTTTCATAACATTAATTTACATTGGAATCTTTTCATTAACATTAAATGCCCTTTTATGCGAAATAACCTTGCATACTGTTCGGTTTTAGTGTTGTTGAATCGTGTCCGTTTCCGTCGTAAATCAAAAATCCCTTCTATTTTGACAGGATTTAGCCTCGATTCCTCCCCCCAAAGAGGGGTATTTTCTTGATCTGTGACACGGTTTTGTTAATTACCCCAGGAAATCGGCAACAATCCGTCCGGTTTTTTAACATTAGCAGGAAGTGTTGAAAGTGCAGGGAAAAGTCGACAAGGTGAGCGCCAGGTCACGCCAATACGCTGATTTTTCAGGAAAGAAATAAAAAAAACTTTCAAAACATCAATAATAGTGCAAAAAAAAGAGCCACCAGGCGAGAAACCCTCCCCTGAGGCTCTTTTTGCTCACTTACATTCTGTTACCAGTTTTTGTGATCTTTGTTAGAAAATTGCCCTCACAAAATGAAGGTGTTATCTCCCTCTTGCGGAGTAAGTGCCGGCCCCGTTCGCCAGGGGTCGCTCTCCTGACTCAGTGACTGAAAAATCACCTGCGGCAGCTCGCTCACCGTCTGCGGATTGCAACTGACCACATACCGGGTATCCGGCAGGCCAGGCAATCCATCGCTGATGCCAGCCACGCGCAAATCGGGGCTCATCATTTCGACGGGTCGCGCGGTGACGCCCAGCCCGGCTTTGACCGCCGCTTTCACCCCGGAGAGAGACGAAGCGCCATGGGCCAGATGCCATGGGACGCGGGCCGCCTCCAGCGCGGCAATAATATCCTGGCGGAATGGACCTGGCTCTTCGAGCAGGATCAGGGGAATAGACTCCCCTTTCGCCAGCACATATTCCGCCGCACAGTACCAGAGGGTCGGTGACGTTCTCAGGATGAAAGAGGTAAAGCCGGGAGGCTGATGGGTGGTCAGCGCCAGATCCACCCGCCCCTCGGCCAGCATCGCCATGATGGCGGCATGGGGATGCACTTTGATCTCCAGCGTCATTCTGGGATAGAAGCAGCCGATGCGGTTTAACAAAAACGGCAGGATGGTATCGGCCGTTTCTTCCGACGCGCCGATGGTCAATCCACCTTGCAGGCTGCCATACATCAGCGACATGCAAGCTTCATCGTTAAAACGCAGGATCTTGCGGGCATAGCCCAGTAGCTGGATGCCTTGCTCAGTCAGCAGTTTATTACGCCCGTGACGGGCGAAAAGCTCTTTGCCGACCAGCTGCTCCAGGCGTTGCATTTGCTGGCTGACCGCGGACTGGGTACGACACACTGCGGCGGCGGCGGCGGCGAAGGTGTTCAAATCAGCGACCGCCACAAAGGTGCGCAGCAGATCGAGATCAAGGTTGAGTATCGGACGTGTTGTATTAATCATCTTTCTTCACTTACAGGTGGCTAACGCTGACCTGCCTTGTTGATGCTTTGCGCCAGGTTTCCGGCTATTCCCTGAGCCTCGTGCTCACCGTCAGATGGCGGATAAACAACTGGACGAACGTTATTACATGCCAAAGTACTCGTCTGGGCAAATGCGCAGAACCACGGAGTAATATATTGTTCGTATTTCTCATTGTTATTTATTACCACGGCCAGCCAGGTGTCATGCGTCGCTCCGGAAAAGCGGCCAGTGGTGGTGAGAAAGTCTCTCTTCCACCGCGCGTTCACACAGGGAAGAATGAACAATAAAATCCTGTAATAACAATATATTAAACATCAATCCAACCGGAGTGCTTACCGGCTATCACTGATATTAACGGCGATATTCTAACCGATTCCCGCCCTTTTTATAAGCCTAAATAAGGATTAACTCAGATAATTTTAAATTTTTTTCAACGTTTTATATAAATTAACAAACCTCAGATTATTACCTGTCAAAAATAATAATAATGCCCCCGCGGACTGTTTTTTATTGATATTATTTAACATCAAAATTACAAATCAGTCCCTATTGTATTAAGGATAGCGTTGTTTAGTCTGCCAACATTCTTCGTTCGCCCCTTCGTCACACAAACAAACCAGATAAATGATGGCAAAAAAGGCATATGGTCTACATATACGACCAAAAAAAGCATCATAAGCAGGTATAACCTACAACCTAAAACCGTAAGCGGCAGATAAATCAATTACGCTTAAAATCCTGCGTTAGCAAAATCTTCTCCTGCAAAGCCTTCAAAACAGCGGGGATGCGGAGTACATTGTTCCGTGCTGACTTCCACGGCAGGGAGTGGCGATAACAGCTAAAAGGTCAAGATTCATGTCCCCCATCGAAAAATCCAGCAAGTTAGAGAACGTCTGTTACGACATCCGTGGCCCGGTTCTGAAAGAAGCGAAACGTCTTGAGGAAGAAGGCAATAAAGTTCTGAAACTGAACATCGGCAACCCGGCGCCATTCGGCTTCGAGGCCCCTGACGAGATCCTCGTCGACGTCATCCGCAATCTGCCTACTGCCCAGGGTTACTGCGATTCGAAAGGGTTGTATTCGGCGCGCAAAGCCATCATGCAGCATTACCAGGCCCGGGGAATGCGTGATGTCACGGTAGAAGATATTTACATCGGCAACGGCGTGTCCGAACTGATTGTGCAGGCGATGCAGGCGCTGTTAAACAGCGGCGATGAGATGCTGGTTCCCGCGCCGGACTACCCACTGTGGACGGCGGCGGTGTCGCTTTCCAGTGGCAAAGCGGTCCACTATCTGTGTGACGAATCCGCTGACTGGTTCCCGGATCTTGACGATATCCGCGCAAAAATCACGCCGCGCACCCGCGGGATCGTGATCATTAACCCCAACAACCCCACCGGCGCGGTCTATTCCAAAGAACTGCTGCAGGAGATCGTCGAGATCGCCCGGCAGCATAACCTGATTATTTTCGCCGATGAGATCTACGATAAGATCCTCTACGACGAAGCCCAGCATCACTCGATTGCTGCTCTGGCGCCAGATCTGCTGACCGTGACCTTCAACGGACTGTCGAAAACCTACCGTGTTGCCGGTTTCCGTCAGGGGTGGATGGTGCTGAATGGCCCGAAAAAACACGCGAAGGGCTATATCGAAGGCCTGGAGATGCTGGCGTCGATGCGTCTGTGCGCCAACGTGCCGGCACAACATGCTATCCAGACGGCGCTGGGCGGCTACCAGAGTATCAGCGAATTCATCATTCCCGGCGGGCGCCTGTATGAACAACGCAACCGCGCCTGGGAGCTGATCAACGATATTCCGGGTGTCTCCTGCATGAAGCCAAAAGGCGCGTTGTATATGTTCCCGAAAATCGATGCCAAACGCTTCAATATTCACGACGACCAGAAAATGGTGCTCGACTTCCTGTTGCAGGAGAAAGTCCTGCTGGTGCAGGGTACCGCGTTCAACTGGCCGTGGCCGGATCATGTGCGCATTGTGACGCTGCCTCGTGAAGACGACCTGGAGATGGCGATCTCCCGCTTTGGCCGCTTCCTCTCCGGCTACCACCAGCTTTAATCGCTACGCCGCCGGCATTTGCATCCGGCGGCGATCCCTGCGCACAATGGAACCCGATGTTGTCACTGATTAAGGGTTCCTATGAGTCAGAGTCATTTCTTTGCCCACCTCTCCCGCCTGAAACTGATTAACCGCTGGCCGCTGATGCGCAACGTGCGCACCGAAAATGTCTCCGAACACAGTCTGCAGGTGGCGATGGTCGCCCATGCGCTGGCGGCAATTAAAAACCGTAAATTTGGCGGCCAGGTCAACGCAGAACGTATCGCCCTGCTGGCGATGTACCATGACGCCTCCGAAGTATTAACTGGCGACCTCCCTACCCCGGTGAAATATTTCAACTCCCAGATTGCCCAGGAATATAAGGCGATTGAGAAAATTGCTCAGCAAAAGCTGGTGGATATGGTCCCTGACGAGCTGCGCGATATTTTCGAGCCGCTGATTGATGAGCATCACTACAGTGAGGAAGAGCAGTCGATCGTTAAACAGGCTGACGCCCTCTGCGCTTACCTGAAGTGCCTCGAAGAGCTGTCTGCGGGTAACAACGAATTTCTGCTGGCCAAAGGCCGTCTGGAAAAGACGCTGGCGTCGCGGCGAAGCGCAGAGATGGATTACTTTATGCAGGTGTTTGTCCCGAGCTTCCAGCTGTCGCTGGATGAAATAAGCCAGGATTCGCCGCTGTAATTTTTCAGGCCGGGCAGCGGTTGCGCCCTACCCGGCCTGACACCCTTAAAACGGAAACAATACCGGGATCAGCAGCACGCAGACCACCATCACCAGTACGGTGAAGGGCACGCCAATCTTCACAAAGTCGCTGAAGGAATACTTACCCGGGCCAAGCACCAGGGTGTTGACCGGCGAGGAAACCGGAGTCATAAACGCCGCCGAAGCCGCCATCGCCACCACCATGGCGAAGGGATAGGGCGACACCCCCATTGACTTCGCTGCTGCCAGGGCTATAGGCGCCATCAGGACCGCGGTCGCGGTATTAGAGATGAACAGGCCTATCGCCGCGCACATTACAAACAGGCAGCCGAGCATCAGATAAGGCCCCTCGCTTCCGGCGACGTCCATCAGTCCCTTGACCACCAGATCTACCCCGCCGGTTTTCTGCAACGCCAGGGCAAACGGCATCATCCCGACAATCAAAATAATGCTTGGCCAGTGGATCGCCTTATAGGCGCTTTCGGCGTTGATGCAGCGGAATTTGCCCATCAGCAGGCAGGCGATGATCGCGGCAATCGGGTTGGGAATTTCATCAGTGAGCATCAGGGCTACCATCAACACCAGACAGAAAATCGCGTGCGGAGCCTGGCTGTGTGCCGGCGAAGCGTCATCCACTTCAACCGGCATATTGAGCACCACGAAATCACGCCCACGCTTCGCCAGCAGGGCAATTTGCCGCCAGTTGCCGACCACCAGCAGGATATCGCCGAGCTGCAGCGGCTCATCGACCACGGAACCATCCATCGCCTCGCCATCGCGCTTCATGCCGACGATATTGAGACCAAACCGGGTGCGGAACGCTATCTCACGCACCGTTTTACCAATCATCTCCGAATCCGGGATCAGCGACACCTCCGCCATGCCCACATCCAGCGCCTGATCGGCAAAATACTCGCCGCGCAGCACCATCGGCTCGAGCATCTGCTCACCACAGAACTGGCGTAAGTCGACATCGGAGGCGGACATATCGATCAGCAGGACGTCGCGGGCGCGGAATTCCGATACCCCGTTGACGTTAACAATCACCCGACGGAACCGCCGCCAGCGTTCGACGCCGATGACGTTGGCACAGTACCGCTCACGCAGTTTTAAATCATCAAGACGCTGGCCGATCATCGGCGAACCAGGACGGATCGCCAGCCGGCGGGCGCGGCCAGTGAGGTGATATTCGCGGATCAGGTCGCGGAAGGTGCTTCTTTTACGGCCATCACGCGCGGATTCGCCATTCTCTGTCTTCAGCATAAAGCGCACCGCCAGCATATAGACGATGCCCAGGATCAGCACCACCAGGCCAATCGGCGTGACGCTGAAAAAACTGAAGCCGTGCAGCCCTTCGCGCAGCAGTTCACTGTTGACGACCAGGTTGGGGGGCGTTGCGACCAGAGTCATCATCCCGCTGATAAGTCCGGCAAAGCTCAGCGGCATCATCAGCCGCGAGGGAGAGGTATTCATCCGCGCCGACACGCTGAGCACTACCGGAATGAAAATGGCGACCACCCCGGTTGAACTCATAAACGCACCCAGCCCGGCGACGGTGAGCATCAGGTAAACCAGCATCTTGGTTTCGCTGTTGCCCGCCACACTCACCAGCCACGCCCCCATCTTGGTGGCCACCCCGGTACGCACCAGGCCATCACCGATAATAAACAGGGCGGCAATCAGGATCACGTTAGGATCGCTGAACCCGGAAAAGGCTTCATTCAGCGTCAGCGTGCCGCTGAGGACGAAGGCGACAATGACCATCAGGGCGATAGCATCCATGCGCACCTTGCCGGTAGCAAACAGCACAACCGCGATAGCCAGAAGGGATAAAACCCAAATCAATTCACCGTTCACAACGTTTCCTTGTCACAAGTGGGAGTCGACATAGTGGCATAAAAAAGCCCCGGCAACGCGGGGCGAAATCATACGTTTACGCTTTAAGACGCACATTAACATAGCCGTCCGCCTGGCGTTCGATCACCAGATCGTCCAGGCTACTCAGCACGAGGTCGGCTTCATCCAGTCGAGGGGCATCGGCAGGCACGTTGACCGCGATGGTGCGACACCCCGCCGCCAGGCCGGAGAGCAACCCCGCCGGCGCATCTTCTACCACCGCGCACTGATCGGCCGGTAGTCCCAGCCGCTCGGCGCCCAGCAGATAGGCGTCCGGCGCCGGTTTTCCGTGTTTTACCTGCTCAGCGGTGATGAAGACCTCCGGCATCGGCAGGCCTGCCGCGCGATGACGCGCGTGGGCAACCGGCACCGACCCGGAAGTGACAATCGCCCATGGGATCCCAGCCTCATTGAGGGTACTCAGCAGGGTTAACGCCCCCGGCAGAGCGACAATGCCCTCGATATCAGTGGCTTCAATCTGCTCGAGGAAGCGGAATTCGGCCTGGATATCCTCCTCGCTACGACCCGGCATAAAATGGCGAATAGAGGTAATGGCCTGCTTGCCGTGAATAAAACTGAGAATTTCATCATGGTCAATGGCGAAACGATCGCCCCACTTACACCATGAACGCTCCACCACCGGCAAGGAATCCACCAGCGTCCCGTCTAAATCGAACAGGAAACCTTTACACTGCACGGGCACCTCCCTCAGGCATTGATAATTTGGTTAATTTCATTACTGCTCAGGTGATACTGGCGCGGACAGGCGTGCCAGACGCTCAGCATCCGCTGATATTTCTCCCACATCGGGGTCTGCGAGTTAAAGCCATGAGTGCCGGCGTCAAAATGGCTGTAGCGGCCTTCAATATTGACCATAAAGCGTACATAGCCGAGAAAACGCGCTTCGGTGGCGGCATCAAATCCGAGGAAGGTAACCCGACGCTCGTCGATACCCGCCGCGTCTTTCAGGTTGGTCCAGGAGACATGTAGCGCGTGGTACATCTCCATGATATCGATAACGGTACGGCAGGTTTCTTCCGTCAGCTGGCCAAACTCGCGGTCCAGTTCGCGCATCTGCAGCCCATACCCACGCTCAATGATGGTCTGCAGACGACGGTAGCGTTCCGCATTGTCCGGGTCGAGCATCGTCATCATTTTGTACTGATTGGATAAAATCAGACGCTGCGCATTGGTCATTTCCATGTTGTGACTCCTGTAGCACGGTAGGGCGTGAAATAAAGAAGGCGCATAAATCATGCGCCTTCTTTTATATGCGTTTTCCGTAGTGAATTACAAATCATCAAGGAAAGTTTTATCCAGTTGTTTGAAGGCGCGCTTAAGCGTGTCAGCCAGCGCCTGATAATCGGGCTTGCCTTCGACCGGCGCCAGCGCCTGCCCCGCCTCCTGCAGTTTGCCGCGCACTTCGTAAAACCAGTTAAGAATGGAGGGCGGCAGCGGCGTCACCGAACGCTTACCCAACCACCATAATCCCTGCATCGGCAGGCTCAGGGCAAACAGCGCGGTGGCGACAGCGGGACCCAGCTGGCCGCCCAGGGCTATCTGCCAGCACAGCGTAAAAATGGCGATCGGCGGCATGATACGGATAGCATAGCGGGTGGCACGAATAATGCGGTTTTCGATAAACACCGGCGCGAGGCGCTTGTCGAGAGGCCAGGTCTTTGCGTAATGCTGCCCGCGGTTGAACAAGCTAAAGAAGCTAACGGGGCGTTTCTCAGGGGTCGACATGGCTTTACCTCAACTTTACATATAAAACTTAAAAAATTCGTGCAAAACACCAACTATGCATGACATCGTTCAAAAGATTTTGGCAAAGGATGCCGCAATCAGGTATCCTGTGCCCGCCTGAAAGGGCGGATAGACTCTTTTGCCAGGCTAGTCAAATTATCGCATATTCTGCCATTGGCTGAAAATTATGCAAAATGGCATAAAATCAAATGTACTTCTCTCATCGTGCCCGAAAACAGAACAAGGCATGATGTTAATCATAAATGTCGAGGTCATCCTGCGCTACGCTAATGACACACTGACGTTTTTTTAGCCACGTATCATAAAAAGGTACTTCCATGTCGAGTAAGTTAGTACTGGTTCTGAACTGCGGTAGCTCCTCTCTGAAATTTGCTATCCTTGATGCCGTTAACGGCGACGAATATCTGTCCGGTTTAGCGGAATGCTTCCACCTGCCGGAAGCCCGTATCAAATGGAAAATTGACGGCGGCAAACAAGAAGCTGAATTAGGCGCCGGTGCCGCGCACAGTGAAGCACTGAACTTTATCGTTAACACTATTCTGGCACAAAAACCAGAACTGTCTGCTCAGCTGACCGCAATCGGCCACCGTATCGTACACGGCGGTGAAAAATACACCAGCTCCGTGGTGATCGACGAGTCTGTGATTCAGGGTATTAAAGACGCAGCGTCTTTCGCACCGCTGCACAACCCGGCGCACCTGATCGGCATCGCTGAAGCGCTGAAATCCTTCCCGCATCTGAAAGACAAAAACGTGGCCGTATTCGATACGGCGTTCCACCAGACCATGCCGGAAGAATCCTATCTCTACGCCCTGCCGTACAGCCTGTACAAAGAGCATGGCGTTCGTCGTTACGGCGCGCACGGCACCAGCCACTTCTATGTGACTCAGGAAGCCGCTAAGATCCTGAACAAGCCGGTGGAAGAGCTGAACATCATCACCTGCCACCTCGGCAACGGTGGTTCTGTTTCCGCTATCCGTAACGGTAAATGCGTTGATACCTCTATGGGGCTGACGCCGCTGGAAGGTCTGGTGATGGGTACCCGCTCCGGCGACATCGACCCGGCAATCATCTTCCATCTGCACGACACCCTGGGCATGAGCGTTGACGCGATCAACAAAATGCTGACCAAAGAGTCCGGCCTGCTGGGTCTGACCGAAGTCACCAGCGACTGCCGCTACGTGGAAGACAACTACCAGGAAAAAGCCGACGCTAAACGCGCGATGGATGTCTACTGCCACCGCCTGGCGAAATACATCGGCTCCTACACCGCGCTGATGGACGGTCGTCTCGACGCCGTTATCTTCACCGGCGGTATCGGTGAAAACGCCGCGATGGTGCGTGAACTGTCGCTGGGCAAACTGGGCGTCCTGGGCTTCGAAGTTGACCACGAACGTAACCTGGCTGCCCGTTTCGGCAAGTCTGGCTTCATCAACAAAGAAGGCACCCGTCCTGCCGTGGTTATCCCGACCAACGAAGAACTGGTCATCGCGCAAGACGCCAGCCGTCTGACCGCTTAATTCCACACCGCCAGCCATAACCTTCAATAATTCGAGCTGCAGGAAGGCGGCGACGCAGCAAATCCCCGGTGGCGTACGCCACCGGGGTGAGCAAGTAGAGCCAACGCGCATGCAACTTGAAGTATGACGGGTAGCTGGTGGTGCTGTTTTGTATCCCGCCTGATACTGGCGGTAACGAAAGAGGATATACCGTGTCCCGTACTATCATGTTAATTCCTACCGGTACCAGCGTAGGCCTGACCAGCGTCAGCCTCGGTGTGATCCGTGCTATGGAACGCAAAGGCGTTCGTCTGAGCGTCTTTAAACCAATCGCCCAACCGCGCTCCGGTGGCGATGCGCCAGACCAGACCACCACCATCGTTCGCGCCAGCTCCTCCACGACCACCGCCGCTGAACCGCTGAAGATGAACCACGTTGAATCTCTGCTCTCCAGCAATCAGAAAGATGTGCTGATGGAAGAGATCATCGCCAACTACCACGCGAACACTCAGGATGCGGAAGTAGTACTGGTGGAAGGCCTGGTGCCGACCCGTAAGCATCAGTTCGCGCAGGCGCTGAACTTTGAAATCGCCAAAACGCTGAACGCGGAAATCGTCTTCGTGATGTCGCAGGGCACCGATACGCCAGAGCAGCTGAACGAGCGTATTGAACTGACCCGCAACAGCTTTGGCGGCGCGAAAAACACCAGCATTACCGGCGTTATCGTCAACAAACTGAATGCACCGGTCGACGAGCAGGGCCGTACCCGTCCTGACCTGTCCGAAATCTTCGACGACTCGTCGAAAGCGAAAGTCGTGAAGATCGACCCGGCTCAGCTGCAGAAAGGCAGCTCCCTGCCAGTACTGGGCGCGGTGCCGTGGAGCTTCGATCTGATCGCCACCCGCGCGATCGACATGGCGCATCACCAGAATGCCACCATCATCAACGAAGGCGATATCAACACCCGCCGCGTGAAATCCGTGACCTTCTGCGCGCGCAGCATCCCACACATGCTGGAGCACTTCCGTGCAGGCTCGCTGCTGGTCACCTCGGCAGATCGTCCTGACGTGCTGGTCGCTGCCTGCCTGGCCGCGATGAACGGCGTGGAAATCGGCGCCATCCTGCTGACCGGCGGCTATGAAATGGACGCGCGCATCAG
Source organism: Klebsiella sp. HMSC16C06 (assembly GCF_001808325.1). Classification (NCBI taxonomy): domain Bacteria; kingdom Pseudomonadati; phylum Pseudomonadota; class Gammaproteobacteria; order Enterobacterales; family Enterobacteriaceae; genus Klebsiella; species Klebsiella sp. HMSC16C06. Next base: position 108,015 of record NZ_KV793024.1, read on the forward strand.
CAAGCTGTGCGAACGTGCCTTCGCCACCGGCCTGCCGGTGTTTATGGTCAATACCAATACCTGGCAGACCTCCCTGAGCCTGCAGAGCTTCAACCTCGAAGTACCGGTTGACGATCACGAGCGCATCGAGAAAGTTCAGGAATACGTGGCCAACTACATCAACGCCGACTGGATCGAATCGCTGACCGCGACCTCCGAGCGCAGCCGCCGTCTCTCCCCGCCAGCCTTCCGCTACCAGCTGACCGAGCTGGCGCGCAAAGCCGGCAAACGCGTTGTCCTGCCGGAAGGCGACGAACCGCGTACCGTGAAAGCCGCCGCTATCTGTGCGGAACGTGGCATCGCCACCTGTGTGCTGCTGGGTAACCCGGATGAGATCAACCGCGTTGCCGCAGCGCAGGGCGTTGAGCTGGGCGCGGGTATCGAAATCGTCGACCCGGAAGTGGTTCGCGAAAGCTACGTGGCTCGCCTGGTCGAACTGCGTAAGAGCAAGGGCATGACCGAAGCCGTCGCTCGCGAGCAGCTGGAAGACAACGTGGTTCTCGGCACCCTGATGCTGGAACAAGACGAAGTCGACGGCCTGGTGTCCGGCGCGGTTCACACCACCGCCAACACCATTCGTCCGCCGCTGCAGCTGATCAAAACCGCACCGGGCAGCTCGCTGGTCTCTTCCGTATTCTTCATGCTGCTGCCGGAACAGGTTTATGTCTACGGCGACTGCGCGATCAACCCGGATCCGACGGCAGAACAGCTGGCGGAAATCGCTATTCAGTCCGCTGACTCCGCCATTGCTTTCGGTATCGAACCGCGCGTAGCGATGCTCTCCTACTCCACCGGTACCTCCGGCGCGGGTAGCGATGTCGAGAAAGTCCGCGAAGCGACCCGTCTGGCGCAGGAGAAACGTCCTGACCTGATGATCGATGGCCCGCTGCAGTACGACGCCGCCGTCATGGCTGACGTGGCGAAATCCAAAGCGCCGAATTCGCCGGTTGCTGGCCGCGCGACCGTTTTCATCTTCCCGGATCTGAACACCGGTAACACCACGTACAAAGCGGTACAGCGCTCTGCCGACCTGATCTCCATCGGGCCGATGCTGCAGGGTATGCGCAAGCCGGTCAACGACCTGTCTCGTGGCGCCCTGGTTGACGATATCGTCTATACCATCGCTCTGACCGCGATCCAGTCAGCTCAGCAGCAGAAGTAATTCCCCGCTGAGATAAAAGCAAAAGGCAGCCAGATGGCTGCCTTTTTTCGTCAGGAGGCGAGCAGCTGTTGCTGCTGCGCGATTGCGGTATTACTCGCCCTCTTCCGCGTCATCATACTCATTACCCGCGTTACGGGTCATCCACAGCGCCAGCGCTTTCAGCGAGTCCGGCGTGAATTCATCGCAGCGGGCGGTGATCTCTTCCGGGGTTAACCAACACACCTCGCTGACCTCTTCTTCCTGCAGCGCAAATGGCCCATGCGAGACGCAGCTGAACAGGCTTCCCCAGACGCGACAGAACTTATCTTCGTAATAAAACTGACCGTGATCGGCAAACGGTACTCCCGCGATGCCTAACTCTTCTTCGGCCTCGCGACGGGCAGACTCCAGCAGTTGCTCATCGGCCTGAACGACGCCGCCGGCGGTCGCATCCAGCATGCCCGGATGAAAGTCTTTTGTCTCGGTGCGTCGCTGCACCAGAATTTTTCCCATTCCGTCGTGAACGACGATATAGGTCGCCCGGTGACGCAGGCACTGCGCGCGCATCTGCTCGCGGCTGGATTGTGCTATCACCTCATTGTTTTCATTAACAATATCGACCCATTCTGTGCTTGCCAAATGATTCTGTTCCGCCATCAGGAAACCTTACTTTGAAAGCGCTCTCGCGGCGCGTCTTTATGATTGAGGGCTAAATTACGGGTAAATTGCGACCTCTGCAATAACCTGATTATCATTGAGTGCTAAAACCTGCAGACGGCCCTGATCCAGCAGCCCATAGCTGGCGGAATATCCCCCTTTCGGGATACTCACTGAGCCAGGATTAAACAGGTAGATCGCACCGCGTTTTTCCGCAACCGGAATATGAGTATGGCCGTAAGCCAGAACATCGCCAGCGTCCAGCGGCGGCAAATTTTCCGGGCTATAAAGATGGCCATGGGTCAGAAACAGGCGGTAGCGTTCGCTGAGCACCTGTTGCCAGGGCGCGGTCATGGGAAAACGAAGTAGCATCTGATCCACTTCGCTGTCGCAATTGCCGCGAACGGCAATAATGCGCTCCGCCACGCTGTTAAGCCGCTCGGCCACCTCCGCCGGCGCATACCCTTCCGGCAGCGCATTGCGTGGCCCGTGATTGAGCACATCGCCGAGAATAATAAGCCACCTGGCGCCGCTTTGCGTGAATCGTTCAAGCACGCGTTCCGTAGCGGGCAGCGAACCGTGAATATCGGAGGCAAACATCAGTTTCATAGATTCCATCTCCACTGGTTACAATGCCACTATGATAGCGGAAGCGCGGCGGGCGATCAGCCTGCGCGTTTGGCGGAAAGCGCGGCGTAACGCTGGATTGAGGCCCGTTGCCACTGAAAAGTCGCATAATCGGCCAGCGTCTCCGGCACCTCATCGCCATTGAGAACCAGACGATTGAGCATCAGCGCCAGGTCGGCGTCGGCAATGGACCATTCGCCAAATAAATTTTGCCCGCCGTGGGCCAGTAGCATGGCGGCGGTGGTAAACAGTTTTTCCGCAGATTGCTTGCCTGCCTCGCTGAGGGCCGGCATTTTCACCCCGCCAAACACCACGGCGGTCGATCGCTCTTCACGAATCGGCACCAGATCGCTGCGCAGCCAGGCCTGGATCTGCCGGGCGCGGGCGCGTTTTTGCAGATCATGCGGGTATATACGCTCCCACTCCGGCGGGGCGAAACGCTCATCCAGATACTCGGTAATCGCCGAGGACTCGCTCAGCGCGAAATCATCAACCTCCAGCAGCGGTACGCGACGGGTGGCGGTATAGCCCGTCCAGCCGGCCTGCAGATGTTCGCCGCGGTTCAGGTCGACGGTTTTAAGGCTAAAAGGCAGGCTCTTTTCCTGCAGGGCGACATAGACAGACATCACATACGGTGAGAAAAAATCGGCATCGGACCACAGGGTAATCACAGGCTGGCTCATGGCTTCCTCAAGGATGGTAGACAGGACAATAAGCCAACATAGCCTGGCTTGCCGGGGATGTCACTGCTCGTCCGCGCGTCAGCATCACGTGGCTGCCTCCAGACCGATGCGCCGCTCGCGGATTTCCACCCGGGTTGCGCAGCTTCACCTATACTCGAACAGTTTGCGACCCACGACGGCGGGAAATATTATGATCGATCTCTACTATGCACCCACCCCAAACGGCCACAAAATCACCCTGTTTCTCGAAGAGGCGCAGCTGGCCTATCGGCTAATTCGGGTCGATATCGGCAAAGGGGAACAGTTTCATCCACAGTTTCTGGCGATTTCGCCGAATAACAAAATCCCGGCGATTGTCGACCATATGCCTGTCGATGGCGGGGCGCCGTTGAGCGTCTTCGAGTCCGGCGCCATCCTGCTCTATCTGGCGGAGAAAAGCGGCAAGCTGCTGAGCGGTGAGCTGCGGGAGCGCTATATTACTCTGCAATGGCTATTCTGGCAGGTCGGCGGTCTTGGGCCGATGCTGGGACAAAATCAGCATTTTGCCCACTCGGCGCCGCAAACGGTGCCCTATGCCATTGAACGTTTTCAGGTGGAAACCCAGCGACTGTACGGGGTTCTCAACCACCGCCTCGAAGCCAGTCCGTGGCTTGGCGGCGACCATTACAGCATCGCCGATATTGCCGCCTGGCCCTGGGTCAACAACCATGTCCGACAGCGTATCGATCTGGCGAACTATCCGGCGGTGCATAACTGGTATGAGCGCATTAAGCAGCGACCGGCGACCATTGAAGCGATGCTAAAAATTCAGCCTTATTAACCCCCTGCTCGCCCGTCGCGCTTTGTTGTATGATTGCAGAACTTACAACACGGAGGAAGCCTGCAATGTCTCAACCAGACGCCATTATTCGTATTAAGAACCTGCGCCTGCGTACTTTTATTGGAATTAAAGAGGAAGAGATCGCCAACCGCCAGGACGTGGTGGTGAATGTGGCGATTCACTATCCCGCCGATAAGGCGCGCGATAGCGAAGACATCAATGATGCGCTGAACTACCGCACCATTACCAAGCGCATCATCAGCCATCTTGAGAATGGCCGTTTCTCGTTGCTGGAAAAATTAACTCAGGATGTGCTGAATATCGCATGCGAACATCACTGGGTCACATATGCTGAAGTGGAGATCGATAAACTTCATGCGCTACGCTATGCCGACTCGGTGTCGATGACCATGAGCTGGCGGCGATAACGATGTCAGGGAGGTGGTATGAAGATCCTGCTTACGGGTGGCACCGGCCTGATTGGCCGACATCTGATACCCCGGTTGCTGGAGCTGGGGCATAGCGTCACGGTTTCCACGCGGCACCCGGATAGCGCCCGCGCCCGCCTCGATCCGCGCGTCACGCTGTGGCGCGATTTCGAAGGCCATCACCACCTCAATGATATGGATGCCGTGATTAATCTGGCAGGTGAGCCCATTGCTGATAAACGCTGGACGGCTGAGCAAAAACAACGCTTGTGCCATAGCCGCTGGGATCTCACTCAGCGGTTGGTGGGCCTGATCCACGCCAGCGACACGCCTCCCTCCGTGCTGATCAGCGGGTCTGCCACCGGCTACTATGGCGATCTCGGCGAGGTGGTGGTGACCGAAGAAGAACCACCGCACAATGAGTTTACCCATAAGCTTTGCGCCCGCTGGGAGCAAATTGCCTGCGAAGCGCAAAGCGAACGTACCCGCGTCTGCCTGCTGCGCACCGGCGTGGTACTGGCCCCGCGGGGCGGTATTCTCGGCAAAATGACGCCCGCCTTTAAGCTCGGCCTCGGTGGGCCTATCGGCAGCGGCAGACAGTATCTGGCCTGGATCCATATCGACGATATGGTTAACGGCATTCTGTGGCTGCTGGATAACGATCTACGCGGTCCGTTCAATATGGTTTCTCCCTACCCGGTGCATAACGAACAGTTCGCCCACGCCTTGGGTCATGCGCTCAATCGACCAGCCATTTTCCGCGTTCCTGCCGCTGCTATTCGCCTGCTGATGGGTGAGTCTGCCGTCCTGGTGCTCGGTGGCCAGCGCGCGCTGCCTAAGCGTCTGGAAGCCGCTGGATTCGCCTTCCGCTGGTACGATCTGGACGAAGCGCTAAAGGATGTGCTGAGTTAATGGCTGACACAGGGGAGCATTGGCTCCCCTGATTCCATTCTGCTGGCTCATGCTCCACGCCTGGATGGCCTCCCCCTGGCGCTGCAGCATCGCCATATTCAGGACAACCAGCGCCCTTAATCGCCTGAATTCACCGCCAGCCGGCCGGTTCGCCGGTGTTACCTGGCAAAGCAAAGTGCTAAGGTAGGCTTTTCTTTCTGCGTATTGACTGCTTTATGACAACCATCACCACACCACGCCTTTCACTTACCCGCTTTGTTACCGATGACTGGCCCTTTTTTCTGCGCCTGCGCCAGGATCCGCTGGTGATGCGTTTTATGGGGGAAGTGTTAAGCGAGACGGCGCTACGCAGCGTGTTTGCCAGCCGCTGTGCCGATCCCGGGGTGTTTGTTTTACGTGATAAACGCGGCGACGCGCTGGGCGATATTGGGCTACGCATCAGTCCGAAAAATCCGCACGAGGCTGACGTAGGCTACGCCCTGTTACCGCAGGCTCAGGGAAGAGGCTATGCCAGCGAAGCGCTGCGCGCGATCTGCGATTATGGTTTCAGCACGCTGGGGGTGCAGGCCATCAATGCCTGGGTGCTGAGTGAAAATCATGGCTCATCGCGCCTGCTGGAGAAGCAAGGCTTTGTGCGCACCCAGGTGCTGGAGAAAGCCTATCATCTGAACGGCATCGATTACGATGACTGGATCTATCGGCTGGAGCGGGAAGCTCACCCGACGCCTACAGACGCCGGGTGAGCCGGTTATTTCAGCGACCCTTTCAGAAACTGCTGCAGGCGCGGGCTTTTCGGCGCGCCAAACAGCGCGTCCGGATGCCCTTCTTCTTCAATTTTGCCCTGATGCAGGAAAATAACATGCGAAGAGACGTGGCGGGCAAAGCCCATTTCGTGGGTCACCACCACCATGGTTTTTCCCTCTTCCGCCAGCTGCTGCATGATACGCAACACTTCGCCCACCAGTTCCGGATCCAGAGCGGACGTTGGCTCATCAAACAGCAGCACTTCCGGCTCCATCGCCAGCGCGCGGGCAATCGAGACACGCTGCTGCTGGCCGCCGGAGAGATGCACCGGGTATTTCGCCTGCTGACGTTCGTCAATCCCGACCTTGGCCAGGTATTTTACCGCGCGATCGCGCGCTTCCTGTTTGCTTAAGCCCAGCACCTGAATCGGCGCCTCCATGACGTTCTCCAGCACCGTCATATGGCTCCACAGATTGAAATGCTGGAACACCATGGTCAGGCGGGTGCGCAGCAGGCGCAGCTGGTTCTTATCAGCCACCTTCAGCTGGCCGTCCTTATCCCGCACCAGGCCAATATTCTGGCCACTGACGACGATCGTGCCTTCGCTCGGTTTTTCAAGGAAGTTAATGCAGCGCAAAAAGGTACTTTTTCCGGAACCCGATGAACCGATGATACTGATAACATCCCCGGCTTTCGCCTGCAGGGAGACGCCCTTCAGCACCTCGTGTTCCCCATAGCGTTTGTGCAGATCGATAACGTTTAATTTATTGTCGGACATGGCGTTCTCAATGCGTCGAAGAAGGTTTGATATGCTGCAACCAGCGCTTTTCCGCTTTACGGAACAAGCTAATCAGCACATACGAGATAATTAAATAGAGCACCGCGGCGATGCCAAAGGCGGTGAACGGCTGATAGGTCGCGGAGTTAATATCGCGAGCGATTTTCAGCAGATCCGGCACCGTAGCGGTAAACGCCAGCGCGGTGGAGTGCAGCATCAGGATCACTTCGTTACTGTAGGCCGGTAGCGCAATGCGCAGCGCGGAAGGCAGAATAATGCAGCGGTACAGTTTGACGGACGAGAAGCCGTAGGCCCGTGCCGCTTCAATTTCTCCGGCGGGTACTGAGCGGATCGCCCCGGCGAAAATTTCAGTGGTATAGGCGCAGGTATTCAGGGTTAACGCCAGCACCGTGCAGTTTAGCCCGCTGCGGAAAAAAGCGTTCAGCAGCTCCGTGCCTTTGACGATTTCCAGGGTATACATGCCGGAGTAAAAAACCAGCAGTTGTACATACAGCGGCGTGCCGCGAAAGATGTAAGTGAACAACCAGATGGGGAACTGGATAAATTTATTGCTCGAGACGCGGCCAATGGCCAGAAACACCGCCAGAATGCCGCCCATCACCACCGAAGAGATCAGCAACCATAAGGTAATCGCCACGCCGGTAAAGCGATAGCCGTCGGTCCACAGCAGTGATTTCCAGTACTCCTGAATAATTTCAATCACAGGTCAGCCCTCTTCACGCCAACGGTATAGCGGCGTTCGAGCAGCAGCAGTACGCCATTAGAAAGGGTGGTAAACACCAGATAAATCAGGCCGCAGACGATGGCGAAATAGAACGGCTGCCAGGTGCTTTTCCCGGCCAGCTGCGTGGCTTTGACCACATCCTCCAGCCCCAGCAGCGAGACCAGCGCCGTTGCCTTGAGAATAACCTGCCAGTTGTTGCCGATCCCCGGCAGCGCGTAGCGCATCATCGCCGGGAACAGAATACGCCGGAACGTCTGCCCGCCGCTAAAGCCAAAGGCGGTAGCCGCTTCGATATGCCCCTTCGGCACCGCAAGGTAGGCGCCGCGGAAAGTTTCCGTAAAATAGGCGCCATAGATAAAGCCGAGGGTAATAATCCCGGCGATCATCGGATCGATATCAAACTGCGCCATGCCCAGCGCATCGGTGACGCTGTTCAGCGCAATCTGCAGGCCATAGAAAATCAGCAGCATCAGCACCAGATCGGGCACGCCGCGAATCAGTGTGGTATAGCCTTCAAATACCAGCGCCAGAGGACGGTTGCTCGATAACTTTGCGCCAGCGCCCGCCAGCCCTATCAGGACGGCGAGAACGACCGAGCTGAGCGCAAGCTCCAGGGTGACGAGCGCACCCTGCAAAATAACCTGTGAAAACCCATACAGCATGCTGCCTACCCTGTCTGTCATTCACCATTGCGCGCGAAACGCACGCAATGGCGAGGCGTGAGAATTATTCGCCGTATACGTTAAAATCGAAGTATTTTTTCGCCAGTTTGTCGTAGGTGCCGTCCTTACGCATCTCTGCAAACGCCTTATTCAGCGCTTCACGCAGTTCGTTGTCTTCCTTACGCAGCCCCATACCGGTACCGACGCCGAACAGCTTCTCGTCTTTAATCGATGGTCCGCCAAACTGGTAATCTTTACCGATAGGCTGTTTCAGGAACCCTTCACTGGCCGCGACCTCATCCTGGAACGCGGCGTCGATACGGCCGGCGGTCAGGTCGGAATAGATATTGTCCTGCCCCTGATAGGAGACAATTTCGATACCTTTCGGCGCCCAGTGCTCATTGCCATAGGTTTCCTGAGTCGTCCCCTGCAGCACACCCACGCGCTTACCCTTCAGGGTGGCGAGATCCGGCGTTACCGGGCTGCCTTTTTTCACCACCAGACGCGAATCTGCCGCGTACAGCTTGTCAGTGAAGGCAATTTCCTGCTGGCGCTTTTCGGTAATCGACAGCGAAGACATAATCGCGTCGATTTTCTTCGCTTTTAAGGAGGGGATCAGTGCATCCAGCGGGTTTTCAACAAAGGTACATTGGGTATTAATACGCTTACACAGCTCTTTTGCCAGATCGATATCAAAACCCACCAATTCCCCCTGCGCATTCTTCGATTCGAAGGGGGCATAAGTCGGATCGGTGCCAATACGAATTTTTTGCGGAATGGCGGCAAAGACTGTGGAAACGCTGGAAAGGGCCAGCGCTAAAGAGAGAGACAACGCCAGTTTTTTCATAACTATCCTCGACAGACTGTCATTCTAACGGGTTTATTAGAACTATTTACGCCAGTTATCGTGCCATTATTCGCCCCTTGAGGGCAAAGATTTATGCACCAGAAAGGCCGATTTTTTGCATCAGAAACGCTTAACTATGCATTTTTTAGCCAAAAAACTGGCTGCTTTTGCACTGAAATGATCCACAGCGTTTTTTGTTGCACCGTTCTGGGGCAGGATCACGAGTATGGCGTCAGGCCCACACTATCGTGCGGGCCTGCAGCAGTCTTAGTCGCCGTACACGTTAAAATCGAAGTATTTCTTCGCCATTTTGTCGTAGGTGCCGTCTTTACGTATCTCGCCCAGCGCTTTATCAAACGCGGCTTTCAGTTCGACGTCGTCCTTACGCAGACCGATACCGGTACCATCGCCAAAGTACTTTTTATCTTTCACCGACGGGCCGGCGAAGGCGAAATCTTTCCCGGCAGGCTGTTTCAGGAAGCCTTCGCTGGCGGCGACTTCATCCTGCAGCGCCGCATCCAGACGGCCAGCAGCGAGGTCTGAATAAATCAGATCCTGGTTCTGGTAGGCCACCACGTCAACGCCCTGGCTGCGCCAGCGGTCATTGGCATAGGCTTCCTGAGTAGAACCTTGCAGCACCCCGACGTGCTTGCCTTTCAGCGCCTCCAGCGTCGGCTGGATCGGCGACCCTTTGGCGGCGATCAGACGCGAGTCAGCGGCATAAAGCTTGTCAGAGAAAGCGATCTCTTGCTGACGCTTCTCGGTAATGGAGAGCGAAGAGATGATGGCGTCAATTTTCTTCGCCTTGAGGGAGGGGATCAGGGAGTCAAAATCACTGCCGACCCAGGTACATTTCACCTTAATTCGGGAGCACAGCTCATTGCCTAAATCGATATCAAAACCAACAAAGTCCCCTTTTGCGTCTTTCGACGAAAATGGCGCATAGGTCGCGTCAGTGCCAATGCGAATGCTCTGCGGCAGAGCAGCAAACACGCTGGCTGTGCTGCTCATTCCCACGAGTAAAGAGAGAGCCAGAATCGTCTTCTTCATACAGTACCCTTAAGTGTCGTGTCGTGATGTGGTGCGTTGCTTGTTATGGTGATTGCCGATCAATCCTGCAGTTTTTGTGCCATCTTCCCGATGCGTGCCGGGAACAGGGTTAAATTTGTTAAAATAAAGTTGCAGGATTGTCTTGGAAGGGAAGATACCAGCATTACTGGCGAAACCGCAGTGCCTCAGCGCAAAAAGACGAAATAAATGTCGAGGATTTGATCGGGACGACAAATTTGCACCACTGCGGCGCAAGCGTACATTGACTGCACTTATTTAGTGCAGTCCTGTGCCCCCTGCCAGCGAGTAAACAAGTCTTGAGACAGGCTAATATCGAACTGATCGAGCACCCGGTTGACGGTTTGGTTGATGACATCATCCAGGCTTTGCGGCCGATGATAAAAGGCCGGCACCGGCGGCATTATCACCGCCCCGAGCTCCGCGGCCTGAACCAGCAGTCGCAGATGGCCGAGATGGAACGGGGTCTCCCGCACGCAGAGCACCAGCGGACGACGCTCCTTCAGCACAACATCGGCCGCCCGCGTCAATAGGCCATCCGTATAGCTATGGACAATACCCGAGAGTGTTTTCATTGAGCAGGGTAAAATCACCATCCCGGCGGTTTTAAACGAACCGGAAGAGATACTGGCGGCGATATCGCGGGCGTCATGCACCACATCGGCCAGCGCCTGCACGTCGCGCACGCTGAAGTCGGTCTCGAGGGCCAGCGTTTGCCGTGCCGCCTGGCTGAGGATCAGATGGGTCTCAATCTCCGGCACATCCCGCAACACCTGCAGCATCCGCACGCCATAGATAGCGCCGCTGGCGCCAGAAATGCCAATAATCAGTCGTTTCACGTTCTGTTACCCCTTGCGCGTGTGCCGCAGACTTTGCCGGATTATAGCCTGTGGCGCAACTATTGATGCGCAGTTGAGGGGCGAAAAAAAGCCCGCCGTCCCTCAGGAGCGGCGGGCCGCGACGCGCGAACGGGTTAACCCTCGTTGTGCATCTCGAGGTTTTCGACTTCGTTCTGCAGCTGGACCGCTTTGGCATCATCGTTACGCAGGGAGTCAAGATAGTCGAGGTACTGCTGGTCGACATCCCGGGTCACATATACGCCGTTGAACACCGAGCATTCAAACTGCTGAATATCCGGGTTCTCCGCGCGCACCGCGTCGATCAGATCGTTGAGATCCTGGAAAATCAGGCCATCGGCGCCGATGATCTGGCGGATCTCATCCACTTCGCGGCCATGGGCGATCAGTTCGTTGGCGGTCGGCATATCGATACCGTACACGTTCGGGAAACGAATTTCCGGCGCAGCGGAGGCCAGATACACTTTTTTCGCCCCCGCTTCGCGCGCCATCTCAATGATCTGCTCCGAGGTGGTGCCGCGTACAATGGAATCATCGACCAGCAGCACGTTCTTATCGCGGAATTCCGCACGGTTGGCGTTGAGCTTACGACGAACAGATTTACGACGCAGCTGCTGACCGGGCATGATAAACGTCCGGCCGACGTAGCGGTTCTTCACAAAGCCCTGACGATAAGGTTTGTCGAGAATGCGGGCGATTTCCAGCGCGATGTCGCAGGAGGTCTCCGGGATCGGGATAACGACGTCAATATCCAGATCTTCCCACTCGCGGGCAATCTTTTCGCCCAGCTTAGTCCCCATGTTGACGCGGGCGCTGTAGACGGAAATTTTGTCAATAAACGAGTCCGGACGGGCAAAATAGACGTACTCGAACAAGCATGGGTTGCTGACCGGATTATCGGCACACTGACGGGTATACAGCTGGCCTTTCTCAGTAATATAGACCGCTTCGCCCGGCGCGACATCGCGCAGGAATTCAAAACCAAGCGTATCAAGCGCCACGCTTTCCGAGGCCACCATATACTCAGTGCGACCGTCGCCAACGTCACGTTTACCCAGCACCAGCGGACGAATGCCGTTAGGGTCGCGGAAGGCCACCATGCCATGACCGATGATCATCGCGACGCACGCGTACGCGCCGCGGATCAGGCGGTTGGTCGCCGCAATCGCAGCGAAGATGTTGTCCGCTTCCAGCGGGTAGTGACGGAAGTTATCCAGCTCACTGGCGAAAATATTGAGGAGGATTTCGGAATCAGAGGTGGTATTGATATGGCGGCGTTTTTCTTCAAACAGCTTTTTACGCAGCTCGTGCGCATTGGTCAGGTTGCCGTTATGCGCCAATGTGATGCCATACGGCGAGTTAACGTAAAACGGCTGCGCCTCGGAGGCGCTGGAGCTGCCCGCCGTAGGATAACGCACGTGGCCAATACCCATATTGCCCTGCATACGCTGCATGTGGCGGGCTTCGAATACGTCGCTTACCAGCCCGTTAGCCTTACGCAACCGGAAGCAGTTGTTGGCATCAATGGTGATGATGCCAGCGGCATCCTGTCCACGGTGCTGGAGCACCGTTAGCGCATCATAAATCGACTGGTTAACCGGCATAACACCGGCGATACCGACAATACCGCACATACGTCTTTTCCTCGTTCAGCAACGACCCAAAGTCTATACTTTAGGCAAGAAACTTGACGAGCTTTGCAGGTATTCAAAAAACCATCTGATGACGGGGGTAAAATAGGGAATAAACTGCGACTGATGCCAGTCATCGCTCTTCGCCATTCCGGTAAAGGTGTCCAGGAAGAACAAGATAGCGGCGATGATCAGCACCCCACGTAGCGCGCCGAAGCAGATCCCCAATACCCTGTCGGTTCCTGACAAACCGGTCTTCTCCACCAGCTGGCCTATCACATAGTTCACGATAGCGCCAACGATGAGCGTCACGATAAACAGCGCCGCAATAGCAATCCCATTTCGAACCCGTTCATCCTCAAAGCCCGTAAACCAGACAGACAGGTCAGCGTAGTAATGGCTGGCGACATAAAACGCGCAACCCCACGTCACTAACGATAAAGCTTCGCGAACAAAGCCGCGGATCAGGCTGACCAGGCAAGAAAGACCCAGCACCGCCATAATGGCGTAATCAATCCAGACCATATACGTCCCACGATTTACGCCCTGTCGTCCAGTTCGGGGCGCATTCTAACAGAAAAAGAAAACGTTTGCGTAGGGATTTCCATGCCCTACAGAAATAAAAATGGCGCTGAAAAAACATTCAACGCCAGACTGCCTTTCGCCTCTTGAGGGCGGCTGAGACAGGGTTTGCGGGGCGTTTCTCCCCGCCACGTTCTCTCCGCATGGCGGAAAAAACAATCAGTTTGGGGTGAAGCCCATCACGACCCCGCTAAGCCCGGAGATCTGCTGTAGATCGCCCAGCTGGCCTTTCAGCTTGTCTTTTGACGCATCCGGGCCGACGAGGATGCGGGTAATTTTACCCTGTACCGGCGTCGAAGGCGACGTATAGACTTTGAAACCCGAGGCCCGCAGTTTACCCACAATCTCATTCACCTTATCGGCGTTCTTCAACGCGCCCAGCTGAACCACATAGGCTTTCCCGGTCGGCGCCGGCAGGGCCGCCTGCTGCTGCGGTGGCTGTTGCTGCTGTGGCTTAGCCGGCGGCGGCGTTGGCGTCGCGGCCTGCTGTTGCGGCTGCGGCTGTGGTTTCGGCTGCGGCTTGGGCTGCGGTTTCGCGGCCACCACCGGCTCCTGAACGTCATCGAAGCTGTTGCTGTTCACCGGAATACGCGATGGATCTAACGATGGCGCGGCGGCATCGCCCGCCCGCACCTCTTCCGCCGCCCCTTCCGGCGGTTGCGAAGGCAACGCCTGGGTCGCCGCTGGCAACATATCCGGTTCATCGCGATCGCCCGGTTTCGGCACCAGCGGGATCGCGGCAAACTCATCCTGGTAATGCTTTTTCTGCCCGTCCAGCAGCCCTGGCAGGATAATCACCCCCAGCGCCACCAGCACGATTGTCCCGACTAAACGGTTCTGAAACTTACTCGCCACCGATTCTCCCCGCGTCTATCTCTTCCATAACCTGCGCTACGGTGTGAAACGAACCACACACCAGCACGGTATCTTCCACTTTAGCGTCAGCCATGGCCGCATGCCACGCCTGCGCCACGCTGGTATAGACTGTGCCGCCACGCAAATGTTCCACCAGCTGCTCCGCCGTCGCGCCGCGCGGGCCTTCCAGCGGCGCGCAGTACCAGGCGTCGACTTCCGGGGCCAGATTGGCCAGCGTACCGGCAATGTCCTTATCATGCAGCATACCAATAACCGCCAGCACGCGTCCCGTTTTCGCTAACGTTTTGAGACGCCCGGCGAGATAGGCCGCCGCGTGCGGGTTATGCGCTACATCGAGGATCACCCGCGGGGCATCGCTGATTATCTGAAAACGGCCCGGCAGCATCGCGTCGCGGATCCCATCGCGGAGGATGGCGTCATCCACGGCAAGCCCGCTGGCGCGCAGCGCCGCCACGGCCGTCGCCGCATTCGGCAACGGCACCTGAGGCAACGGCAGGCGGCTTAACGCCCCGGCCGCGTCGCGGAAGGACCAAGTCTCGTCCTCCACCTCATAGCACCAGTCGACGCCGCGGCGCTGGAGCAGCGCGCCCTTCTCGCTGGCCACGTCGGCAATGGTGTGCGGCATATCCGGCTCACCCACCACCGCCGGTTTACCGGCGCGAAAGATACCCGCTTTTTCCCGGCCGATACTTTCGCGATCCGGCCCCAGCCAGTCGGTATGATCGAGGGCGATGCTGGTGACCACCGCGACGTCGGCATCTACGATATTGGTGGCGTCGAGACGGCCACCCAGCCCGACCTCAAGGATCACCACATCCAGCTGCGCCTGCTTAAACAGCCATAGCGCCGAGAGCGTGCCGTACTCAAAATAGGTCAACGAGATGTCACCGCGCGCGGCTTCGATTTCAGCAAACGAGGCCGTATGCGCGGCCTCCGGCAGTTCCGCTCCCTGAATGCGCACGCGTTCGGTGTAGCGCACCAGATGCGGGGAGCTGTAGACCCCCACTTTATAGCCGGCCGCCATCAGGACGGTTTCCAGCGTGCGGCAGGTGGTGCCTTTGCCATTGGTGCCCGCGACGGTAAAAACAAATGGCGCCGGTTTAACGATATCCATCTGCCCGGCGACCTCGCTGACGCGCGCCAGCCCCAGGTCGATGGTTTTACTGTGCAGATGTTCCAGATAAGAAAGCCACGTAGCCAGGGGCGACGTGGCCTGAGGAATAGGATCTTTTTCCATGATGCCCGTAAGAATTGACGGTTAACGCGTATGAATAAAAAAGGGCAGCGCCGCCAGGCCCTGCCCTCTGCTTTATCAGGCCTCAGGTTCCTGATCCGGTGCCGGCGGCACCACCACGCCTTCATGAGGCGCTTCCGAAACGGCAACCGGCGCCGGCAGGTTCATCAGCTTCGCCAGAATGCTGGCCAGCTTGAGACGCATTTCCGGGCGGCGAACGATCATATCGATCGCCCCTTTTTCAATCAGAAACTCGCTGCGCTGGAATCCCGGCGGCAGCTTCTCGCGTACGGTCTGCTCAATTACGCGAGGACCGGCAAAGCCGATCAGCGCTTTCGGCTCGGCAATGTTCAGATCGCCCAGCATCGCAAAGCTCGCCGATACGCCGCCCATGGTCGGGTCGGTCAGCACGGAGATGTACGGCAGCCCGCGCTCCTGCATTTTCGCCAGTGCGGCGGAGGTTTTCGCCATCTGCATCAGCGACATCAGCGCTTCCTGCATACGGGCGCCGCCGGAGGCGGAGAAGCAGATCAGCGGGCAGTTGTCTTCCAGCGCCTGCTCCACGGCGCGCACAAAGCGTGCGCCGACGACGGAACCCATCGAGCCCCCCATAAAGGAGAACTCAAAGGCGGCGGCAACCACCGGCATCGCGTAGAGCGTACCTTTCATTACCACCAGCGCGTCTTTCTCGCCCGTCTCTTTCTGAGCGGACGCCAGGCGGTCTTTGTATTTTTTTGAATCGCGGAACTTCAGCACATCTTTTGGCTCAAGTTCGCTACCCAGTTCTACCAGAGAACCTTCATCCAACAGGCTATGCAGGCGATTACGCGCCGACATGCGCATATGGTGATCGCACTTAGGACAAACCTCCAGGTTGCGCTCCAGCTCGGCGCGGTAGAGTACCTGACCGCAGCTATCGCACTTGGTCCATACACCCTCAGGAATGCTCGCCTTGCGGGTGGGAGTGATGTTGCTTTTAATTCGTTCAATCCAGCTCATTGATAACCTTTCTGCCTGAACCTGGTCGATGCCAGTTTTGTCGTAAGGGGCGCATAATGCCATTTTTGCCTCTTACAGACCATGAATGTTGCACATTAAATCATATCATCCCGGAACATGGGATAAAAAAGTGGTCAAACCGCTGCGCGCGACGATCATGCTCGGTCACGCGCAGCGCAGGGCGAACTACTTCGCCTGCTTTGACGCCGCCCGCTTATGGCGGATGATCTCAATCACACCCGGCAGGACGGAGAGGACGATGATCGCCACGATCAGCAGCTTCAGGTTCTCCTGCACCACCGGCAGATCGCCAAACAGATAGCCGGCGTAGGTGAACAGCAGCACCCACAGCAGCGCCCCGACCACGTTATAGGCTGCAAAATGACGATAGGACATATGCCCCATTCCCGCCACAAACGGCGCGAAGGTTCGGACTATCGGCACAAAGCGCGCCAGGATAATGGTTTTTCCGCCGTGACGTTCATAGAAGCTATGGGTTTTATCCAGATAGCTACGACGGAAAATCTTCGAGTTCGGATTACTAAACAGCTTCTCGCCGAACAGTCGGCCAATGGTGTAGTTGACCGCATCGCCGACGATGGCTGCGATGACCATCAGCAGTACCATCAGGTGAACATTGAGATCGTTCGTCGGCAGCGCCGAGAGCGCGCCCGCGACGAACAGCAAGGAATCGCCCGGCAGGAATGGCGTCACCACCAGCCCGGTTTCGCAGAACAGAATCAAAAACAGAATGGCATAAACCCAGACGCCGTACTGGGCAACCAGTTCGGCAAGGTGCACATCAATATGCAGGATGAAATCAATTAAAAAGTGAATCAAGTCCATGTTTGTCTTTACCCTTAATGACTCTATTAGTCCGCCAGAAACAGCGGGCCCATTGGCAGCACCGGTAAATCATAGTGGGCCGGGTAATCCACCGACACCAGATACAACCCTTCCGCTTTTGCCGTTGCCGCAGCGAGCGTCCTGTCTTTTGCTGCCAGCAGTTCTGCCATCCAGCTCTCTGGCTGGTTTCCGGCCCCGACTTCCATCAGGCTGCCCACAATATTCCTGACCATATGATGTACAAAGGCATTCGCTTTGATATCCACCACCACATACGCGCCGTAGCGGGTAACGTTAATATGCATCACATTCCGCCACGGGGTACGCGACTGGCACTGTACCGCGCGAAACGAGGTAAAGTCATTCTCGCCCAGCAGACACTGCGCAGCGCGCTGCATGCGCTCGGCGTCGAGCGGCTGGTGAAAATGCGTCACGCCATGACTTAGCACCGCCGGGCGCAGGCGATGATTATAGATGACGTAGCGATAACGGCGCGCCGTAGCGCTGAACCTGGCGTGAAAGTCCGCTGGCACATGTTTAACCCAACGCACCGCGATGTCACCAGGTAAATTCGCATTTACCCCCAGCGTCCAGGCGGCATCTTTACGCTGCGCCCGGGTTTCGAAATGCACCACCTGGCCGGTGCCATGGACACCGGCGTCGGTGCGGCCAGCGCAAAAGACGGTAATCGGTTCGTTCGCCACCTGCGAGAGCGCCTTTTCCAGCTTCTCCTGCACACTGCGCACTTCGTTTTGCCGTTGCCAGCCGTAATATTTGCTACCGTCGTACTCGATGCCCAGCGCGATTTTAAAGATCGGCTGTTGTTCCATCTCAGACATCAGTACAGGTACTCCTCAATCAGCTTCTCGGCGATTTTCACCGCCATCAGCGCCCCGCCGAAGCGCACGTTATCCGCGACGGACCAGAACTGAATCTGCTCCGGCATGCCGTAATCGTTATGCACGCAGCCGATGGAGAGACGAGCGTTGCCGGAGGCATCGCCAACCTGGGTCGGGAATTCTCCCTCTTCAGAAAGTTCGATATCCTCGCCGCGGGTAAAGGCGTCACGCGCCTCTTCCGCCGCCAGCGGACGCATCGCTTCAAAGTTCACCATCTGCGCATGGCCGTAGAAGACCGGCGACTGGACCACGTTGGCGGAGATCATCAGCCCGTCATCCTGAAGAATTTTGCGCGCTTCATCGACGATACGGCGCTCTTCGCGCACGCTACCTTCCCGATCCGGCAGCAGCGGCAGCATGTTGAACGCCAGCTGGCGGCCAAAGAAATCGTCTTCATCGATGGGGATGCCGTTCAGCAGCTTGGCGCTCTGCCCTGCCAGCGCATCCACCGCTTTTTTCCCCTGCCCCGAGGCGGAGAGCAGGTTGGTGACACTGATCCGCGACAGCCCGCCCTGGTCGATAAGCGGCTTGAGCGCCGTCAGCAGCTGGCTGGTCAGGCTATTGGGCACGGCAATCAGATTGCGGTTGCGGTAATCGCCTAACACGAACGGATTCACGTCCGGCACCACCAGCGGTACGTCTGGCTCCAGCGCAAACAGGCCGCTGAGATCGATAACCAGACACCCGGCGTTGGTGGCGTCTTCAATATACGCCGCGCTGGCTTCGACGCCGGCGGCGAAGAAAGCCAACTGGGCCTGGGTCCAGTCAAACTCGGCAGCGTCTTTGACGATCACTGACTTGCCACCAAAACGCAGATGTTCGCCCGCGCTTTCATTGCGCGCCAGAGCAAAAATCTCCCCCACCGGGAACTGGCGTTCAGCAAGAGTTTCGAGCAGGGCTTCGCCTACGGCGCCCGTTGCGCCCAGTACGGCAATATTCCAGCCTTCAGACATGGTGGTTTACTCCAGAAATAAAGCGGCCCTGCCGGAGTATCCGGCAGGGGCATTAAGAAGACATTAACGAACAGGATGATGCACAGCGTTAAAACCGAGCTGGCGCAATAGCGTCGCCGCCTGCGCATCGCTGCACTGTACGTACAGCGAAGACCATTCGCGGCGTTCCTGATAGTTTTTACGCAGCTTGTCAAATTCACCGGCGACGCCGGCCACCTTCCGCAGCGGCGCATCATCGCGGCGCACATCATACACCAAGTGGACCAGTCTTTTTAGCGTCGGCTGATCGAGCGGGCCATGCAGGGTGATGCGACCAAATTCCGGCGCTGGCAACAGGGTATCCAGCGCCACCTGCTGCGGATGGCCGATAAAGGCGCTGTAGGCTTCAAAAACCTGCGTTGTCCCGCGCGCTTTCCCTTCGAGGGTGTAGCCGGCGATATGCGCGGTACCGATATCCACTCGCTTAAGAAGCTCTACGTTAAGATCCGGCTCCGGCTCCCAGACGTCCAGCACTACGCTCAGCGGCTGTCCAGCTTCCAGCCGTTTCAGCAGCGCAGCGTTATCTACCACCGGTCCGCGGCAGGCGTTGATCAAAATCGTTCCTGGCTTCAGACGGCTAATCAGCGACTCATCCGCCAGATGCAGGGTTTTATATGGCCCTTCTTTATACAGTGGGGTATGGAAGGTGAGAATATCAGCTTCCTGAACCAGCGCATCGAGGGAGCGGAAATCGCCTTCGTCTCCGCGATCGGCGCGCGGCGGATCGCAGAGCAGCGTTTTGATCCCCAGCGCTTCCAGCCGTTTTTGCAGTCGTCCACCGACGTTGCCGACGCCAACGATCCCGACGGTACGATCGCGCAGCGCGAAACCATCGCGTTCGGCCAACATCAGTAGCGATGAAAAGACATACTCCACCACCGCAATGGCGTTGCAGCCGGGCGCCGCGGAGAAACCAATCCCTGCCTGCTGCAGCCACGCCTGATCGACGTGATCGGTGCCAGCGGTAGCGGTGCCGACGAACTTAACGGCCTTACCGGAGAGCAATGCTTCATTGACCCGGGTGACCGAGCGTACCATTAAGGCATCCGCATCGGTCAGGGCCTCAGCCGGGACCGGACGCCCCGGAACCGCTTGCACATCGCCTAAACGGCTAAAAAGCTCACGGGCATAGGGCATATTTTCATCAACGAGGATTTTCACAGTTCAGTACCTGTCTGAGAACGAGAGTTAACCGGGGAAGTGTGCCATAATCTGGCCGCCAGGCATACTCATCACCTGGTTCCAGCACTGCGATATCGAAAGGATGAATCATGACGCACCCCCTTGCAGATATGCCAGACCGCCCTCCGGGGCGAGGTCCATCAGGCACTGCCGCCACCGGCGAACCTTCGCTTTCCATGCAGCAACGCACCGTCCTGGAGCGACTGATCACGCGCCTGGTGGCGCTGACCTCGCAGCAGAATGCGGAAGTGTGGGCCTGCGTCAAGCATGATCTCGGACTGAAAGGCGACACGCCGCTGCTGGCCTGCCATTTCAGCGCCGCGGAGGCCAGTCTCAACCAGCGCTTAGCCGCCGCTCAGGATAATCATCATCATCGCCAGACGCTGGCGCAGCTCAGCGATCTGCTGGGTCAGGGCAATAACCGTCAGGCGGTCAGCGATTATATTCGTCAACATTATGGGCAAACGGCGCTGCATGCGCTAAGCCAGCCGCAGCTGGAGAACATTCTGCACCTGCTGCAGCGCGGCCAGCTATCGATCCCGCAGCCGCAGCAGCGCCCGCCGACCCTGCGCCCGCTGTTGCCGGCCGAGCACAACACGCTCAATCAGCTGGTGACTAAGCTGGCGGCTGCCACCGGCGAACCGAGCAAACTGATTTGGCAATCCATGCTGGAACTTTGCGGCGTCAAATCCGGAGAGCTTATCCCGGCGACGCACTTCACGCCGCTTTCATACTGGCTGCAGGCGCGGCAAACGCTGAGTGCGCAAAGCGCGCCCACGCTCACCTCGCTGCAGGGTGCGCTCAAGCAGCCGCTGGAGGCCGCAGAATGGCAAAAGATTGTCGACTTTGCTCGTCGTAGCTGGCAGGTCACCCCGCAGACGACGCTGAGCCCAGCGCAGATCCTGGCGCTGTTGAATAAGGTGTTTGTGCTGCGGGTAGCCCGCGCCCAGGAGACTCTGGCCATCCCGCAGGAAAAGCCCGCGCCGAAACGAGCGTGGGCCGCTAAGCCGTGGCAGCTGGCGCTGGGCGGTGTGCTGATCCTGCTCCTCCTGCTTTGGCTCCTGCTGTAGCCCACACCGTAGGAAAGCGCGCCCGCCTCATGCGGGCGCCCGTTAAGTGATTTGCCGGTTACCACCACACCTCGGCCTGAACGCCAACCATAAACTCATCTTTGCTGTCGTCGTTGAACGCAAACTGCGACAACTGGTTATCGAGAATATTGATATACGTACCATAAAAGCGAATTTCAGGACGTGACCCCAGCAGGCTCGGCCCAACCTTCAGCGCATGGTACAGCGTCGTTTTATACGCTGACTCCTGCAGATCGTCGCCCTGACGGGTGTTGTTTTTCTGGGTAAACCACCCCAGCTCGACCCCGGTCTGGTTCCAGGTGTCCCATATCCACGCCGGGCGGATCACCGCGCGCAGGCTGTCGAAATCGCTGTGCGCTCCGCTTTCATAGCTATACACATCATTGCCATGGGCCCACACCAGCGAATTGGCCATGATAATGCGATCGGCGAGATACATTTCCCCCTGCGAGATCAGACGCCAGGCCACGCCGTTGGTATGATCGCCATAGTAATAGCGTCCGCTGGCCATGGAGTTACTGGCGCCGGAGAAGTTGGCGAAACTGCTGGCGTACGAGTTGTTCGCCACCTGCAGCGTAAATTCGTTAAAGCCCTTGCGCTCCAGCTCCTGACGAATAATGGCGGTGGCCATCCAGGTATCTTTGAACCGGAAGTAGCTGTTGTTATCCTCGTTTCTCTCCTGCTCGTCATTTTTATTCGCGAACGCATATTTGCCCATTAGCGACAGAGACCCCGACTGCCACAGGGGAATATTGCGATAGCGCAGGTCGACTGAGTTGGTGTTCATCTGGGTGGTTTGCGTAAAATCACGAGAATATACGTCGACGTCGTTCCGGCTGACGGACGCATCCAGCTGGCCACCCCCCAGCGCCCAGTTCTGGATCCCGACCCCGGCCGCAACGTCGGTGGTCAGTGACTTCCAGTCCAGCATCTGAATTTCATACTCGGGCAGTTTATGTTTGCCGACCCAGAAATCCGCCTCTGGCGCGAACGGCAGGAAGCCTTTGGTGGTCAGGTAAATATCACTAAACTGCAAAATGCTGTCGGTATCCTGGCCAGCAAACCAGGCGTCGTTATACTGCTCGCCGACGTTACCGTCGTACGTCACAACGGCATTCGCCGTTTTGCCATCCTGGTTATAGACCCGCTGATTCAACGTTAAGTCGAACCAGCCACTCATTTCATTACCGAAACGACCCAGCGAGCCGGGGGCGTAGGTCTGCGACGATCCGTGATTTGATGTTCCCCAGCCGGAACGGAAGTACCCCTGGTAGCTAAAGCCAATATCATCTTTAACAAATTTACTGATGTCCTTCAGGGTGACGCTTTCCAGTTTCGGCTTCTGGCCTTCGGTATCAATAACCGCCACCTGCTGAGTGGCTTTCACCTGCACCGGAGCCGCCTTTTTACTCAGTTCATTATTTTCATTGGCTATATTTTCCGCCACCGGCGACGTTGTTGTCGGATAACCCGTCGTGACATGACGTTTTTCATTCTCCTTAATACTTTTTTGTAATTCGGCCACCTTACCTTTATAGGTCGATAATTGTGATTGCGTTTTTTGTAGCTCTTTTTTATTCGCCGACAGTTCAGACTCCAGTAATTCCAGACGCTGTTCAATGGTTAATTTAGCCGCCATCACATCACTTGTCGAAATAGCCAGCAGTACCGATAAAGACAATAAGCTCACCTTCAATTGACTTGAATACATAGGGTACCTTTACATATTGTTATAATTGGCCTTCAGCCAGAACGGCTGAAGGCGGGTAAATCAGGCAGAGCGCTCCTGGCGCAGGGCAATAATTTCTTTGGCTAAATCCTGGCACAGCATCGCGGTCATTAAGTGATCCTGGGCGTGCACCAGAATAAGGTTAACGGTGATTTTTCCGCAGCCTTCGTCCTGACCTATCAACGCCGTTTGGATCTTATGCGCTGCCCGACAGGCCGCTTCCGAGCTGGCCATCAAATCCGCTGCCCGCCCCCATTCCCGCTGCCGGGAGGCGGCAATCGCCTCCATGGCGTCTGATCGCGCCTGACCAGCATAAATCAGCAACTCCATGACCGTACTTTCATCTGCAAACATCGCCATCCTCCTGGTCGGTCGCCGCCGCGGTATTGACCTTGTTAGCGGCAATCACAAACGGTAAGTAAATGAGTGTTGAAACCGCGAGGCACAGAATGCCGACAAACAGCGCCAGCCAGTTGCCGCCGGTGCCAAAGAAGGCGATAAGCGGCCCGGGCGTGGTCCAGGGTACGGCGTAAGCAATCGGCGGAATAAACTCCATGCTAATAAAGAAATAACCGATCAATGAATTCACAAACGGCACCAGAATAAACGGGATCACCAGGATAGGGTTAAGCACAATCGGCAGGCCAAACATCACCGGTTCATTGATGTTAAACAGGCCCGGCACGAAGGCCATTTTTGCCAGGTCACGATAATCTTTGCGCCGTGAGGCAATAAAGATGGCCAGTAACAGGCCCAGCGTCATACCCGACCCGCCGCAGTTGGCAAACGCATCGTTGATGCCAGTCCAGGTAATGGGGTACGGTGCCCCCCAGGTGCTGCCATGCGAGGCGGCATAGGAGAGGTTTTCGAGGTTGGCTTCCGAGAAGATGGTCTCGCGGATGGCGGCCACGGTGTTCGGACCATGGATCCCCAGCACCCACAGGAAATTCGCTACCAGCCCCAGCACCAGAACCGTCACGATGTTGGTCCCCATATCCTTCAGCGGCGCCTGAATAAGGGTATAGATCAGATCGTTAAGGCCGTTAGGCGAAATACGCGTCAACAAATAGTTGAGGATCGAAAAGAAGATCATCACGAAGAAGATCGGCAACAACACCTTAAAGGAACGCGCCACCGCCGGCGGCACCGCAGCCGGCATCGTGATGGTCACCCTTGGGTTGCGCGCCAGGCGGCAAAAGAGTTCGCTGGAAATCAGCGCGACGATAATCGCCACAAACAACCCCTGCGGGCCAAGATATTTGGTCGCCAGATAGGCCTGGCCATCAATGATGGTATAAGGCGTGTACACCACAAAAAAGGCGCCGATCGCCGTCAGGCCGCACAGGAGATCGTCCTGCTGATAGCTGATCGCCATATTGCGCGCCACCAGAAAGGTGATCAATATCGCCATAATATTGACCGAACCGTTCATTACCGGGGTGAAAATCTGCTGCGCCTCCGCGAGGTGGGGGAATATCGCCCCTAAATGCAGAATACTGGCGATAAATCCGTCAGGCGACAAAATAGCAAAGTTGATAAGAATAATCAGCGAACTGGCCATGACGATGGGAAACGAAAGAATAAACGCATCGCGAATCGCTGAAACGTGGATCTGAGAATTTAACTTAATCGCGACAGGCACGAGGATTTTTTCCATGCCGCGCTCAAAGGTATCCATGAAACTCATGACGAACCCTTATTCATAATAATTTATTAACGTCATCGTGTTTTTTAGCCGCAGCAGCCCAGGGCAGCAACGAAAGTACCCACACGATAACGGGGATAAATGAGAAAACTATTGGTTTGCCAATAATGCCAGCGCACTTTCCAGAACAGCTTTACCGTCCATTTGCCCATAATATTTCATATCAATCACCGCCACGGGTATTTTTCCCTGAGCCACCTCTTCTATTTCCTTTTTTTGAAAGCGGACCTGTGGTCCCAAAAGGACGACATCTACTTCATTGTTCTTAATTTTTTCTTTAGCTTCAGAAATGGCCAGCGCATTGATATTAACCTGAGCCTTAATATTTTCAGCCTGCTCCAGCATGCGTTTCACCAGCATACTGGTCGACATTCCCGCCGCACACACTAATAATATATTTTGCATTACCCCTTCCTGTTTTATTTATGACCTCAATTGACGAGCACTTTAATAATTGTTAATTTTCTTAACCGCGGTTTTGATCACAGTTAGCCATACCAAAGTGGTGCAGAAGCAAAGCAAAAAATGAACGTCTTGCCCTGTATTTAACAACATACGTTAGCAAGCCCATGTTTCCAAAGGGATTGTGGAGGTTCAAAAGTGGTTTACAAAAATATCGTCAATTTGCTTAAAAACAAAATTAATAGCCCGTTCTACAACATTGGCGATCTTCTGCCGGCCGAAAAAGAGTTGGCAGAACTTTATGATGTTTCGCGCAATACGTTACGTAAGGCGCTGAAAACCCTGGAAGAGGATGGTTTAATCGAACGCCGACATGGCTCAGGGACATGGATTAGAAATAAGCATTTCCAGGCGTCGGTGACACACTTAGACAGTTTTACCGAAATTGCCCGTAATCAGGGGAAAACGCCCTCCAGCCAGATCCTCAAATTCGAGTTACAGCCAGCGTCGGAGGAAATTGCCCGTGGACTGCAATTGCAGCATGGCGAAGCGGTATATTATGCTAAGAGATTACGTTTTATCGATAATATTGCCATGCAATTAGAAGAAACCTGGCTCTCCGCGACCCGTTTTCCCGATCTGACCATCGCGCATATGAAGAAATCGAAGTTTTCATATATAGAAAACGAATGTGGGGTAAGAATAAATGGATGTTACGAATCAATAGTGCCGGTGCTCCCAACGCCTGAGCTGGCAACCCTCCTGCATATCAGCGCTAAAGATCCGATTATCCGCATGCAGACGCAGGCGATTGATGAACACCACCAGCCTATCGATTATTCCATTCTGTATACCAATATGTTTGAATTCCAGGTGAAGTATTATCTGCCGCGACAGACGGCGTCCGGTCTGCCCGCAAGCAAGACCGGACAATAACTTAACCCGGGCGGCGAAAAGAGACGAGGGTGACGAGGATCCCCAGCGCCGCGCAGAGGGCGCCGGCAAGGAACACCGACGAGTAGCCCAGCGAGGTCGCCAGCAGGCCGGTCAGCGGCCCGGTCAGGCCATAGGAGATGTCCTGAAAGGCCGCATAGCCGCCGAGCGCGGTGCCGCGCACCTGCGCCGGAACGCGCTTCACCACCTCCACGCCGAGCGACGGGAAAATCAGTGAGCAACCGCATCCGGTTAGCGTCGCACCGGCCAGCGCCAGCCAGGCATTCGGCGCCAGCCCCAGCAGGGTCAGACCAACCGCCTCTATCAGCAGCGAAACCATCGCCACCCTGACGCCGCCAAACCGGTCCGGCATCCAGCCAAACAGAATACGCATCACGACGAAGGCGCCGCCAAACGCCGTCAGGGTAAAGCCGGCCATCGGCCAGCTATGGCTGGCGAAATAGAGGGAAACGAAGGTGCCGATCACCGCAAAACCAACGCCCTGCAGGCCCAGGCCAATGCCTGGCCGCCAGATCATGCCGATGACGCTCCATAATGAAGGCCGCTCGCCACCGTGAGCCGCCACTTTGCGCACGGTACCGTTAATAAGCCAGGCAACGAGCGGTAAACCCATGGTGACGCAGGCCAGCACCGCCACGCCGAAATGGCTATAGATCAATAATCCCAGCGGGGCGCCCACCGCCAGCGAACCGTACATCGCCATACCATTCCATGACATGACTTTGCCGGAGCGGGCCGGCCCCACCAGCCCCATCCCCCAGCTCAGGTTACCGGTCAGCAGCTGGCTTTCGCCAAACCCGAGGATCAGGCGGCCCAGCAGCAGCAGGCCAAGCCTGGCGAGCACCGGCAGCGGCAACAGCGCAGCGGCCAGCCATGCCGCGCCCGCCAGGGCGCAGGCCAGCATCCCTTGCAGGACGGAGCGTTTAGCGCCGTACTGGTCTGCCAGGCGGCCGGCGTACCCCCGGGTCAGAACGGTGGCGAGGAACTGGATCCCTACCGCCACGCCAACCACGGTGTTGCCAAATCCCAGCTCCTGATGGACAAAGAGCGGGATCACCGGCAGCGGCAAACCAACGGTCATGTAGGTCAAAAAGACGGCAAACGTAATACGGAAAAGCGAAAAATTCGCCGAAGAATGGGATGTTGTTTCAGTAACTGCGGACATGCATTACTCCAGATTCGCAGAGTAAGGCGAGCAAAGCGACACGCCCCCTCCACCTGATTATCAGGGTTAAGGCGCGTTGGTTGACGTTAAACGCTTACGCATTAGTGGAGAGACTAATGGATCCGCCAGCAGTGTGCCTGCAGGCCCTTACCCTGTCAAGATAACAAAAAAGGGGAGCCGGTGGCTCCCCTCTGCACTTCGCATACTGATTAGGCGTTGTATTTACGCATCACCAGCGTGGCGTTGGTGCCGCCGAAGCCGAAGCTGTTGGACATCACGGTGGTCAGCTTAGCGTCAGTCGGTTTGGTGACGATGTTCAGGCCGGCAGCCTGCTCGTCCAGCTCTTCGACGTTGATGCTCGGCGCGATAAAGCCGTGCTCCAGCATCAGCAGGGAGTAGATGGCTTCCTGTACGCCCGCCGCGCCCAGCGAGTGGCCGGTCATCGCTTTGGTTGCCGAGATAGCCGGGCTGTTGTCGCCGAACACTTCGCGGATGGCGCCCAGCTCTTTCACGTCGCCGACCGGAGTAGACGTACCGTGGGAGTTCAGGTAATCGATCGGCGTATCAACACCGTGCATCGCCATCTGCATGCAGCGCACTGCGCCTTCACCAGACGGGGCGACCATGTCAGCGCCATCGGAAGTTGCGCCGTAGCCGACGATTTCGGCATAGATGTGCGCGCCACGCGCCAGGGCGTGTTCCAGTTCTTCCACCACGACCATACCGCCGCCGCCGGCGATAACGAAGCCATCACGGTTCGCATCATAAGTACGGGACGCTTTTTCCGGGGTGTCGTTGTATTTGGTGGACAGTGCGCCCATGGCGTCGAACTCGCAGGCCATTTCCCAGCACAGCTCTTCGCCGCCGCCGGCAAAGACGATGTCCTGTTTGCCCAGCTGGATCTGCTCTACCGCGTTACCAATACAATGAGCGGAAGTGGCGCAGGCCGAGCTGATGGAGTAGTTAACGCCGTGGATTTTGAACGGCGTAGCGAGGCAGGCGGAAACGCCGGAAGCCATCGCTTTCGTGACTACATACGGGCCCACGGCTTTCAGACCACGCGGGCTACGCATGGCATCAGCGCCGAAGACCTGGAATTTCGGGGAGCCGCCGCCGGAGCCTGCGATCAGGCCAACACGCGGGTTGCTCTGGTATGCTTCCGGCGCCAGACCTGCGTCGGCAACGGCCTGTTCCATGGACAGGTAAGCATAGATAGAAGCGTCGCTCATAAAGCGCACTACTTTGCGGTCAATGAGGCCAGTGGTATCCAGTTTGACGTTGCCCCATACGTGGCTGCGCATCCCTGAATCTTTAAGCTCCTGAGAGAAAGTGATCCCTGAACGTCCTTCACGCAGAGATGCCAGGACTTCCTGCTGGTTATTACCGATGCTGGAAACGATGCCCAAGCCAGTAATCACTGCACGTTTCATTAAATACCTCTGTAAGTCGCACTATTTTAAGTTTCGTGTCGCACAATAGCGTACACTTGTACGCCGAACAAGTCCGATCAGACATTTTGTGTATAAATTTGCGCCCTCAGGCACACATCGTTAAGATCGTGCTACGCCTTGTGATTCGAGTAACTTACGTGAAACAAAACGCCATACAACCCGCCAACCTGGAATTCAACGCTGAGGGTACACCTGTTTCCCGAGATTTCGACGATGTTTACTTTTCCAATGACAACGGTCTGGAAGAGACTCGCTACGTTTTTCTCGGTGGAAATCGCCTGCCGGAGCGTTTCGCCAGCCACCCTCGCCCGCTGATGATCGTCGCGGAGAGCGGCTTCGGTACCGGGCTCAATTTCCTCACCCTGTGGCAGGCGTTTGACGTTTTTGTTCGTGATAACCCGGACGTTACCCTGCAAAGGTTACATTTCATCAGTTTTGAAAAATATCCGTTAAAGGCTGAGGATCTCCGCCTGGCGCACCAGCGCTGGCCAGAGCTGGCTCCGTGGGCGCACCAGCTGCAGGCGCAATGGCCGTCGGCCTTCGGCGGATGCCATCGTCTGCTGCTCGACGGCGGGCGGGTGACGCTCGATTTGTGGTTTGGCGATATCAATGAGCTGACCAGGGAGCTGGATGATTCGCTGAACCAGCAGGTGGACGCCTGGTTTCTTGACGGCTTTGCCCCGGCCAAAAATCCCGACATGTGGACCCAGGATCTGTTCAATGCCATGGCACGTCTGGCGCGGCCCGGCGGGACGCTGGCCACCTTTACCTCCGCAGGGTTTGTCCGCCGCGGCCTGCAGGAGGCCGGCTTTACCATGCGTAAAAGCAAAGGCTTCGGCCGCAAGCGGGAGATGCTGACCGGCGAGATGGCGCAAACGCTGAGCTTTCCTGCGCGCGTCCCCTGGTTCGCTCGCAGTAGCAGCGATGCCCGCGAGGTAGCCATCATCGGCGGCGGGATCGCCAGCGCCCTGCTCTCCCTCGCGCTGCTGCGCCGCGGCTGGCAGGTGACCCTCTACTGCGCCGACGACGCCCCGGCGCAGGGCGCCTCCGGCAATCGCCAGGGTGCGCTGTATCCGCTGTTAAGCCAGCACGATCCGGCGCTGGCGCGCTTTTTCCCGGCAGCCTTTACCTTCGCCCGCCGAATGTATGACGCGCTGCCGGTGATGTTCGATCATCAATGGTGCGGTGTCACCCAGCTCGGCTGGGATGAAAAAAGCGCGCACAAAATCGCCCAGATGCTGGCGCTGAATTTACCTCCGGACATCGCCTGCGCGGTGACGGCGGAACAGGTTGTCGGGTTGACCGGCGTCGATACCGGCTGCGGCGGCATCACTTATCCGGCCGGCGGCTGGCTGTGCCCGCAGCAGCTCACCGCCGAATTGCTGGCGCTGGCGGCAACTCGCGGACTGCACGTGCACTATGGTTATCACGTTGAAACGCTCAGCGCGGAGGGCGATGGCTGGCTGCTCAATCAGCAGCGCAATCATCAGGCGGTGGTGCTGGCGAACGGCCACAGCATCGCGGATTTTGCGCAAACCGCGCAGCTGCCGGTCTACCCTGTTGGCGGCCAGGTCAGTCATATACCTACCACCCCGCGGCTTTCCGCCCTGCGCCAGGTGCTGTGCTACGATGGCTACCTGACGCCGCATAATCCGCAAAATCAGCAGCACTGTATTGGCGCCAGCTACCATCGCGGGAAGACCGACACCACCTTCAGCGAGGAAGATCAGCAGCACAACCGGCAACGGTTGATCGACTGTTTCCCGAACGCGGAGTGGACGCTGGACGTGGATATCAGCGCCAATGCCGCCCGCTGCGGCGTGCGCTGCGCCACCCGCGATCACCTGCCAATGGTCGGCAACGTGCCAGACTATGAGGCAACATTGACGCAATACGCCAGCCTCCACGAACAGCTGGATCACGCCGGTCGCGCGCCGGTCTGTCGTAACCTGTTTATGCTTGGGGCGCTCGGATCGCGGGGACTCTGCACCGCGCCGTTAAGCGCTGAGCTGCTGGCGGCGCAGATGAGCGGTGAACCGCTGCCGCTGGATAGCGATACTCTGGCGGCGCTGAATCCGAATCGGCTGTGGGTGAGAAAACTGCTGAAGGGAAAAGCGGTGAAATAAAACCATGAGGGCAGGCAATTTCCCGGGTACGGCTGACGCCTGACCCGGGCTACAATATGGCTCAGGCCTGATTTTTCGCCTGTTGATACAGGTTATGCCACATCCCCTGCACCAGAATTTGGTCCGGCGGCGACAGTTCGCCAGCGCTGATGGCCTTCTCCAGGCTCTGGCTGACCTTACTGTTTACCGCTTCAGCAGAATGCTCGCCCTCACCTTCCAGCTCAGCCACCGCCAGCGTCAGGTGGCCGCGCAGATAACCGCCGGCAAACAGTTCATCATCACTGGCGTGGTCTACCATGTTGTCAATCAGCGCCAGAATGCGTGATTCAAACTCCGCGATCATCATCTTACCTCTTGTCATGTAATGTGTGGCCTTAGTGCAGGTCTTCCGGCCACGGAAAGTGTTCCGCCGTCAATGTCGGCGTTTGATAATAATGTTGCAATGCGCGAATAAAACGCGCCGGACGTTCGGGGATCCCTTGTTCAAGCAAAGTCATTACCCGAGCATGAACCCGGCGCTGGAAGGCGATGCGATCGGGCTCAACGTCTCCTTCCAGATTGTCACAGCTGACGTTAAACGGAAATCCCGCCGCCACGCAGAACAGCCACTCATAGGCCTGCGGTTTCACCTCGACCTCCTCAAACTGGCTTTGAGTCATCGCATCGCGGCCATCCGGGCAGTACCAGTAGCCAAAATCGACTCGTTCGCGGCGCGCTTTGCCGGCGACACACCAGTGAGAAATCTCGTGCAGGGCGCTGGCAAAAAACCCGTGCGCAAACACGATACGGTGATAGGGCGTGTCGTCATCGGCCGGAAGGTAGATCGGCTCATCGTCGCCTTTTACCAGGCGAGTATTAAATTCTTCGGCAAAGCAGCTGTCGAAAAGGTCAATCAGCTGCTGATAATGGTGTTGCTGTTGCATTAATGAATTCCCAACCACTGCAAAATCTCAGCCCCGTGGCTGTCATAGAGAAGCTTCGCGCTCATCACCGCCGAGACGATAACGATCATCGGCCGGATCAGCGACTGCCCTTTACTCAGCACCAGCCGGGAGCCGGCGCGAGCGCCAATAAACTGGCCGGCCATCATCACAAAGCCGGTGGCCCAGATGACCTTCCCGCCGATGATAAACAGCAGCAGACCGCCGACGTTTGAGGTCGCGTTCAGCAGCTTGGCATGGGCCGTCGACTTCGCCAGGTTAAATCCGGCCAGGGTGACAAAAGCCAGTGCATAAAACGAACCGGCGCCGGGGCCAAAAAAGCCGTCGTAGAATCCTACGCTGCCGCCAGCAACCAGCGCAAACGGCAGACCGTACAGCCGACGCTGCCGGTCCGCTTCGCCCAGTTTCGGCATCAGCAGAAAATAGAGACCGATGCCGATCACCAGCAACGGCAGGATCTGCTTAAGAATATCGGACTGGACGTGCTGGACCAGCAGCGCACCCGCGGTTGAGCCGATAAAGGTCATCAGAATATTCAGCTTCTGATCGGCGAGGCTGACCACCTTACGGCGGACAAAATAGAGGGTCGCCGATAGCGACCCGCCGCAGGCCTGCAGCTTATTGGTCGCCAGCGCCTGCGCCGGCGGCATTCCTGCCGCCATCAACGCCGGAACGGTCAGTAAACCCCCGCCTCCCGCCAGTGAGTCAATAAAACCGGCCAGGATGGCGACAAAGAAGAGTACCACCAGCACCAACGGCGATACGGCAAACAACTCGATAAAACTATCCATTACAGCACATGCTCATCCAGTAGCGCCTGGCAGGAAGGCGGCAGCGGCGGCGGCGTCTTCTTCACAGGGGGGGTAGACCCGGTTTAGGTGGTTCGAACCAGCTCTGCAGCTCCGCTCCGCAGCCATCGCCGGGCGGCGGTGGCGCCTGATCCTCGCACTCCAGACTTCCCGCCGGGCAACGCAGTCGGACGTGCATATGAGCGCGATGCTGGAACCAGGGACGGACTTTACGCAGCCACTGGCGGTCGCTGCCCGCGTCCAGGCACAGTTGCTGTTTAATCGCCGGGTTGACGAAAATACGGGTGACCTCGCTATCTTCCGCCGCCAGCTTGATCAACTGGCTGATTTGCGGGCTCCACAGCGACGGCACCACGTGCTTGCCGTCGCTGGCGACCAGATCCAGCGCCTGCGGCTTCAACAGCTGAGACGATGTCCAGCGCGTTTGCGGCAGCTGGAGGAAAATATCGACATCCAGGCCCGTCTGGTGACTGGCGTGACCGCCGTTAAAGCGCCCGCCTGCCGGCATCCCCATGTCGCCAATCAGCACGGTTCCCATTCCTTTATTGTGCACCTGATTACTCAGGCGCTGAATAAACTGAACCAGATCCGGATGACCGAAGTAGCGACGCTGATCGGTACGCATCACCTGATAGCCGGTGGCGCTCAGAGGGAGCGCCTCGGCGCCCACGATACAGCCATTGGAAAATGCGCCGATTGACTGGGCGCTGCCGCCGATCGGCTGGGATATTTTCTGCCACGGCGTCGCGGCCAGGCTACCGGCGCTGGCCAGCAGCGCGAGCAGTGCGATAACGGTGTTTTTCATGGTTACCAGCGTGGAATTGTCGTCGTCACATCGCCATTCTGCGCGCGCTGACGCATAAAGTGATCCATCAGGACGATCGCCAGCATCGCCTCAGCGATCGGTACGGCGCGAATGCCGACGCACGGATCGTGACGCCCTTTGGTGATCATCTCCACTTCTTCGCCAAAGCGGTTAATCGTATGACCGGGAACGGTAATACTGGAGGTAGGCTTCAGCGCGATGTTGGCAACGATCTGCTGGCCGCTGCTGATGCCGCCAAGAATGCCGCCGGCGTGGTTGCTCTGGAATCCGTCTTTGGTGATTTCATCGCGGTTTTCGCTGCCGCGCAGCTTCACCACTTCAAAGCCGTCGCCAATTTCCACCCCTTTCACGGCGTTGATGCTCATCAGCGCGTGGGCGATATCGGCATCCAGGCGATCGAAGACCGGCTCGCCGAGGCCCGGCGGTACGCCGTCAGCCACCACCGTCACTTTCGCGCCAATGGAGTCACCCTCTTTTTTCAGGCCGCGCATCAGTTCATCCAGAGCGTCGATTTTATCCGGGTCCGGGCAGAAGAACGGGTTCTGCTCGACCTGATTCCAGTCTTTGATGGCCAGCGGAATATCGCCCATCTGCGTCAGGCAGCCGCGAATGACGATGCCGAACTTCGCGGCAAGGTATTTTTTGGCAATCGCCCCGGCCGCTACGCGCATCGCGGTTTCGCGCGCAGAAGAACGACCGCCGCCGCGATAGTCGCGCAGACCATACTTTTGCTCGTAGGTGTAATCGGCGTGGCCCGGACGGAACAGATCTTTGATTGCGCCGTAATCCTGCGAACGCTGATCGGTGTTCTCAATCAGCAGGCCGATACTGGTCCCGGTAGTAACGCCTTCGAAGACGCCGGAAAGAATTTTGACCTGATCCGGCTCGCGACGCTGCGTGGTGTAACGCGAGGTGCCCGGGCGACGACGATCGAGGTCGTGCTGCAGGTCGGCTTCGGTCAGCGGGATGCCCGGCGGCACGCCGTCGACGATGCAGCCCAGCGCCAGGCCGTGCGATTCGCCGAAGGTAGTGACGCGAAAGAGTTGTCCAATTGTATTTCCTGCCATCACGGCTCCAATCTTTTTCGTTATGTTGGCGTGTTGTTTTTTTTAGTCTTTATAAATACCGAAGTGCGCGCGGGCGTCAATCAGCTGCTGTTTGGTCAGCATGAAGACACCGTCGCCGCCGTTATCAAACTCAAGCCAGGTAAACGGCACGTCCGGATATTGCTCCATCAGATGTACCATGCTGTTACCGACTTCACAAATCAGAATCCCGTCATCGCTGAGATAATCCGGCGCGTTACCGAGGATGCGGCGCGTCAGCTTCAGGCCGTCGCTACCGGAGGCCAGACCCAGCACCGGCTCATGCTCATACTCTTCCGGCAGATCGGCCATGTCCTCTTCATCGACATACGGCGGATTGGTGACGATCAGATCGTACTGCAGCTTCGGCAGATCGCGGAACAGGTCGGAGCGGATCGGCGTCACGTGATGGATCAAGCCATGGGACTCCACGTTGTGCTCGGCGACGGCCAGCGCGTCCGGGGAAATATCCACGGCGTCGACTTCGGCTTCCGGGAAAGCATAGGCGCAGGCGATGGCGATGCAGCCGCTGCCGGTGCACATATCAAGGATATGCTGCGGCTTATGGTTAATCAGCCCGGCAAACTGATTGTTGATCAGTTCGCCAATCGGGGAGCGCGGGACCAGCACCCGCTCATCGACGTAAAACTCATGCCCGCAGAACCACGCTTTGTTGGTCAGATAGGCGACGGGAATGCGCTCGTTCACGCGGCGGATCACCCGCTCAACGATGCGGTGTTTCTCGCTGGAGGTCAGACGCGCAGTCCGCATATCTTCCGGGATATCCAGCGGTAGGTAGAGCGACGGCAGCACCAGCTGTACTGCCTCGTCCCACGGGTTATCAGTTCCGTGACCGTACCAGATATTAGCAGCACTGAAACGGCTTACCGCCCAGCGCAGCATGTCCTGAATGGTATGCAGCTCATTGACTGCCTCATCAACAAAAATTTTATCCACGACAACCTCCAGGGCACACTCTGCTATAAATTCGGCGGCTAGTGTGCCATGAAGACGGCGATAAATCAGCATTCTTGCGTGGGGTGACCGGGGAAAAAACAGGTTTTCCTTGCCCGAAGGGATATTGAGTCGGGTAAACTAGCGCAAAGTATTAATGAGAGTGGACAATGAAAAAGAAGACATCGCTAAGCGAGGAGGATCAGGCGCTGTTCCGTCAGTTAATGACCGGCACGCGGAAGATCAAGCAGGACACCATCGTTCACCGTCCGCAGCGCAAGAAGGTCACTGAGGTTGCTCCGAAGCGTTTGCTGCAGGAACAGGCCGATAACAGCCACTATTTCTCTGATGAGTTTCAGCCGCTACTGAATACTGAAGGCTCGACGAAATATGTCCGCGCCGACGTTAGCCATTTTGAGCTGAAAAAGCTGCGCCGTGGGGATTATTCGCCGGAACTGTTTCTCGATCTGCATGGGCTCACCCAGCAGCAGGCCAAACAGGAACTGGGCGCGCTGATTGCCGCCTGCCGCCGCGAACATGTGTTTTGCGCCTGTGTGATGCACGGGCACGGCAAACATATTCTCAAACAGCAAACCCCGCTGTGGCTGGCGCAACATCCGCATATAATGGCGTTTCACCAGGCACCAAAAGAGTACGGCGGTGACGCCGCACTGCTGGTGCTGATTGAGGTAGAGGAGTGGCAACCGCCGGAGCTGCCTTAACGGCGGGCTCCGGGGCCGTCAGATGGCGTTGGCCATCTTGAGATTGCAGGGGCTTTTCTGCCAGAGGTATTCACCCTTGCCGTCGGCGTCCAGCGTCACGCAGGCGATAGCCGAGGTGGTGAACATCGGAGGCGTTTCCCCCGGACACAGCTCTGAGACCAGGTACCCCACCAGCGGCAGGTGGGAGACGACCAGCGCCGTCGCCACGCCTTCATTCGCCAGCGCCTGCAGATAGGCGCTAACCAGGCCTACGTCGCCGCACGGCGTGAGTTCCGGCATCACGTCGACATGTTTCGGCAGGTTCATGCACTCCCCAACAATATCCAGCGTCTGTTCTGCACGCAGATAGGGACTGACAAGAACGCGCTCAATATCCACTTTTTGACCTTTCAGCCAGGTTGCCATCTGACGAGACTCATCACAACCGCATACGGTTAATGGACGAACTGAGTCGCTGGCTGCATCGAGGGCAGCGTCGCCGTGACGCATAATAAAAACTTGCATATTGCACCGCTTTTGTTAACCAGAAGCACCGTAGTTTGGCCTGCGAAGACAATACGCAGGTGACCCGGTGGCCGGGCATTGTGCCTGATCCATTCAACGAATGAAACGCTGTTTTTTACCTCAATGGCGTAAGTATAGTCAATCATTGTTTACAAAACAGCCAATCAACAGCGTCATCCGCAGCCGGATTTATCTTCTTTGACCACAACTTAGGTCAGCCGTTCATCCGCTGGCCAAAAGGTTGTCCCCTGTTCGGCCATGCGTAATAAAGTGTCACAGGGTGTAAAACGTGGGCCGTACTGGGCGGCCAGGCGCTGCAGGATCGCGGCAACTTCACCCGCGCCGATAGTATCCATATACCGGAACGGGCCGCCAAGAAATGGCGGAAAGCCTATACCAAAGACGGCGCCGATATCGCCATCGCGCGCGCTACGGATAATCTGCTCATCAAAGCAGCGCGCCGCCTCGTTAAGCATCATCATCACACAGCGTTCCGCCACCTGCTGCGCGGAGAGCCGCGACTGGGGGCGGTCGATGCCGAGCAGCGGATAGACTGCCGGGTCGGGCCGTTTTTTGCTTTTACGCCCTTTTGTCTCATAAAGATAGAAACCACGATTATTTTTTCTACCTTTGCGATCGTCCTTCAAAATCGCGTCAATGATGTTTGCAGGTGGGCTAAAACGTTCTCCAAACGCGCTCTCCAGCACGGGGATAATTTTGGTGCCGGTATCGATGCCAACCTCATCCAGTAGCTGGATTGGCCCTACCGGGAAACCGAATTTAACCAGGGCCTTATCAATCTCTTCAACCGGTTCGCCCTCCACCAGCAGGCGCATCGCTTCATTGATATAGGGCGCGAGGATGCGGTTCACATAGAAGCCCGCTTTATCCGCCACCACAATCGGCGTTTTCCCCTGACGTTTAGCCAGTTGCACCACGGTAGCGATAGCCTGCGGATCGGTTCCCTTATGCGGGATCACTTCAACCAGCGGCATTTTTTCCACTGGACTGAAGAAATGCAGGCCGATCACCCGCCCGGGGCGACGGGCCTGGGCGGCAATATCGCCTATCGGTAACGATGAGGTGTTCGACGCAAAGATGGTCTGCGGCCCGCAATATTGCTCCACTTCGCTGACCATCCGCTGCTTCAGGGCCAGGTCCTCAAATACCGCCTCGATCACCACGTCGCGATGAGCAAAGCCCTGATAGTCGGTGGCGCCGGAGATCATCGCCATCTGGCGATCGCGCTCACTGGGGCGCAGACGACGCTGGCGGACCTGTTTATTCAGCAGCTCCCAGCTGTACTTTAAGGCATGGTTAATCCCACGCGGCTGGATATCTTTAATGCGCACCGGCAGCCCGCCCTTACAGGCGGTCACATAGGCGATCCCCCCGCCCATCAGGCCGCCGCCCAGCACCGCAATGCTCGTCAGCGGTCCGGGCTCTGCTTCGGCGCCACGGTCTTTTTTCAGATCGGTACTGGCAAAGAAGATCGAACGCAGCGCTTGCGACTGCGGGGTCATCGCCAGTTCGCCAAACGCGCGAGCTTCTTCGGCGTAACCGCTGCTGCAACCGTGGGTCAGGCCATTCTCGACAACCTGCAGAATTCGCTTCACCGCCGGATAGTTCCCCTGGGTCTTGCGCTGCGTTTGTTTGCCGACGAAATGGAATAACAGATGGCGGCCCAAAGGCCCCGCCAGCACGCGTTCGCGTACGGGCATATCCCGACTGGCCGGTCGCCCCTTCAGCGCCAGCTCCACCGCCGCCTGCAATAAAATCGCCTGTGGAACCACCTCGTCCACCAGACCGGCCTTCAGCGCCTGGCGCGCACGCAGCTGCCTGCCGGTAAGCATCATATCCAGCGCTGTACTGACGCCAATCAGCCGCGGTAAACGCTGCGTTCCCCCGGAGCCCGGCAGCAGGCCAAGCTGCACTTCCGGCAAACCGAGTCGGGTTTTTTCGTCATCGCTACAGATCCGGCCATGACAGGCCAGCGCCAGTTCCAGACCGCCGCCGAGGCAGGCGCCGTGGATGGCGGCAATCACCGGGATCGACAAGCCATGGATTTCAGCCATAATCTGCTGCCCCTGGCGCGCCAGCGCTTCCGCTTCCTGCGCGCTGCGGCAGCGGGCAATCATGTTAATGTCTGCGCCGGCGATAAAGTTATCCGCTTTGGCGGAGATAAACACCACGCCGCGCACCGACTTATCATCACGAACCTGACGTATCAGCCCCCGCACCTGATTGCCGAACTCAGCTTTCAGGGTATTCATTTTCTCACCCGGGGCATCGATGGTGATCACCGCGATCTTGTCCGCACGGACCTCAAGCTTAAAAGCGGAAACAGTATCCATTATTCAGCCTCCACGATCATCGCCGCACCCAGACCACCTGCCGCGCAGGCCGTCACCAGACCGAATCCCCCGCCCCGTCGCCGCAGCTCATGCAGCGTCTGGGTGATCATCCGCGCGCCGGTGGCAGCAAAAGGATGACCGTAAGCAATAGATCCGCCGAGGACGTTAAACTTGCTCTCATCCACCTCACCGGTGGCCTGCGAGCGTCCCAGCACTTCACGAGCAAAGCGCTCGCTTGCCAGACACTGGAGATTGGCCAACGTCTGCGCAGCAAAAGCTTCGTGCATATCAATAAGCGTCAGATCCGCCAGCGTCAGACCTGCCCGCTCCAGCGCCAGCGGCGTGGACCATGCGGGCCCCAGCAGCATATCCTGCCAGACGTCGATGGCGGTAAAGGCATAGCTGCGCAGATAACCCAGCGGCGTCAGACCCAGCTCTTTGGCCCTGGACTCGGTCATCAGGATCACCGCCGCCGCGCCGTCCGTCAGCGGCGTGCTGTTGGCTGCGGTGACGGTGCCATGTTTGCGGTCAAAGGCAGGGCGTAACTTTTGGTAATCTGCGAGGGTTGAATTTTTACGAATATTGTTGTCCTGCTCCAGCGGCTCGCGGAAAGGGGGCGCGTAGGCCGTCATCACCTCAGCTGACAACTTTCCCTCTTCCCAGGCTTTGGCCGCCAGCTGGTGCGAACGATGCGCCAGCGCATCCTGTTGTTCCCGGGTGATGCCCCAACTTTTCGCCATCTGTTCCGCGGTATCGCCCATCCGCAAACCGGTTGAATATTCCGCCACCGCCGGGGGGACCGGCAGCAGGTCGCGCGGCCGCAGACGGGAAAACAGCTTCAGCTTTTGGCTCAGCGTGCGGGCTTTATTGGCATCCACCAGCGTGCGGGCCAGTGTTTTACTGACCCCAATGGGCAATACAGAAGAGGAGTCGGCGCCGCCGGCAATACCGGCGCGGATGGTGCCGGCCATCAGGCTTTCAGCAACATTCGCCACGGCCTGGAAGCTGGTGGCGCAGGCGCGACTGACGCTATAGGCATCGGTGTGCACGCTCATTCCGGTGCCGAGCACGATTTCCCGGGCGATATTCGGCGCCTCCGGCATCTGCACCACCTGGCCAAAAACCAGTTGCTCAATGACGTCCGCGGGAATGTCACTCCGGGCGAGCATTTCGCCAACCACCATTTTCCCTAAATCAACGGCCGGAACGCCATGAAAAACCGTCGCCTGGCGCGCAAATGGCGTGCGTAAACCCCTGACAATGGCAATGCGATCGCCCTGACGGGTGATAAGCGGTAATGCCTGACTCATAACGCTCCCCTGTTAAGCAAAACAACCAAGTGGTCTGACCTGATAACAGTCTTAACTAATTTTTTACATTAAGCCAATCGGGGAAGCGAAAAATTGCGAGCCAAAACACATTGAACAGAAAGGTAACGCCCCTTCTACGGGGCGTTAAACGGAGGGATTAACGTAATCCTAACTGGAAGATCAGCGATTCGGCTTCGCAGCTAAAAATAAAATCGATATCCAGCTGTACGCCGCCGTCAACGTCGGTGAAGGTCGGGTTGATTTTGCACGGTTCAGATTGCACATTACGCGCTTTCTCGCTCAGCGCAGCGAGCGTTTGCTCCGCTTCCGCGCGGTTGGCGAACACGCGGCTGTATGAGGCGGTGCAGTCGGTGTTGTCCACAATGGTGCCAACATCCATACAGCAGCATACCGGGGTTTCATCAGCGCTACATTTACTCATCGTAGATTTCCTCTGTATAGGCATCTTCGGTGCCAGACAAATAATGTGCCTATTTTACGCCCTGCCCCCGGTGAGCCTCCAGCCGAGAATCGCCATCACCGCGTTAAGTGACAGAAATCACACTTAAAAATGATCTAAAACAAAAATCACCTCTTCTGCCTCTTACTCTCCCCGACAATTTTGCCAGCTGGATCGCGTTTCTGTTATCACAATTGAAAAACTTCATAAACAAACTTGCAACAACTCATCTGGTCAGACCTATACTCAGCGCACTGGTCTGATTTCTCTGTTGTACCACAGACCCTACACTTCCGCGCTTCTGTTACGGCATGTAACATAGTTTAAAAAAAAATAACTCAATGAGGTTATGGGCATGAGCCAGAAAACCCGCTTTACCCAATCTGCCCTTGCAGTGGCTGTAGCACTTGTTTCCACCCAGGCCTGGTCAGCAGGCTTCCAGCTCAACGAATTCTCTTCATCAGGGCTGGGTCGGGCCTATTCCGGTGAAGGGGCTATCGCAGACGATGCAGGCAATGCCAGTCGTAACCCGGCATTAATTATGATGTTTGACCGTCCAACCATGTCGGCGGGCGCCGTTTTTGTTGACCCGGGTGTCAATGTCTCCGGCACCTCTCCCACCGGCAAGAGCCTGAATGCGGACAATATCGCCCCGACGGCGTGGGTACCCAACTTCCACTTTGTCGCGCCGATTAACGATCAATTCGGTTGGGGGGCATCTATTACCTCTAACTACGGCCTGGCAACGGAATACAACGATGACTATGCGGCTGGCAGCATGGGCGGTAAAACCGACCTGACCACCGCGAACTTCAACCTGAGCGGCGCCTACCGTCTCGACAGCAACTGGAGCTTTGGCTTAGGTTTTGACGCGGTCTACGCCAAGGCGAAGATCGAGCGCTATGCGGGTGACCTGGGTCAGATTGTCGCTGGTTCTGGCGCACTGCCGCCGGCGCTGGCAGGCCAGGTGGCGAAGATCCCTGCCGACACGCAGATCGCCCATCTTAACGGCAACGCCTGGGGCTTTGGCTGGAATGCCGGTATCCTCTATGAGCTGGATAAGAACAACCGCTACGGTTTTACCTACCGTTCCGAGGTGAAGATCGACTTCGACGGTAACTACCGCAGCAGCCTGCCGGCGGCCTATAACCAAATCCTCGGCAACTTCGGTCTGCCAGCGGGCACTAACGGCCAGACCACCGGCGGTTCACTGACCCTTAACCTGCCGGAAATGTGGGAGCTGTCGGGCTATAACCGCGTGGCACCGCAGTGGGCGGTCCACTATAGCCTGACCTACACCAGCTGGAGTCAGTTCCAGGAGCTGAAAGCCACCGGCAGCAACGGCCAGACGCTGTTCTATAAAGAGGAAGGCTTCAAAGATGCCTACCGTCTTGCGCTGGGGACCACGTATTATTACGACGATAACTGGACCTTCCGCACCGGTATCGCTTTCGATGACAGCCCGGTGCCGGCCAACAACCGCTCCATCTCCATTCCTGACCAGGATCGCCTGTGGCTGAGCGCGGGTACCACTTACGCGTTTAACAAGGATGCGTCGGTTGACGTCGGTCTTTCCTATATGCACGGCCAGCACGTAGAAATTAAGGAAGGCCCGTATACCTTCCGTTCCGAAGGGACCGCCTGGCTGTACGGCGCCAACTTCAACTACCGCTTCTGATAAGCCGCGCGCAACAAAAAAGGGTGAACAACATGTTCACCCTTTTTTTATCGTTCGCAGATTACTGTGAATCAATGTCTTTCAGTTCATCCTGAATAGCCTGGGCATTCGGGTTGTCCGCCGGGGTCAGCTTACCGCCGTTGGCGATAAAGTCATGGCGCTGGAAATAAGCTTCACGCATCAAAATGTAAGGATCGGAAGACTGACGGAGCAGGCCGTCGGAATCCAGCAGCTGGGCACGAGTTTCAATCCCTTCGACAGCCCATTTACCAATCGACATCGGCCAGGTCAACCAGGAGAGTACCGGGTAGAGGCCATCGGCCATATCACCGCCTTCATCGCGCAGCGTAAAGCTACCGTAGAATGGCAGTTGCACATACGGACCATAGCCGACGCCATAATGGCCGAGCGTGCTGCCGAAACGATGCGGTTCAACGCGCTGCAGCTGCGGATTCGCCATGCCCGCGACATCGATCAGACCGCCCATCCCGAGGATGGTGTTCAGGAAGAAACGGGTAAAGTGCACCATACCTTTATAGGGGTCGCCCTGCAGGAAGGAGTTCACCATTACCGCCGGCTCTTCAAGGTTGCTGGTGAAGTTACTCAAACCATTGCGCGCCGGCTGCGGGACGTAGTCACGCCATGCCACCGCCACCGGGCGAAGCACGTAAGGATCAACCACGTTAAAGTTGAAATTGAACATCGTGCGGTTAAACCCTTCTAACGGGTCTGAACGCCCCTGCGGCTGATCGCCAGAGCTGGAACTGGCACATCCCACCAGCAATGTGGCGCCAAGCGCAAGCGCCGACAGGCGATAATTCATAGGTGTCTCCCTGGTTTTTATGGCTATCGCGAGTTGCCATCCATGACGGAAAGACAACGTTTCCGCCCGTATAGATGTGAGCGATTGTAACAGCACGTTGAACGATGTCTATATCACCCAAGTTGTTGATTTGATCATAGCCTGGGAATAACGAGATCGCGGGGCTCCCATTCTACCGGAGCAACAAAAATCTGACGTTACCATTTTTGCGATTTCAGAGTATGCCCAGCCAGACGGCAGGGAAAGCCGCTACGCTATATCTATATAGATTGATAGCGAGGGCCACGAAATGGATGAACTAGACAATAACAAATTAAAACCAGCGGATGACGAGCGAGAAGTCGAAAGTGAAGAAAAACAGCGCGGAGAGGAAATAGAAGTGGATGAAGATCGCCTGCCCTCGCGGGCGATGGCCATCCATGAACATATTCGCCAGGAAGGGGAAAAAGAGATGGAACGCGATGCGCTGGCCCTGTTGTGGTCAGCCATTGCGGCCGGTCTGTCGATGGGCGCCTCCCTGCTGGCAAAAGGGATTTTTCACGTCAAACTGGAGGGGATCCCGGGCGGGTTTTTACTGGAAAATCTCGGGTATACCTTCGGCTTTATTATCGTGATCATGGCCCGCCAGCAGCTGTTCACGGAAAATACGGTTACCGCCGTTCTGCCGGTGATGCACAATCCCACCCCAGGTAACATCGGTTTGCTGATGCGGTTGTGGTCGGTGGTGCTGGCCGGCAACCTCATCGGTACCGCAGTGGCCGCATGGGCCTTCAATTTTATGCCCGTCTTTGATGAACCAACTCGTCAGGCCTTTGTCAGCATCGCCGAAGATGTAATGAAAAACAGCCCGACGGAGATGTTCGCTAATGCGATTATTTCCGGCTGGCTGGTCGCCACCATGGTCTGGATGTTTCCTGTCGCCGGTGCGGC
The DNA here is from genome assembly GCF_001808325.1 of Klebsiella sp. HMSC16C06. Classification (NCBI taxonomy): domain Bacteria; kingdom Pseudomonadati; phylum Pseudomonadota; class Gammaproteobacteria; order Enterobacterales; family Enterobacteriaceae; genus Klebsiella; species Klebsiella sp. HMSC16C06. The sequence continues at coordinate 152,283 of NZ_KV793024.1, forward strand.
CAAGATCGTGGTGATTATTCTCATGACCTGGCTTATCGCCCTGGCGGATACGACTCATATCGTGGTGGGATCGGTCGAGATCCTTTATCTGGTGTTTAACGGAAGCCTGCCCTGGAGCGACTTTATCTGGCCGTTCGCCCTGCCGACGCTGGCGGGAAATATCTGCGGCGGGACCTTCATCTTCGCGCTGCTGAGCCATGCGCAGATCCGTAACGATATGAGCAGCAAGCGAAAAGCGGAAGCCCGCGCCCAGGCCGCGGAGAAAGCCAAAAACGCCGACCGGGCATAAAAAAAGCGCCGTGAGTGGCGAGGGTTTAAGCAGTCAGACGGTATGGCTCTTACTCAGGCGGGCAAAAAACGCTATACTCGCACCGCCTTGTCCCCTTAGTTAAATGGATATAACGAGCCCCTCCTAAGGGCTAGTTGCAGGTTCGATTCCTGCAGGGGACACCATATAAACGTTGACCGCTATTTCCCACCATTACCTAAACGCCAGCCATGGCATATTCTTCTCGCCATCATAATTTGCCGAAATTATCCACGAGTGGATTAGCCAGGACAGGAAGGGGCGCCCCAGTCAATCGCACAGACAATAAACCGACAAAAACGCGCATTCCGCGTACAATGCCCCTTGGCTTAAACAGTCACAAGCCACTACCCCAGTGCAACCTTCTCTGGACGATACAGGAGCCAGGCGTTGATATGAAACAGATCACCCTCAGCGATATGCAGCAGCAGAGCGAAGCGGCAGCCAGTGCACCGCGCTTGCGTGCCCATCGCAATTTTCATCCCGAACTAAGCGACCCGGTACAGCGCCTCGCCATTGCGATGGAACCCGGCACCTATATCCGTCCGCACCGGCACAGACATACCTTCGAACTTTTGCTGCCGCTGAAAGGCCGCTTTGTGGTACTGAATTTTGATGACAATGGCGTAGTCACCCGCCGGGTGGTGCTGGGTGAAACCTGCACGGCGCTGGAAATGGAAGCCGGTACCTGGCATACGGTGCTCTCGCTCGACCCGGGCGGGATGGTTTTTGAAGTTAAGCAAGGTGCTTATCAGCCGCTTGCCGAAGTTGACACCATGGCCTGGGCGCCTGCCGAAGGCCAACCGGGCACCGCAGAGATGATGGCATGGTATGCCATCGCGCAGCCGGGGGACCGTTTTCTGTCGACGCCACAATAACAACAGCTACACCAAACAGACGCGACTGGCGTCTGTTTGCCCCCCCCC
>NZ_KV793024.1:153535-345073 GCF_001808325.1 Klebsiella sp. HMSC16C06
CCCCCCCCCTGCCGACCACGAAGGTCGCCAATTGACTGTCCCTTTCTTCGTACTCCGCTCGTGCTCGCCTTCAACATTCCTGCAAAAAGATTCCTGCCAGAAAGAAATGCTTATATTGAGCAAACTATTTTTCTCTACGAATAAGAGATGATAAGATAACGGGATAAAGTAAATACGCGGCAGCAAAACAATAAAAACAGCCAACTTATCGACATATTATTCTCAATGTGAATGGTTTTTTTTAATCAGGTAAAGGAAGTCAGCGGGAAGAATAAATCCTTGTCATCGATGCTTTTTGCTCACCATGGCGATTTATTTTTTCATCGACGTACAATTCTTATGAATATTACAGAACGGAATATCTGGAAGCTAAATAATTTACCGCCAATGGAGTATTGCTCTCTGGCGCGGGCGCAAAAATTATTAAACTGCGAACTTGAAGACATTCTTCACTGGCATGATATTGGTGCGATCAATCTCTGTCTGAAGCTTAATCCGACGCGGGGAACATTAAAAATAGCCGTCCTTTCTCATCAGGAAAAAGACGTGACCACCGCGCTTAATCCGCTTACCTCTGCCGAGGAAGTGGAGACTTTCTGGTCACCCCACTCCCATATCCGCAGCATTCTGCGGCTTGATGACGATATTCCGATGGTGGAAACATTACGCGGAAATACGGTGACGCAGTTTAACGTAAAAGTGTCCGCATCCGGACTCTGGCACCCACACAGTCGGAATTTAATGGCGCTACTGGAGACGCCTGATGATATTCTTTACGAAAACAGACTCAGCATGATGCTGCCCGACAAACCGTTTGTCTATTGTCATTTCATTCCGGATGAAGACGAATACTCTGCTATATCATTGAACCGCATCTATATCACCAGCCAGGCCATTGAGAAAATATACGCTCACAGTATTAGCGCCCGGCCTATGGACGTGACAAAAAATTCGCTGCTGGAACAAACCAGTTACATCCATCAGGAATTAACCGTCCTGCCGCAAAATGAGGTATTGCTGGAATTTATCCATTACCTTATTCAGTCCCATACCGTATTTAATGAGAAATTACAGAATATGGCCGAGCCAGACAAGACTCAGCTCTTTCATCACGTACTGGAAAGGCTCAAAGAAGAGGGCATGCTCCGGGAGAATACCCTGCCCGATGAGGCCGATATCCTCAGCGAAGCCGATCGTTAGTCCAGGCTCGTCGGCAAGTGACGCAGGTCCTCATACAGGGCCTGGCCGTTTTCCTGCTCAAGCGTTACCGCGATCTCCCGCGCCAGCGCAATGAATTCGCGCGCCGCAGCGCTCTGCCATGCGCCCTGGCGCTGCAGCAAACAGGCCGTGCGCTGCAGCAGCGCGGGCTTAAGCTCAATGGCCACGAGGTCATCATACTGTCCGGCGATCGCCGCTGGCAGCAGCGTCGCAAGCGGCGTGCCGCGAATAACCGTTAGTACGGCGCCGATGGAGTTGGCCTCCATCCGCACGTCAGGTTCGAGCCGATGGCGGCGACAATAGCGGTTGATTTGCTCCCGGGTGGCAAACTCGCTGCTCAGTAAAATCAGCGGCTGTGCGTCAAGAGCCTGCAGCTGCAGGTGGCTTTCATGAGCCAGCGGATGCGCACGGCTCACCACCAGCGCGAGGGTTTCCGTCAGCAGCGGCTGAACCACAATATCCCGCGAGAGGCTCTCGCCAAAGGCAATTCCCACATCCAGTTCATCCTCCAGGAGCATCGTTTCCATCCGCTCCTGGTTCATCTCCTGGATAAGCAATTTCACTCCGGGGTAGCGTCGATAGTACGCCTCCACCAGCGGCCCCAGCATGTAAGTGGTAAAGGTCGGCGTCATGGCGATGCGGAGTTTACCACGCTGCAGATCTTCTGCGTCGTGCAGGGCGCGCCGCCCCTCCTCAAGATCGCGTAACACGCGGCGGGCATACTCCAGCCAGATCTCTCCGGCATCGGTCAGGCGGGTATAACGACCAGAGCGGTCAAAGAGCTGAACCTCCAGCATCGCTTCCAGCTGGCGGATCTGCTGTGACAGCGCAGGCTGGGAGACATGGAGCGCCGCGGCGGCGCGGGTAAATCCACGATGTTCTGCCACGGCGATAAAGTAGGAAAGATGGCGCAGGAGCATCCGCTTACCTATAAGCAATTCAAATAGGGTTCATCATAAATAAGTCTTTTAACTTATGAAACAAGATACGTACTCTCTACCTACCATCCTCTGCGTTTTTCACCATCAACATCATCTTATGCAGGAGTGACTATGTCCGCTGACGATCGCTATCTCCAGCGCGCATTAGCGCTGGCAAAACAAAATATTGCTGACGGTGGCCGCCCCTTCGGCGCCGTTCTGGTGCGGCATGATGAGATTGTCGCCGAAGCCGTCAATACCTTTCATCTGAACGGTGACCCAACGGCGCATGCCGAACTGAATGCCGTTCGCGAGCTTGCCGCCAGACTGGGAAGCGAGGTGCTGCGCGAATGCGTTATCTATGCCAGCGGGCAACCTTGTCCTATGTGCCTGAGCGCACTCTATTTAACCGGCGTGCGGGAAGTATTTTTCGCCAACAGTAATCAGGATGGCGAACCCTTTCAGCTCTCAACCACCGCGATTTATCAGCAGCTGCAGCAGCCGCTGTCCCGGCAGACGCTGCCAATCCACCACTGCCCGCAGCCGGAGGGGCCGGCACTTTATCAGCGCTGGGCGGAACAGCAACCATGACGCCCATGCTGCGACAGAATCTGACGCTGTGTGTCCTGGTACTCATTGGGATAAACATGCGTCCGCTGCTCACCTCGATAGGTCCCTTGCTGCCGGATATCCGCGCCGCCAGCGGGATGAGCTATACCCTGGTCGCGCTCCTCACCGCCCTGCCGGTCATCGCGATGGGCGTGCTGGCGCTGGCCGGCGGCTGGGTCGATCGCACTGTTGGTCAAAACCGCAGCATTGCGCTGAGCCTGCTGATTATCGCGGCGGGTGCCCTGCTGCGGGAAAGCGCCCCACATAGCGGTTTGCTGCTCAGCAGCGCCCTTGCGGGGGGAATTGGCATCGGCATTATCCAGGCCGCCATCCCGGCGGTGATAAAGCGTCTGTTCGCCCGGCGTACGCCGCTGGTGATGGGACTATGGTCGGCGGCGCTGATGGGCGGCGGCGGGTTAGGCGCTGCGTTCACGCCATGGCTGGCGTCACGCAGTACGGTCTGGCACCAGGCGCTGGCCTGGTGGGCGCTCCCTGCCCTGCTGGCCCTGCTCGGCTGGCTGGCGATTTGCCGGCAATTGCCTCGCGCACCGCATCAGACCAGCGCTTCCCCCCGGGTCGCGATTATTGGCCAGCGCCGCGCCTGGACGCTGGGACTCTATTTCGGACTGATCAATGCCGGTTACGCCAGTCTGATCGCCTGGCTGCCGCCCTACTATATCCAGCTTGGCGATAGCGCCCAGTACAGCGGCTCACTGCTGGCGCTGCTGACCGTCGGGCAAACCGCGGGGGCGCTACTGCTGCCAGCACTGGCTCGTCAGGATGATCGACGCCAGCTTCTGCTGTTCGCTCTGACGCTACAGCTCATTGGCTTCTGCGGCTTCATCTGGCTGCCGCAGCACGTCCCCGCGATGTGGGCCATCGCCTGCGGAGTGGGTCTGGGTGGCGCCTTTCCCCTGTGCCTGGTGCTGGCGCTGGATCACGCGGGACAACCGGCGGTAGCCGGCCGGCTGGTGGCGTTTATGCAGGGTATCGGATTTATCATCGCAGGCCTCTCCCCCTGGCTTTCCGGTCTGTTGCGCAGCCTGAGCGGGAACTACACGCTTGACTGGTCCTGGCATGCGCTCTGCGTCCTGCTACTCATGGCGCTCACACTGCGCTTTATACCAGCTCACTACCCGGCCGAGTGGCGGCCGCGCGCCTCTGACCAGCATTAAATCGGCGGCGGCGCGTAGCAAAGAAATTGCGTGCGCCCTCGCTGGCCGTCCTCCATTTTGCCCATCGCCAAAATCCGTTTTAACAGCGTCGCTGGCGTGAAATTTATTACCGGGTGAAATTAATGTGTCGCCGAATCACGACACTCCTAAGTAACTAAAAATTAATAAAAAAATGCCACTTGTTTCCCTCATTTTTTAGGCGTACATTAGCGCCATCTGGAGCACAAAGCGCACAGAATTGCGAGCTGCCGCAACGTGATTTTTCACCTGCGACAGCCCAGGAATAACAGAACAATTAATTCATTTGAACGTCGCACAAGCGCGTGGAGTGATGAATCGTGAAATACTTCTTTATGGGCCTCTCTTTTATGGTCATCGTTTGGGCCGGTACTTTTGCCCTGATGATCTAGACTGCAGCGGTGTCAAAAAAAACGGGAGCCCACTGGCTCCCGTTTTTGTTATGGCGTATTCGCCGAAGCGCTAGCTCGCGGCGGGCAGCAAGCCATCGGCGCGGAACATCGCCTTGATGCCGCGGATCGCCTGGCGCGTACGGTCCCGGTTTTCGATCAGCGCGAAGCGGACGTGAGTATCGCCATAGTCGCCAAAGCCTATCCCCGGCGAGACGCAGACCTTCGCTTCATTAAGCAACTTTTTCGCAAACTCCAGCGAGCCCATGGCAGCGTAAGGTTCCGGTATTTTCGCCCAGACGTACATGGACGCTTTCGGACATTCCACCATCCAGCCGGCTTCGTGGAGCCCTTTCACCAGCACATCGCGACGGCGCTTATATTGTTCGGCAATTTCACGCACGCACTGCTGATCGCCCTCAAGGGCAGCGATCGCCGCCACCTGCAGCGGCGTAAACGTGCCATAGTCGTGATAGCTTTTGATGCGAGCGAGGGCATTCACCAGGGTCTTGTTGCCGACCATAAAGCCAATGCGCCAGCCGGCCATGTTATAGCTTTTCGACAGGGTAAAGAACTCGACGGCGACATCACGCGCGCCGGGCACCTGCATGATGGAGGGCGCTTTCCAGCCGTCATACACGATATCGGCATAGGCCAGATCGTGGACGACCAGGATGTCATACTGCTTCGCCAGGGCGACGACCTTTTCAAAGAAGTCCAGCTCCACACACTGCGCCGTTGGATTCGAGGGAAAGCCAAGGATCATCATCTTCGGCTTCGGGTAACTCTCGCGGATGGCGCGTTCCAGCTCGTTAAAGAAATCCACCCCTTCCACCAGCGGCACCGAGCGCACCTGCGCCCCGGCAATCACCGCGCCATAGATGTGAATCGGATAGCTGGGGTTTGGCACCAGCACCGTGTCGCCATGATCCAGGGTCGCCAGCATCAGGTGCGCCAGCCCCTCTTTCGAACCAATGGTGACGATCGCTTCCGATTCCGGATCGATGTCAACGTTATAGCGTTCTTCATACCAGCGTGAAATGGCGCGACGCAGGCGCGGGATCCCCCGCGAGGTAGAGTAACCATGGGTATCAGGCCGTTGGGCAACGGTGCAAAGTTTTTCCACGATATGCGGCGGCGTCGCGCCATCGGGATTGCCCATACTGAAATCAATAATATCCTCGCCGCGCCGGCGCGCAGCCATTTTCAGTTCACCAGTAATATTAAAAACGTACGGGGGGAGACGATCGATACGCGTAAAACGGCGTTCAGGACTGGATTCAGCCATAGGTTCCTCTGATTAACGTTAGCGCCCGGACCGTCCGAGCGACGCTGCCGCTGTTGCGGCTCGTTTAGAAAATAACCTGAAAAAAAACATGTTGTCGAGAGGGCCGGTAAAAAATTTTCCCTGGCATATAAAACGGGTATCGACGGCGCTAAATACGGCTGTTCATCGCCGGAATAGTCCAGAGTTGTATAAGAGTGGTAACATATTGATATCTTTCTTAACACAGAATTTTATCGTTAAAAGCCAGGGCTGCCGCTCTCGCGGTGGTCCCCCACCAATCCCCTTTAAAAAGTATGCCTTTTCCTCATTATATTTCTGCGGCTGGTCTTCTGCCGTCAGGTTTTTTATCATGTTCTTTTCTGGCCACTGACGCGGCACACCCATGCACGAAATTTTCACGATGATGCTGGCGGTCTATGATCGTGCGGCCCTGATGCTTATTTGCCTGTTTTTCCTCATTCGCCTGCGCCTGTTCCGCGAACTGTTGCATAAGTCGGCCCATACGCCGAAAGAGCTGCTGGCCGTGACCGCCATTTTCTCGCTGTTTGCCCTGTTCAGCACCTGGTCCGGCGTCCCGGTGGAAGGTTCGCTGGTGAATGTGCGCATTATCGCCGTCATGTCCGGCGGGATCCTGTTTGGTCCGTGGGTAGGGGCAATTGTCGGGGTGATTGCCGGCGTACACCGCTACCTGATTGATATCGATGGCGTCACCGCCGTGCCCTGCTTTATCACCAGCATTGTCGCAGGCCTGCTGTCAGGATTGATTAACCGTAAAGTGGCCCGCAATCAACGGTGGAAAATCGGCATTCTGGCCGGCATGGTGTGTGAGACTCTGACCATGATTCTGGTGGTGGTCTGGGCGCCTTCCCTGAGCCTCGGCCTGGATATCGTCTCTAAAATTGGTATCCCGATGATCCTCGGCAGCGTCTGCATCGGTTTTATCGTGCTGCTGGTGCAGAGCGTGGAAGGGGAAAAGGAGGCCAGCGCGGCGCGGCAGGCAAAACTGGCGCTCGATATCGCTAACAAAACCCTGCCGCTGTTTCGTCACGTTAACAGCGATTCTCTGCGCCAGGTATGCGAGATTATCCGCCGCGACATTACCGCCGACGCGGTGGCGATCACCAATACCGAGCATGTGCTGGCCTACGTGGGCGTGGGGGAGGCCAACTATCAACACCACGACGATGTCATCAGCCCTACCACCCGGCAGGCGATTCGTTATGGGAAAATCATTATAAAAAACAATGATGAAGCCCACCGCACGCCGGAGATCCACTCCTTGATGGTGATCCCGCTGTGGGAAAAAGGGGTGGTGACCGGCACGCTAAAAATTTATTACTGCCACGCCCATCGCATCACTTCGACGCTGCAGGAGATGGCGATTGGCCTGTCGCAAATAATCTCCACCCAGCTGGAAGTCTCCCGCGCCGAACAGCTGCGCGAGATGGCCAATAAAGCGGAGCTGCGCGCCCTGCAAAGCAAAATTAACCCGCATTTTTTATTTAATGCGCTGAACGCGATCTCCTCCTCGATTCGCCTTAATCCAGACACCGCGCGCCAGCTCATTTTTAATCTGTCGCGCTACCTGCGCTATAACATCGAATTAAAAGACGATGAGCAGATTGATATCAAACGAGAGCTGTATCAGATCAAAGATTATATCGCCATTGAACAGGCGCGATTCGGCGACAAGCTGACGGTCATCTATGATATTGACGACGACGTCAGCTGCGTGATCCCGAGCCTGCTTATCCAGCCGCTGGTGGAAAATGCCATCGTTCATGGTATCCAGCCCTGTAAAGGCAAGGGGGTGGTGACGATCGGCATTAACGAGTGCGGCAATCGGGTTCGCATCAGCGTTCGCGACACTGGCAACGGCATCGATCCCGCCGTGGTCGCTCGCGTGGAAGCCGACGAAATGCCGGGAAATAAAATCGGCCTGCTTAACGTTCATCACCGGGTGAAGCTCCTCTACGGCGAGGGGTTGCATATCCGCACCCTGACGCCAGGAACAGAAATCGCCTTTTATGTCCCCAATCACCACACGCCGCAGGCGCTGACGGAGTCTCTGTTGTCATGAGCGGAGAAAAGATGAAAGTTATTATTGTGGAAGATGAGTTTCTGGCTCAGCAGGAGCTCTCCTGGCTTATCAATACCCACAGCCAGATGGAGATCGTCGGCAGCTTTGACGATGGCCTGGACGTGCTGAAATTTCTCCAGCACAACAAGGTCGATGCCATTTTTCTCGATATCAATATTCCGTCGCTGGACGGGGTTTTGCTGGCGCAAAACATCAGCCAGTTTGCCCATAAGCCTTTTATCGTCTTTATCACCGCGTGGAAAGAGCACGCCGTGGAAGCCTTTGAGCTGGAGGCGTTTGACTACATCCTGAAGCCCTACCAGGAGTCACGCATCATCAATATGCTACAAAAGCTAACCGCCGCCTGGCAGCAGCAAAATAACGTCGCTGCGGGAGCGACCAACGCGGCGCCACGAGAAAACGACACCATCAATCTGATAAAAGATGAACGAATAATCGTCACCAGCATCCATGATATTTATTATGCCGAGGCGCATGAAAAGATGACGTTCGTCTATACCCGCCGGGAGTCATTCGTCATGCCGATGAACATTACTGAATTCTGCAGCAAACTGCCCACCGCGCATTTCTTCCGCTGCCACCGCTCGTATTGCGTAAATCTCAGCAAAATTCGGGAAATTGAGCCGTGGTTTAACAATACCTATGTGCTGCGCCTGCGCGACCTTGAATTTCAGGTGCCGGTGAGCCGCAGTAAAGTGAAAGAGTTTCGCCAGCTGATGAATCTGTAGAGGCGGGAAGTCCCGCCATCCGGGCTACGACGGTAGCCCGGGAGGGATGCGCTTATAACACCTGGCCCAGCGTCTGACGCAGATGCGCGCCGGAGCCCAGCAGGCCCGGGTTTTCATGCACGATCAGGTAAACCGGAATATCCTGAACATAAGCTTTGAAACGGCCTTTGTCTTCAAAACCGCCGCGGAAGCCGGAGGCTTTAAAGAACTCCAGGAAGCGCGGCACGATGCCCCCGGCGATATACACGCCGCCAAAGGTCCCGAGAGTCAGCGCCAGGTTTCCGCCGAAGCGGCCCATAATGACGCAGAACAGCGATAGCGCCCGGCGACAGTCGGTACAACTGTCCGCCAGCGCTCGCTCGGTGACCTCGCGTGGCTGCAGGTTTTCCGGCAGGCGGCCATCAGACTTCACAATCGCGCGGTACAAATTGACCAGTCCGGGACCCGAGAGCACGCGTTCTGCGGAAACATGCCCCAGCTCGGCGCGCAGCTCTTCCAGAATAATCCCCTCTTCTTCGCTGTTCGGCGCAAAATCGACGTGACCGCCTTCGCCCGGCAGGCTGACCCAGCGCTTGTCAACGTGCACCAGATGCGCCACGCCAAGCCCGGTTCCGGCGCCATAAACGGCGATCGGTTTGCCCGCTACCGGAGCGCTGCCGCCAAACTGAATGAGGTGCTCGGCTTTCAGCATCGGGATGGCCATGGAAACGGCGGTAAAATCGTTAATTATCTCCAGATGGGCAAAGCCAAGGTTGCGCTTCATTTCAGCGATGGAGAAGGCCCAGGTATGGTTGGTCATCGCTACCCAGTCGCCGGTGATCGGGCAGGCAATGGCGATACAGCCTTCGTTGACGGTCACCTGGTGCTCCTCCAGATAGACGCGCACCACCGCCTCCAGACTGGGATAATCGAGCCCGGAATAGGTCTTAGCACGAGAGATCTCTCCGCTCGCCAGATCACATAGCGCCAGGCGGGCGTTGGTCCCCCCGACATCTCCTACTAAAGCAAATTTTGTCATTCCGTTACGGCTCCGCTAAAGTCAAAATAATTCTTTTGGCACACTGTAAATTCATGGCGGCTTAACAACAACGTCCAACGCGCAGACGCCCCTTGTTTAGCGACACAGGTCACATTTAGTTTGTAATCTATGCAAGGTAGTCTGTAAATGACGCCACGGGAATCAGACGCCGCCTTAACTTTATCGTTTCAGCACCATTTGCATCGACGGCCCCTGCCGACGAAGGCAAAGTAGTGCTTCAGAACTTTGACAAGGACATTTTCATGCTCCATCCTCGCGCCAGAACAATGCTGATCCTGTCGGTGCCGGCCATCCTGATAGGTATCGCCTGCAGTCTGATCCTGATCGGCGCGATGAAGGTTGCCGCGCTGCTACAGCGCGTGCTGTGGAGCAATCTGCCCATCCAGTTGGGGATCAGCGCTGACAGCCCGCTATGGATTATCGCCATGCTCACGGCGACAGGGATCGCCGTGGGCCTGATAGTCCGCTACAGCCCAGGACACGCCGGGCCGGATCCGGCCACCGAATCGCTCATTGGCGCCCCCATTGCCACCGGCGCGTTGCCTGGGCTGCTGGCCGCGCTGATCCTCGGCCTTGCCGGCGGCGTCAGTCTCGGCCCGGAGCATCCGATTATGGTGGTGAATATTGCGCTGGCCGTCGCCGTCGGTTCACGGCTGTTTCCGCGCGTCAGCTCGCTGGACTGGACCATCCTCGCGGCCTCAGGCACCATCGGCGCCCTCTTTGGCACCCCGGTGGCCGCCGCGCTGATTTTTTCGCAAACCCTCAACAGCAGCAACGAGTCGCCGCTATGGGATCGCCTTTTTGCGCCGCTGCTTGCCGCCGCCGCGGGCGCGCTGACGACCGGGCTGTTTTTCCACCCGCATTTCACGCTGCCGATCCCCCATTATGGCCAGATGCACTTCGTCGATATCATCAGCGGCATGATCGTCGCCCTGATTGCTATCGCCGTCGGCATGGTGGCCGTCTGGTGTCTGCCGCGCCTGCACGCCCTGATGCATCGCCTGAGAAATCCCATCCTGACGCTGGGCATCGGTGGGTTGCTGCTGGGGATCCTCGGGACCATTGGCGGACCCTTAACGCTGTTTAAGGGGCTGGATGAGATGCAGCAACTGGCTTTCAGCCAGACGCTAACCGCCGCGGATTTTCTGCTCATCGCGCTGGTCAAACTGGCTGCCCTGGTGCTCGCCTCCGCCAGCGGTTTCCGCGGTGGGCGGATTTTCCCGGCGGTCTTCGTCGGGGTGGCGCTGGGGCTGATGCTGCATGCCCACGTGGATGCCGTGCCAGCGGCGATCACCGTCTCCTGCGCGATCCTCGGCATGGTGCTGGTCGTCACCCGCGACGGCTGGCTTAGCCTGTTTATGGCCGCCGTGGTGGTCCCGGATACGACGCTGCTACCGCTGCTGTGCATTGTGATGCTCCCGGCCTGGCTGCTGCTGGCCGGGAGGCCGTTGATGATTGCCAAACGACATACCGACTAAACGCGGCTGTTTCGTTCCTCCAGCGCCTGCGTCACCGCACGCAGGAAATCGGGGATATCCATTTTCGGTAGCATCACTTCGACCAGGGTAAGGGTATCGGAGGTGATGCTTTCCGCCATCGCTTCCCGTAGCTCAGCCGTGTGCGTGACCCGCCAGCAGCGAGAAACAACGTCCGGGGCGAAGGCTTCCGGCAGCCGCTGCCAGTCCCACAGGGCGATGTCATTGTAGCGCTGCTCAGGGCCATGAATCGCCCGCTCCACGGTATACCCTTCGTTATTCAGCAACAGAATAAGCGGTTTTTGCTTATCGCGAAGCATAGAGCCCATCTCCTGAATCGTCAGTTGGGCGGCGCCATCGCCGACAATCAGCACCACCCGCCGCTCTTCCGCCGCGGTTTGCGCGCCATAGGCGGCCGGGAGGGTAAAACCAATCGACCCCCACAGCGGCTGAACGATCAGCGATGCCTCAGAGGGAAGCTTAAGCGCCGCGATGCCAAATGCCGCCGTCCCCTGATCGGCGAGGATAATATCGCCGGGGCGCAGCGCATCCTGCACAGTCGACCAGAAATTCTTCTGGGTTAACTCGCCTTCGGCCTCCTCTTCCACTTCCGGCGCCACGACCTGAGGCGCCGCCCACTCCGCCGCCAGCGGGGCGGAAAGCGTCATTAATGCAGCCAGAGCTTGATCCATCGGCACGCCGCTGAACCAGTGGTCGCCCACCCTGACGGCGAAGGGCTGGATCTCAATGGTCTTCTCCCGCGCCAGATGCTGGGTGAATCCCGCGGTGATAGTGTCGGTGAAGCGCGTACCAATGCAGATGATGGTGTCGGCGTTTTCAATCGCCTCCCGGGTCTGCGGGGCGCTGGCGATCCCGCTATAGGTCCCGACAAACCCGTTCAGCTGCTCATCGAACAACCCCTTGCCCATTAGCATGGTGGCGTGAGCGATGGGGGTTTTCGCCACCCACTCCCGGAGCGTGTTCTGCAGGCCATAGCGTTGCGCCAGGAAATCCGCCAGCAGAGAAATGCGTCGGCTGCCCCGCAGCAGGCGGCTGGCATGTTCGCGGAACCCGGCGAGCTGGTTTTCATCCGCCGGAGCAGGCTCCACCAGCAAGCCCAGGGCCGGGGCAATCGCTGCCGCTCTGGCGACATCGGCCGGCAGCATCAGATAGCCGGGCCGATGATGCGTCAGCATATCGCGCAGGACACGGTCGATCTCATGGCAGGCGTTGCCGGCGGTCAGCAGCGCCTGGCTGCAGGTGATCTGCTCGCTCATGCGGGCGAAATGGCGAAAATCGCCATCGCCGAGGGTATGGTGCAGCAGTTCGCCACGCTGCTGAGCGCCGGTAGAGGGCGCGCCGACGATATGCAATACCGGAATATGTTCCGCATAGCTACCCGCAATGCCGTTCAGCACGCTCAGTTCGCCGACGCCGTAGGTGGTCAGCAGCGCACCGGCCCCTTTGATGCGCGCATATCCGTCAGCGGCATAGGCCGCATTCAGCTCGTTGGCGCAGCCGACCCAGCCTAATGCGCTGTGCGCGATGACGCGATCGAGAAACTGTAAGTTGTAATCTCCTGGTACGCCGAACAAGCGGTCAATACCGCAGTCAACGAGGCGATCCAGCAGATAATCCCCAATAGTGTAGGTCGGTTGCATGTCCATTATCCTCATTTTGGTGCAGGTGTAATTTGAGTATTGAATAAGCGATCCGCCTGTCCAGAAGGGGGACGATAAAGCCGGTGTAAAGCAATAGTTACGCCCAAAAAGCAGTGTACTCCATGCAGAACATTGATTAGTGTAAACGTATACACACCCTAGTTTATCTGCGGAGGAAGAATGGTTTACCAGGCAAGCACGACGCGATATCAAACGATGGAGTATCGTCGCTGCGGGCGCAGCGGCCTTCAGCTCCCGGCGATTTCTCTCGGCCTGTGGCACAACTTTGGCGACGAAACGCGCGTGGAGATCAGCCGGCAGATGCTCCTGCACGCGTTTGACCTTGGCATAACTCATTTCGACCTCGCCAACAACTATGGGCCGCCGCCGGGTTCAGCAGAGAGCAATTTTGGCCGCATTCTGAAAGAGGCGCTCCAGCCCTATCGCGATGAGTTGATCATCTCCACCAAAGCGGGCTACACCATGTGGGACGGCCCGTACGGCGACTGGGGTTCACGCAAATATCTGGTGGCCAGTCTTAACCAGAGCCTGCAGCGCATGGGGCTGGAGTATGTCGATATTTTTTATCATCACCGCCCGGACCCGCAGACCCCACTGACGGAAACAATGCGTGCGCTCGCTCATCTTGTCCGTCAGGGTAAAGCGCTGTACGTCGGGATCTCCAACTATCCGCTGGCCCAGGCGCAGGAGGCGGTGAAGATCCTTAACGACCTCGGTACGCCCTGCGTCATTCACCAGCCCCGCTATTCGATGTTCGAACGCAGTGCGGAAGAGGGGCTGCTGGATTTTCTGCAGACGGAAGGGGTGGGAAGTATAGCGTTTTCACCGCTGGCGGGCGGACAGCTTACCGATCGCTATCTGAACGGTATCCCGGCCGACTCTCGCGCCGCCAGCAGCAGTCGTTTTCTGCAGCCGGAGCAACTGACCGCCGCGCGATTAGAAAAAATTCGTCAGCTAAATACGATAGCGGAAGAGCGCGGGCAGAAGCTGTCGCAGATGGCGCTGGCCTGGGTTCTGCGCGAGGAGAAAGTGACCTCCGTGCTGATCGGCGCCAGCAAAACCGCGCAGCTGGATGATGCCGTCGGCATGCTGCAGAATCGCCATTTCAGCACCGAAGAGTGCGCGGCCATCGACGCCATCCTTGCGCTGTAAAGCAAATGTTACTTTAGCAAAAAGTGCTCTTTTCTGCGCTTTCGGAGTTCGTCCGATGCGGCGGGTCTTTACCGGCCCGTAATATCAGGTTAACAGGCCGCTTACGGCCCCGATCGTGAAGGAGAAGAGTATGTTCAGGTCACTGATTCTGGCAGCAGTACTGCTGGCCGCAGCGCCACTAGTCGCTAACGCTGGTGAAATCACCCTGCTGCCATCGGTAAAATTACAAATAGGCGATCGTGACAATTACGGTAACTACTGGGACGGTGGCGGCTGGCGCGACCGTGATTACTGGCGTCGTCACTATGAATGGCGTGATAACCGTTGGCATCGACATGACAACGGCTGGCACCGCGGCTGGGACAAGGGTAAAAATAAAGCCTGGGAGCGCGGCTATCGTGCTGGCTGGAGCGACCGCGACGACCACCGCGGCGGCTGGGGACGAGGCCCGGGCGGACGTGGCCATGGCCATGGTCATCACTAACAGACGAAAAGGGGAGCCCATTGGCTCCCCTTTGCTTTAACCAGCGCGGGTCAAGAACTACGCCACGCCGAGCAGCGATCCCACAATTAACCAGCCGTTCAGACTCACCACAATGACGACAATCACCCAGCCAGTGACTCTCACCCAGCGGGTATTCACCAGGTCGCCCATCAGTTGCGCATTGCTGGTAAATATCAGCAGCGGCACCAGAGCAAGCGCAATACCAAAGCTCAGCAGCACCTGACTCATCACCAGGATACGCGTAGGATCCAGCCCCAGCAGGATCACCACAAACGACGGCAGCATGGTGACCGCCCGGCGAAACCACAGCGGAATATGAAAGCGGATAAACCCCTGCATGACGACCTGCCCTGCCAGGGTACCCACTACCGTCGATGATAAACCTGCAGCGACCAGGCTCAGACCAAAGATGGTCGCCGCCGCGTGGCTCAGCAGTGGCTCCAGCGTTCTGTAAGCCTGATCGAGATCGGCGACGCCGGTATGGCCGTTGAAATGGAATGCCGCCGCGGCGGTCGCCATCATCGCCAGGTTGACAAACCCGGCAATGGTCATGGCGATCGCCACATCCCAGCGGGTCGCGTTATAGCGTTCTTTCCGCGTACCGCCGTGCAGATGCTGGGTAAGCGAGGAATGTAAGTAGATAACGTGCGGCATAATGGTCGCCCCCAGTACCCCGGCGGCTAAGAATACCGCCTCGCCGTTGGGCAGCGTAGGGATCACCAGCCCTTTTGTCAGGGGGGCCAGCGCGGGCTGAGAAAAGATCAACTCCACGACATAGGCCACAGCGACAAACAACAGCAGCCCGCCGATCACCTTCTCCAGCGGCTTTTGCCCGCGCCGCTGCAGCATCAGGATCAGGAAGGTCGCCACCCCGGTCAGCACCGCCCCCTGCAGAAGCGACACGCCCAGTACCAGCTTAAAGCCAATCGCAGCGCCGATAAATTCAGCCAGGTCGGTGGCCATCGCAATGATTTCCGCCTGCACCCAATAGAACCACACAACCGGGCGCGGGTAATGGTCACGGATCTGCTCGGCCAGATTTTTGCCGGTGGCAATGCCCAGTTTGGCAGAGAGCACCTGGATCAGCATCGCCATCAGGTTGGCCCATACCACGACCCACAGCAGCTGATAGCCAAAGCTGGCGCCAGCCTGAATGTTAGTGGCGAAATTACCGGGATCGATATAGCCAATGGCAGCGACGAAAGCGGGCCCCATGAGGGCGAGCTTCACCTTGCGCGCGGCGCGACTACTGCTATTCTCAACGCGACTGCTAGTCATCTTCTGCCTCTGGAAATATAGCCTTTGCTATGTTTCATGCTATCAAAATGCGAATGATTATCAAGTTCATTTAAAATGGAGATAATGATTGCTGTGATAGGCGGGAACAATAGCTGGCCGGAAATGAGAAACGGGCGTTAGAACACGAGAGCGTGCCCAGTACTAAGAGTAGTACAAGAATGCAACTTTTAAAACCTTTACGTAACATAACAAAAGTGGATGTTTGATCACTATTTTTGCCATTGGTCACAGTTCCTTGCAATAGTGTGCAATTGATCTCGTTTTCTTTAAAGCCGTTGCATAGAATGTGCACGGAAATTTAACCTGCCTCATATTTGGAGCAACTATGGACCGCGTCTTGCATTTTGTCCTCGCGATCGTTGTGGTGGCTATACTGGCCCTGTTGGTCAGTCACGACCGTAAAAAGATCCGTATTCGTTATGTTGTTCAACTGCTTGTCATCGAAGTCCTGCTGGCCTGGTTCTTCCTGAACTCCGATATTGGTCTGGGTTTTGTGAAAGGCTTCTCTGAGATGTTTGAAAAGCTTCTCGGGTTTGCCAACGAAGGGACAAACTTCGTGTTCGGCAGCATGAACGATAAAGGTCTGGCCTTCTTCTTCCTTAAGGTTCTGTGCCCTATCGTCTTCATTTCCGCGTTGATCGGTATTTTGCAGCATATTCGTATCCTGCCGATTGTCATCCGCGCCATCGGTACCGTTCTGTCGAAAATCAACGGCATGGGCAAGCTGGAATCCTTCAACGCCGTGAGCTCGCTGATCCTCGGTCAGTCGGAAAACTTTATCGCCTATAAAGATATTCTCGGCAAAATGTCGCGCAACCGCATGTACACCATGGCGGCGACGGCGATGTCCACCGTGTCGATGTCGATCGTAGGCGCGTACATGACCATGCTGCAGCCGAAGTATGTCGTCGCGGCGCTGGTGCTCAACATGTTCAGCACCTTTATCGTTCTGTCATTGATTAACCCGTACCGCGTGGAAGAGAGCGAAGAAAATCTGCAGATGTCGAATCTGCACGAAGGCCAGAGCTTCTTCGAAATGCTGGGCGAGTACATTCTGGCGGGCTTTAAAGTCGCGATTATCGTGGCGGCGATGCTGATCGGCTTCATCGCACTGATCTCGGCCCTGAACGCCCTGTTCGCCACCGTGACCGGCTGGTTCGGCTACAGCATCTCCTTCCAGGGGATCCTCGGCTATATCTTCTACCCGGTTGCCTGGGTGATGGGTGTGCCGGCAAGCGAAGCGCTGCAGGTGGGCAGTATTATGGCCACCAAGCTGGTCTCCAACGAATTCGTCGCCATGATGGATCTGCAGAAAATCGCCTCGACGCTCTCTCCGCGTGCGGAAGGCATTATCTCTATCTTCCTGGTCTCCTTCGCCAACTTCTCATCTATCGGCATCATCGCCGGGGCGATCAAAGGCTTGAACGAAGAACAGGGTAACGTGGTTTCTCGCTTCGGTCTGAAGCTGGTCTACGGCTCCACGCTGGTTAGCGTGCTGTCCGCTTCGATTGCGGCACTGGTTCTGTAACAGGCGCCTGTCATCTGAGCCGGGCAACGCCCGGCTTTTTTTTACCCGTCATTCGCCCAACGGCTGAGGCTTACCGACCAGGTAACCCTGCAGATAATTCACGCCCAGTTCCAGCAGGCGCGCTTTTTGCGGTTCGCTTTCGACATATTCCGCCACCACGCTCATCTGTTTCGCCCGCGCCATTTCGACAATCGATTTCACCATAATGGCGTCCAGCGGGTCCGTCAGAATATCGCGGACGAAGCAGCCGTCAATCTTAATGATATCGGCCTGCAGATGCTTCAGTCGTTCATAGTTCGCATAACCGGTGCCAAAGTCATCAATGGCGATAGCGCAGCCAAACGCGCGCAGCGCGTCGAGATTTTGCTGGCTGGTGTCGGCATTGGAGAAAGCCTGCTCTTCGGTCACCTCAATGGTGATAAGATCTGGCGAAATGCGATAGCGTTGAAAGAGCGCGATAATCTGCGCCGCGCTATCCTTTTGCATCAGGGTTGAAGGCAGCAGGTTGACCGAGAACCGCTGGCCGGGATGCTGATGGAGCGAACTGAACAGGGTCTCAAGCACCAGCATGTCAAAACGCTGGCTGAGGTTAAACTGCACAATCAGCGGGATAAACTGATCCGGCATAATGACGCTATCGCCACAGCGCATGCGCGTGAGGATTTCATGATAGCCCTCCCCCTCCGCATTTTGAATCGGTTGCGCATAGAGCACCAGCGCCCGCTCTTTGAGAACCTGCTTGACGCGCATCAGGAGGCGTACCTGCTCGGTGGTTTGATCCACCACCAGTTCCTGCTCCTCATCCAACGCCAGCACCCGGCGTTCACTGCCCGCCTGTTCGGAAAGCCAGCTGAGCTGGCCCAGCATCTGGTGCAGCGTCTCACCCTGACCGTCATCACGGCTCCATGCCGCGCCAAACTCAAGATCCAGCGGCTGATTATGCCAGCTGAACTTTTTGTGGTTGAGGATGGCGACCATATGGTTTAGCCGCGCCGCAGGGTCCGGCCCGTCAAGCACGAGGATCAATTCGCTGCCGGGAACCTGGAAGACTTTATCCGTTGCCCCCAACAGCGGCTGAAGCGCCCGGATGATTTGCCGTTTACAGTCAACGCCCATCATTAGCCCATAATGTCGGCTAAGAAAATCGAGATTATCGATACGCAAGCTGCAGATAGCCTGCAGAGGACTGCTCTGTAAATGGCTCACCAGCGCGCGCAGATTAGGTAAGCCCGTCAGCGGATCCTCTTCCGCCTGGCTACGCCAGCGGCGTTTATTGCGATCGCTGCGGGCATAGGTGTCTGCCATATAAAACAAACAGATAGTGAAGGAGATCAGGACTGACAGCACAAAGGATAATGAATACTCGCTCTGGACGCCCTGGAGAAAGTTTTTATTATACACCACCAGCAAAAAGGCTGAGACAGACCATGAAATACGCAGCAGCGCATGACCAATCCGGCTAATCCCGATAAAGTAGACAATAAATATCACCGGAACTAAATAACCGGCAATAAATTCAGACTGATACGGCGCACACAGTAAAGTTAATAAAAGCGCCAGCGAGATAAACCAATATAGGGTAAAAGAACGATGTTTGGGTGCCAGCCATGGTAAACATTCCTGACGCCAGAAACGTCGGGCATAGTGCGGACTGATAATCATCCGCATTGGATAATAAAGAAACGTCGTAAAAATTAATGCCGCGCTGATTAAACTTTGGATATCTATTACGGTATAAATCAACGGCATACTACCAAAGTAACTGGTAATAGATAATGGAAACGCAAAATATTGCCCGGCAAGGTACATGGTGATTTTCAACAGCACCGGCGCGAAGAAGCCGCCCCAGAAGATCCGCGCCCCCATATGTTTCGCCGTGGGGCCACACCGCCAGCGCTTGCCCACCATCAGGCGTAAAACAGCGCAGGAGACAAACACAGCAAACAGCTGACAAAAGAGCAGAATAAGCGCCTGTGACAGCGTTAATTCAATGAGAAAGCTATTGGTAATGGCAAACGCGAGAATTAATGGTGCGATCGCATAGCGGCCAAAGATAAAAATAACAGAAAACATCACGCTGATTGGCAGCCAGGCAATATAAATAAGATTGCCATCAATAACCGTTTGCGGTGAAATAAAACGAGCCAGCGGAATAGCGACTAAACTGACGAGAAAGGCCAACAGAGTTTTTTTGATATTAATGTTAATTTTATCAAGCATTATTGTTAATTAAAACTCCGGCAACCTCATTACGTTTAATGGGGGAAATGTTATGTTGCTTATTTAGGGCAGGCAAGGTGAATTATCAGGAAAAAGTCTGAAATTACTTTCGATTTTAATAGCTGGAGATTAACTGACTTAACCAGAAAGTGCTTTACATGAAAACAGCTAAAAACAAAAACCCCCGCCGAGGCGAGGGTTCTGAATTTTGGTGGAGCTAAGCGGGATCGAACCGCTGACCTCTTGCATGCCATGCAAGCGCTCTCCCAGCTGAGCTATAGCCCCACAGGACCTCTTTACGAACCAAATCTGCTGGGTGCAGAATTTGGTGGAGCTAAGCGGGATCGAACCGCTGACCTCTTGCATGCCATGCAAGCGCTCTCCCAGCTGAGCTATAGCCCCGTAACGTAAAGCGTGTCGTGTTGACGGGCGGCATAATATGAATTCCTCGCTCAGGTGTCAACGGCAAAATTATCCTTCGCAATTCAATCGCTGAAAAAGCAGGCAACTTGCTGACATTGCGAGCCTTATCGCAGCCAGAAGTTAAACAGGTCACTTTTTCACGTAAAAGGATGCTATAACATGAGCAGCTAATTCCCATACATTTACTCAGGAAATAGTATGCTCAAGGAACGAATGACACCTGAAGAAATCGCCCATCTGACCGGCTACAGCCGGCAAACTATCAATAAGTGGGTGCGGAAAGAAGGCTGGCAAACCTCTCCGCGGCCTGGCGTCCAGGGTGGCAAAGCGCGGCTGGTCCATGTCAATGAGCAAGTCAGGGAGTTTATCCGCAGCGCTCAGCGCGTGGCAGAGACACCAGGCGCCTATTCTACCCACGACAGCGATCTGGAATCGCTGCTGCTGACCCTTAGCAAAGAGCTCACTCCCAGCGAGCAGAAGCAGCTGATGTCGCTGTTGCTGCGCGAAGGGATCACCGGGTTACTACTTCGGTTAGGGATCCGCGATCGGTAAAGCATGATGAAACTGAAAGATAAAATGACACCCGCAGAGCTCGCCGACTGCCTGGGACTGGCCAGACAAACGATCAATCGCTGGGTTCGCCAGCAAAAATGGCGCACGGAAGCGATACCCGGCGTCAAAGGAGGACGCGCGCGACTGGTGGTCATCGACAAATCGGTACTCGAATTTCTGACCAATGCGCCTGCCAGGCGCCATCTGTTTACCGACAATCATTTGGCGGAATCGCCCGGCACTTATCTGGTCAATGAGGCTGACGTGGTCTGGCGGCAAATCACGGAAACCCTGCAACTGATGACTCCGGCCGAACAGCTGCAGCTTCGCGATCTGCTGGCCCGGGAAGGGATTAGCGGCTTTCTTGCCCGCCTCGGCATCGCCAGCCCGGCGTAACAGACAAAAAAAACGGCAGGAGTAACCTGCCGTTGTTTCATCCACGTCCCAATCAGGACGCCTGACCTTCACGTTCAGCGATAAAAGCCAGCGCTTTGTTGATACGCTCAACGCTACGCGATTTACCGATAGCGTGGACGGTGACGTCAAGCGCAGGAGACTGCCCTGCCCCGGTAACCGCCACGCGCAGCGGCATGCCGACTTTACCCATGCCGACTTCCAGCTCATCAGCGGTTGCCTGAATTGCATGGTGGACGTTCTCCGCTGTCCAGTCGCCGATCGCCGCCAGCTTGTCGCGAACCACTTCCAGCGGCTGACGCGCCACCGGACGCAGATGTTTCTTCGCCGCATCGGCGTCGAACTCAGCGAACTCTTCATAGAAGTAGCGGCAGCTCTGAGCAATCTCTTTCAGCGTTTTGCAACGCTCGCCCAGCAGTTTCACCAGCTCGGCCAGCTGTGGGCCATTACGGGTATCGATATTTTCCTGCTCGATGTGCCACTGCAGATGCGTCGCCACGTATTCCGCCGGCAGCGTATTGATGTAGTGATGGTTCAGCCACAGCAGTTTGTCGGTGTTGAACGCACTCGCGGATTTGCTGACCGCCCCCAGCGAAAAGAACTCGATCATCTCTTCGCGGGTGAAGATCTCCTGATCGCCATGGGACCACCCCAGACGTACCAGATAGTTAAGCAGCGCTTCCGGCAGGTAGCCATCGTCACGATACTGCATCACGCTCACCGCACCGTGGCGTTTGGACAGTTTTTTACCGTCATCGCCGTTGATCATCGACACGTGGGCGTAAACCGGCACCGGCGCATTCAGCGCTTTGAGGATGTTGATCTGGCGCGGTGTGTTGTTGATATGATCTTCACCACGGATCACATGGGTGATCGCCATATCCCAGTCATCTACCACCACGCAGAAGTTATAGGTCGGGGAACCATCGGTACGACGAATGATCAGATCGTCAAGCTCCTGGTTGCTGAACTCGATAGGTCCGCGGATCTGATCGTCAAAGATCACCGACCCTTCCTGCGGGTTGGCAAAACGCACCACGCACGGCTCATCGTCGGCATGATGCTCGTGGCTATGGCGGCAGCGGCCATCGTAACGCGGCTTCTCACCGTTCGCCATTTGCTCTTCGCGCAGCGCTTCCAGACGCTCTTTCGAGCAATAACATTTATAAGCGGTGCCAGCTTCCAGCATCTCATCGATCACGTTGTTATAACGGTCGAAACGTTTGGTCTGGTAATAAGGGCCCTCATCCCATTGCAGATTCAGCCAGTTCATGCCATCCATGATGGCTTCAATTGCTTCCGGGGTGGAGCGTTCGAGATCGGTGTCTTCAATACGCAGCACAAACTCACCGCCGTGGTTACGAGCAAAAAGCCAGGAATAGAGAGCAGTACGCGCACCGCCAACGTGCAGATAGCCTGTTGGGCTTGGCGCGAAGCGAGTTTTGATTTTCATGAATTGGCCTTACGTTTAATAAAGATGCCGATAGCCGGCAATGTCCGGTGGAAATTATGGGTCAATATTCTAACACCGTGGGCTGATTCCTCAATGTTGATCCCGTCGGAACGTCACGGTTTGCCATTTTTGTTTATAAATCATGCTACGCCGCCGGTTTTACGATCGCTTTGTTTAATTTTACGACGAACGAACGAATTCTTTAGAAAAGGCGTTGACTCATTTTCAACTCTCCCTATAATGCGACTCCACACAGCGGGGGTGATTAGCTCAGCTGGGAGAGCACCTCCCTTACAAGGAGGGGGTCGGCGGTTCGATCCCGTCATCACCCACCACTTTCTCGCCAGCTGGATTTTCTGTCAAAATGTGAAGTACCGAAGTGGGTGATTAGCTCAGCTGGGAGAGCACCTCCCTTACAAGGAGGGGGTCGGCGGTTCGATCCCGTCATCACCCACCACTACTTAACGTAGTCTCCGCCGTGTAGAACAGAAAATTGAGAAGTGGGTGATTAGCTCAGCTGGGAGAGCACCTCCCTTACAAGGAGGGGGTCGGCGGTTCGATCCCGTCATCACCCACCACTTCGGGTCGTTAGCTCAGTTGGTAGAGCAGTTGACTTTTAATCAATTGGTCGCAGGTTCGAATCCTGCACGACCCACCAATGTAAAAAGGCGCCCTAAAGGCGCCTTTTTGCTATGCGCCGAACTCAACGATTCGACAAAATTGTCGGGAACAATTTTGAACGACGCGGCAGCGTTGGCCCGCAGGGCGAGTCTCAGGATGAGACGAGTTTCTCTGCAGCAGGTTCGGGTCGAACGCAGTGAGACAACGGAGCCGCTTGCGGCGACGGCCCGAAGGGCGAGGCGAAGCCGAGTCATCCTGCACGACCCACCAATGTAAAAAGGCGCCCTAAAGGCGCCTTTTTGCTATGCGCAGTTTGCGGTCTGGCCGCGAGTTCCCCCGCAGCACTCCCCCTGTCAGCGCTGATACAGCGGATCTTCCACCCTCGCAGCGGTTAAATTTGCCCCTTCTTCACGCACAATTTCCCATAACGCCTGAGCGGCGGTCGACAGCGAGCGATTTTTCCGGCATGCCAGCATCAGCTGCCGCTCCATCACCGGGGTCAGCCGCTTCACCGTCAGATGGCTCCCCTGCGGTAACGGCAGCGCCAGCGCCGGCAGAACGCTGATGCCAATTCCCGATTCTACCATCGGAAACAGCGTTGCCGGGTGACCAATCTCCTGCACAATGTTCGCCCGGATAGCCAGCCGGCTAAGGGCCGCATCAATCAGCGGACGGCTGCCGGAGGCATAGTCCTGCAGGATCAGTCTCTCATCCTGCAGCGCTTGCCACGGCACCTCCGTCAGGCCGGCAAAAGTATGATCCTCCCGGCAAAGCAGCAAAAAAGGTTCCGCCAGGACCACTTCACACTGCAGATCTGCCGCCGGGCCGGGGTCGATCACAATGCCGAAATCCACTTCCCCATGGCGAATACTCTCCAGCACCCACTGCTGGGGCCGATCGTGCAACACAAAATCGATATCAGGATAACGACGGTTGCTGTGAGCAATACACTGCGGAATCAGGTGGGCGGAAATCGTCTGACTGGCGGCGACCTTGACGGTACCGCTCATCTGCTGGCCGACGCGCCCGGCGTCGCGCAGGGTAATCGTCAACTCATCGAGCAAACGCTCCAGCCGCCCCGCCAGCTGCTGACCCGCTTCGGTGAGCACGACTTCGCGAGTGGTACGGTCGAGTAGCCGGACGCCAGTCTGATGCTCCAGCTCCTTAACGCTATGGCTGACGGCCGACTGACTTAAGCCAATCATCTCCCCTGCCCGGCTGAAGCTTCTGGCCCGGGCGACGGTGACGAATACTTTTAACTGACGCAGAGAGTAATTCATCTTTTTTATTCATGAATAGATGCAATAAATCAATTTTATTTCTCAAATGAAAAAAAGCACAATAGCGCATCTCTTTTCAGGAGCGTTTATGAAACTTTTCCGCATTCTCGATCCGTTTACGGCAACCCTGGTCACCGTTGTCCTGCTGGCCTCATTCTTCCCCGCCCGTGGCGCTTTCGTTCCCTTCTTTGAACATCTGACCACCGCCGCCATTGCCCTGCTGTTTTTTATGCACGGCGCTAAACTCTCCCGGGAAGCGATTATCGCCGGCGGCAGCCACTGGCGTTTGCATCTGTGGGTGATGTGCAGCACCTTTATACTCTTCCCGGTACTCGGGGTTCTGTTTGCCTGGTGGGCGCCGGTGAATGTCGATCCGATGCTCTACAGCGGCTTTATCTATCTGTGCATTCTGCCGGCCACCGTGCAATCCGCTATCGCCTTTACTTCGCTGGCCGGAGGCAACGTCGCGGCGGCGGTGTGCTCAGCCTCGGCCTCCAGCCTGCTGGGGATCTTTGTTTCACCGCTGCTGGTGGGCGTCCTGATGAACCTTCATGGCGCAGGCGGCAGCCTGGAGCAGGTCGGTAAAATCATGCTGCAGCTGCTGCTGCCTTTCGTACTCGGTCACTTATCACGGCCGTGGATCGGCAACTGGGTGGCGAAGCATAAGAAGTGGATTGGTAAGACCGACCAGACCTCGATTCTGCTGGTGGTTTACTCCGCCTTTAGCGAGGCAGTGGTGAATGGCATCTGGCATAAAGTCGGTCTGGGATCGCTGCTGTTTATCGTGGTGGTCAGCCTGGTGCTGCTGGCCATTGTCATCGCCGTTAACGTGTTCGTCGCCCGCCGCTGCGGCTTTAACAAAGCCGATGAGATTACCATCGTCTTTTGCGGTTCGAAAAAGAGTCTGGCCAACGGCATCCCGATGGCCAATATTCTCTTCCCGACCTCCATCCTCGGCATCATGGTGCTGCCGCTGATGATCTTCCACCAAATCCAGCTGATGGTCTGCGCGGTGCTGGCGCGGCGCTACAAGCAGCAAACCGATGCGCGTCTCGCTGAGGAAAAGGCCAACGCCGCTAAAGCTTAACGCGCTTTCTTCAGGGGCTGAACCAGATCGCTCAGCCCCTCGGTTTTAATCAGCAGGGTCAACGCCATCAGCTCGCCGAGATGGCCGGCAGGAAACTGATCCTTACGCGCAAACCACAGTAAATACTCTTCCGGGACGTCGATTAAACGACGTCCCTTGTATTTACCGAACGGCATCTCGGTATTGGCTATTTCGACCAGCTGCGCTTTATCCACGTTATTCTCCCAGCAGACGCATCATTTCGGCTTCGTCAATCACCTCAATGCCCAGCTCCTGCGCTTTCGCCAGCTTAGAACCCGCCGCTTCGCCGGCAATCACCAGGTCAGTTTTCTTCGACACGCTGCCTGCCACCTTCGCCCCCAGCGCGACGAGACGCGCTTTGGCGTCATCCCGCGATAGCTGACTCAGGCTGCCGGTCAGGACCACGGTTTTACCCGCAAACGGGCTATCAATCTCTTCCGCCTTCACCACGACTGGCGCCGGCCAGTGAACGCCTTCGGCCAGCAGCTGCGCGATGACATCCCGGTTACTCTCTTCGGCAAAGAAGTTGAAGGTATGGGTGGCAACCACGATGCCAACATCAGGGACCTTTTGCAGCTCCTCAATGGAAGCCTGCTCCAGGGCTTCAAGAGTGCCGAAATGCGCCGCCAGGGCCGCCGCTGTCGCTTCGCCTACCTCGCGAATACCCAGAGCGTAGAGGAAGCGTGCGAAGGTCGTCTCTTTGGCTTTTTCCAAAGCATTGACCACATTTTGCGCGGACTTCGGCCCCATCCGATCCAGCCCGGTGAGTTTCCCGGCGCTCAGGCGGAACAGATCCGCCGGCGTATGGACATACTCTTTCTCCACCAGTTGGTCGATGATCTTGTCGCCCATGCCGTCAACGTCGAGCGCGCGACGGGAGACGAAGTGCTTAAGCGACTCTTTACGCTGCGCGCCGCAGATAAGGCCGCCCGTACAGCGGGCTACCGCCTCGCCCTCCACTCGCTCAACGTCGGACTGACATACCGGGCAGTGGGTCGGGAAGACAACATCCCGGGCATCCGCCGGACGCTCGGAAAGCACCACATTGACCACCTGCGGGATCACATCGCCTGCCCGACGAATCACTACCTTGTCGCCGATTTTCAGACCTAAGCGTTCGATTTCATCGGCGTTATGTAGGGTGGCATTGCTCACCAGCACGCCGGCGACATGGACCGGCTCCAGGCGCGCCACTGGCGTGATCGCCCCGGTGCGCCCTACCTGGAACTCCACATCCCGGACGAAAGTCATCTGCTCCTGTGCCGGGAACTTAAAGGCCACGGCCCAGCGCGGCGCGCGGGCCACAAAACCCAACTGCTCCTGCAGCGCCAGCGAATCGACTTTGATCACCACGCCATCAATGTCAAAGCCCAGATGAGGACGATCTTCCTCGACTTTACGATAGTAAGTGAGCACTTCCTCGGGAGTATGACACAGGGTGACGCGATCGCTCACCGGCAGTCCCCATGCTTTGAACTGCTGCAAACGGGCCGAGTGGCTGGCCGGCAGCTCACCGCCCTCCAGCACGCCAACGCCGTAGCAGAAGAAAGTAAGCGGTCGCTTCGCCGTGATGCGCGGATCGAGCTGGCGCAGCGAACCCGCCGCCGCATTACGCGGGTTAGCAAACACTTTTCCGCCGGTGCGGCGCGCTTCTTCATTGATTTTTTCAAACCCGGCCTGCGGAAGGAAAACCTCACCACGCACCTCAAGACGTGCCGGGATATTCTCGCCATGCAGCTTGAGGGGGATAGTGCGAATGGTTCGCACATTGGAGGTAATATCCTCGCCGGTGGTACCGTCGCCGCGGGTCGCGGCCTGCATCAGTACGCCGTATTCGTAGAGAATACTCACCGCGAGGCCGTCGAGCTTAAGCTCGCAGCAGTAGGTGAGATCGTCAGTGCTTTTCAGGCGATCCTGTACCCGCTTGTTGAAGGCGAGAAAGCTCTCTTCATCAAACACGTTGTCCAGCGACAGCATCGGCACTTCATGGCGGATCTGGCTGAAGGCAGTTAGTGGCGCCGCCCCCACCCGCTGAGTCGGCGAGTCCGGGGTAATCAGCTCCGGATGTTGACTCTCCAGCTCGCGCAGCTCGCGCATCAGGCGGTCATATTCCGCATCGGGCACTTCCGGCGCGTCCATAACGTGGTACAGATATTCATGATGGCGAAGCGTGGTTCGCAGTTCAGTCAGTTGTTGTTCGATCGGTTCCATATCACACCATCAATGATAAAAAACCCCCGACAGGCGGGGGTTGAGAAGGAGTTGAGATAACGCGGGACGTCAGGCGTTCGCGTCTTTCACTTCGCGAATACGATCCTGGTATTCACGCAGTTTTTGCGGCGTCATCATGCGACGCTGATCGTCAAGCACCACGCCGCCCACTTCATCGGCGATATACTGCGCAGACTGCAGCATCAGCTTGAAGTTCTGCAGTTCATCACCGTAGGAAGGGACCTGCATAAAAATAGTCACCCCAGGGGTCATCATATCCGCCATGCTGTCCGGATTGAAGGTCCCCGGCTTCACCATGTTGGCCAGACTGAACAGAACCGGGCCGCTGCCATCCGGACTCAAATGGCGGTGGAAAATATTCATTTCACCAAACTTGAAGCCGGCCTGCTGGATGCTGTTGATCAGCACCTCGCCGTTAAGCTGTGCGCCGTGATGGGCGGCGACGTTCATCACAATGACCGTCTCTTTACGCTCTTTCGGCTGCGGCGCGGCAGGCTGCGGCGGCTCTACCGGCTGCGGCTCGGCGACGGCGGGCTGCGGCGCGGCAACAGGCTGTGGCACAGGCTGCTGTGGGGCGGCTGGCTGCGGCTGGGCAACGGTCGGCGTCACCGGCTGCGGTGCGACGGGCTGCTGCACAACGGGCTGCGGCTGATGTTGGGGTTGCACGGGCGGCTGCGCGGGCTGCGGCTGTTGCCAGCCAGGCTGCGCAGCCGCATGCTGCTGTCCCTGCGGTTGAACCGGGGCCTGGCGCGGCGATTGCTGCGGCTGGCGAACCGGTTCATCAGGACGCACAGGCTGCTGCATCTGGCGCTCGTAAGGCGGCTGGTACTGGTGCTGCGGCGCCTGACGAGGGGCTTCATGCTCCCCATGCGCGCCGTGCGGGGCGTGAGTGACCGGATGAACGCGGACTTCACCTACGCCTTCAACATTATCATCAAAGTCTTCGTTTTCCGACTCATCGTCGCGCGACTTCATACGTTTCAGTGGGCGATCGCGAAACATCGAAGAACGTTCTTTACGGCTGGTCCAAAAACCATGTACCAGTAAAGCGATTATGGCGATCGCGCCAACAATGATTAATATCAGACGCAAATCCTGCATCATTATATTCTCTGTTGTTCTAACACCTTGCCACCACGGCAAACATTTACTCACTAAGAGTATTTGCCGATTACCTCAAGTGCAAGTGCGTCGGTCGCTTTCACCACATAAAGATGAACTAAATCGTGCTTTTTGCTGTTTTTTCGAACATTTCCTAACTGGTTATTGTCTGGCGACCCGATAAAATAAGCGAGCATTCACACTGGATGTTAAAAAAGGAGCATTGCCTGGCTATGGTTTCATCATCCGCACCGACCCCGCGTAGCGGCGTTTATTATTTTTCGCAGGGCTGGAAACTCATCGGGCTGCCTGGCATACGGCGTTATGTCTTTTTGCCTTTGCTGGTTAACGTGCTGCTGATGGGCGGAGCCTTCTGGTGGCTGTTTACCCGTCTCGACAGCTGGATCCCCTCGCTGATGAGCCATGTGCCGGACTGGTTGCAGTGGCTGAATTACCTGCTGTGGCCGGTAGTGGTGCTCTCGATTCTGCTGGTGTTTGGTTACTTCTTTTCGACTATCGCCAACTGGATAGCTGCGCCGTTCAGCGGCCTGCTGGCGGAACAACTTGAAGCGCGTCTGACTGGCGCCACCCCGCCGGATGTCGGCGTCTTTGGCATCATGAAGGATATTCCGCGCATCATGAAACGTGAGTGGCAGAAGCTGGCCTGGTACCTGCCCCGTGCCATCGTGCTGTTGCTGCTCTACTTTATACCCGGCGTTGGCCAGACGGTGGCCCCGGTACTCTGGTTCCTGTTCAGCGCATGGATGCTGGCAATTCAATACTGCGATTACCCCTTTGATAATCACAAGGTCCCCTTCAGGACCATGCGCGAAGCGCTGCGCAGCCGCAAAGTGATGAATATGCAGTTTGGGGCGCTCACCAGTCTGTTTACCATGATCCCGGTGTTAAACCTGGTGATCCTGCCAGTGGCCATCTGCGGCGCCACCGCAATGTGGGTCGATTGTTATCGCGATAAACACGCGGTCTGGAAATAGCCCCAACATGTTCACCCCGGGAGCGGCTGAGGCCGCTCCTTATATCTCGCTTATTCCTTCTTGCTTATCATTATTTCCCTTCCGCATATAGATATGCTAAATCCTTACTTCCGCATATTCTTTAAGCGGGTATGCTGATGCCGTACCCCCAAATTTCATACAGTTAAGGACGGGCCATGAGTAAGATTTTTGAAGACAACTCCCTGACTATCGGTCACACGCCGCTGGTACGACTGAACCGCATTGGTAACGGCCGTATCCTGGCAAAGGTAGAATCTCGTAACCCGAGCTTTAGCGTAAAATGCCGTATCGGCGCCAATATGATCTGGGATGCTGAAAAGCGCGGCGTTCTGAAACCTGGCGTGGAACTGGTCGAACCGACCAGCGGCAACACCGGTATCGCCCTCGCCTACGTGGCGGCGGCCCGCGGCTACAAGCTAACGCTAACCATGCCGGAAACCATGAGCATTGAGCGCCGCAAACTGCTGAAAGCGCTGGGCGCCAACCTGGTACTGACCGAAGGCGCAAAAGGCATGAAAGGCGCTATTCAGAAAGCGGAAGAGATCGTCGCCAGCAACCCGGAAAAATTCCTGCTGCTGCAGCAGTTCAGCAACCCGGCTAACCCGGAAATCCACGAAAAGACCACCGGCCCGGAAATCTGGGAAGACACCGATGGTCAGGTGGACGTCTTTATCTCTGGCGTAGGCACCGGCGGTACGCTGACCGGCGTCAGCCGCTACATTAAAAATACCAAGGGCAAAAAAGATCTGATCACCGTCGCGGTCGAACCGACCGATTCGCCGGTCATCTCCCAGGCGCTGGCGGGTGAAGAGCTCAAGCCAGGCCCGCACAAAATTCAGGGTATCGGCGCCGGCTTCATTCCTGGCAACCTGGATCTAAAGCTGGTGGACAAAGTGATCGGCATTACCAACGAGGAAGCTATCTCCACGGCGCGCCGTCTGATGGAAGAAGAAGGCATCCTGGCGGGTATCTCTTCCGGGGCCGCTGTTGCCGCCGCGCTGAAGCTGCAGGAAGATGAGGCCTTTACCAATAAGAATATTGTGGTTATCCTGCCTTCCTCAGGTGAGCGTTATTTAAGCACCGCGCTGTTCGCCGATCTCTTCACTGAGAAAGAACTGCAACAGTAGTGCCAGCTTGTAAATAATGTGTAAAAAAGCACCTTTTCAGGTGCTTTTTTGTGGCATACGTCAAAGTTTTACCCCTCCTGGCATTGATTCACCTCGTAGGGTCTGGTATTTAACCAGCACATTTATTTTGATGCGCGAAATTATTCAGAAGAGGATTTCCGCCAGCTGAATCGATTTTATGATTTGGTTCAAGTCTTCCTTTCGCGGCATAATGTTTAATGACGTGCTAGACGTCAATGGCCCGCAGGTCTTCGCAGCGCCAGGCGCTGCCGACGCCAAGGCCGGAAACGTAACGCCGGCGCTAACAATACAGGCTAAAGTCGAGTCGTTAGACTAGACTTTAGGTCCACAACACTAAACCTATAAGTTGGGGAAATATAATGTTCCAGCAAGAAGTTACCATTACCGCTCCGAACGGTCTGCACACCCGCCCTGCTGCTCAGTTTGTTAAAGAAGCTAAAGGCTTCACTTCTGAGATCACTGTAACCTCCAACGGCAAAAGCGCCAGCGCCAAAAGCCTGTTCAAACTGCAGACTCTGGGCCTGACCCAGGGCACCGTAGTGACCCTCTCCGCTGAAGGCGAAGATGAGCAGAAAGCTGTTGAGCATCTGGTTAAACTGATGGCTGAACTCGAGTAAGTTCACGGGTTCTTTTTCATATCAGTCACAAGTAAGGTAGGGTTATGATTTCAGGCATTTTAGCATCCCCGGGTATCGCCTTCGGCAAAGCACTGCTGCTGAAGGAAGATGAAATTGTCATCGACCGGAAGAAAATTTCTGCCGATAAGGTTGATCAGGAAGTCGAACGTTTCCTGAGCGGCCGCGCCAAGGCCTCCGCCCAGCTGGAGGTCATCAAAACCAAAGCTGGTGAAACTTTCGGTGAAGAAAAAGAAGCCATCTTCGAAGGGCATATCATGCTGCTGGAAGATGAGGAGCTTGAGCAGGAAATCATAGCCCTGATTAAAGATAAGCACATGACTGCCGACGCGGCAGCCAATGAAGTTATCGAAGGTCAGGCCACTGCCCTGGAAGAGCTGGACGATGAATACCTGAAAGAACGTGCGGCTGACGTACGCGACATCGGTAAGCGCCTGCTGCGCAACATCCTTGGTCTGTCGATTATCGATCTGAGCGCGATTCAGGATGAAGTCATCCTCGTCGCCGCCGATCTGACCCCGTCTGAAACCGCACAGCTGAACCTGAAAAAAGTGCTGGGCTTCATCACCGACGCGGGCGGCCGTACCTCTCACACCTCCATCATGGCGCGTTCCCTGGAACTGCCGGCCATCGTGGGCACCGGCAGCATCACGGCGCAGGTGAAAAACGGCGATTATCTGATTCTCGACGCGGTGAACAACCAGGTTCTGGTCAACCCGTCTAACGAGCAAATTGAAGCGCTGCGTAATCTGCAGGCTCAGGTTGCGGAAGAAAAAGCCGAACTGGCGAAACTGAAAGATCTGCCGGCGATTACCCTCGACGGCCATCAGGTTGAAGTCTGCGCCAACATTGGTACCGTTCGCGATGTCGAAGGTGCTGAGCGCAACGGCGCCGAAGGCGTTGGCCTGTATCGTACCGAATTCCTGTTCATGGACCGTGACGCGCTGCCAACTGAAGAAGAGCAGTTTGCGGCCTATAAAGCGGTGGCTGAAGCCTGTGGCTCTCAGGCCGTTATCGTGCGTACCATGGACATTGGCGGCGACAAAGAGCTGCCGTACATGAACTTCCCGAAAGAAGAGAACCCGTTCCTCGGCTGGCGTGCCGTGCGTATCGCGATGGATCGTAAAGAAATCCTGCGCGATCAGGTGCGCGCCATCCTGCGTGCCTCCGCTTTCGGTAAACTGCGCATTATGTTCCCGATGATCATCTCTGTTGAAGAAGTGCGTGCGCTGAAGAAAGAGATCGAAATCTACAAACAGGAACTGCGTGACGAAGGTAAAGCATTTGACGAATCCATTGAGATCGGCGTGATGGTGGAAACACCGGCTGCGGCGACCATTGCTCGTCATCTGGCCAAAGAAGTTGATTTCTTTAGTATCGGCACCAATGATTTAACGCAATATACTCTGGCAGTTGACCGTGGTAATGATATGATTTCACATCTTTACCAGCCGATGTCACCGTCTGTACTGAATCTGATTAAGCAAGTTATTGATGCTTCTCACGCTGAAGGTAAATGGACTGGCATGTGCGGTGAGCTTGCGGGCGATGAACGTGCTACACTTCTGTTGCTGGGTATGGGGCTGGACGAATTCTCTATGAGCGCCATTTCCATCCCGCGCATCAAGAAGATTATTCGTAATACGAACTTCGAAGATGCGAAAGTATTAGCAGAGCAGGCTCTTGCTCAACCGACAACGGACGAGTTAATGACGCTGGTTAACAAGTTCATTGAAGAAAAAACAATCTGCTAATCCAAGAGATGCGCGGCCCAAATTACTGCTTAGGAGAAGATCATGGGTTTGTTTGATAAATTGAAATCTCTGGTTTCTGATGACAAGAAAGACACCGGAACTATTGAGATTATTGCTCCCCTCTCCGGTGAGATCGTCAACATCGAAGACGTGCCGGATGTGGTTTTTGCGGAAAAAATTGTGGGCGATGGGATTGCCATCAAACCGACCGGCAACAAAATGGTCGCGCCGGTAGACGGTACCATTGGTAAAATTTTCGAAACCAACCATGCGTTCTCTATTGAATCTGATAGCGGCATCGAGCTGTTCGTTCACTTCGGTATTGATACCGTTGAACTGAAAGGCGAAGGCTTCAAGCGTATCGCTGAAGAAGGCCAGCGCGTGAAAGTCGGCGACCCGGTTATCGAATTCGATCTGCCGCTGCTGGAAGAGAAAGCCAAGTCTACCCTGACGCCGGTGGTTATCTCCAACATGGACGAGATCAAAGAGCTGATCAAACTGTCCGGTAGCGTGACTGTGGGTGAAACCCCGGTTATCCGCATCAAGAAGTAATGCTTGCTGCATAAAAATGGCGCCGAAAGGCGCCATTTTTTTATATCGCGCTGGTCACCGGCTGATAGCACTTCTCCCGGGACAAGATGCGCAATCCCTCCGGCGTGCTCTCCAGAATACGACGCTCACTGTCAGAGACCAGCAGATCGCACTGGTACCCTCCGGCCAGGCCGAACAGCGACCGCGCTACGCAGGCATCCTCCAGCGCCGCCTCCCCTGTGGTATCAAAATGACCGACAATACGCCCCTGTTGGCGGATCACTAACCGATAGCTTTTCATCAGTTTTTCTCCCGTGGCGGCAGGATCAGTTCGTCACACCCCTGCGCGGCAGTCCAGTTCATGACCTCCAGCACGCGCCGGGCGGCAGCCTGCGTCGCCGCCCCCAGCGCCAGGCCGGTGAGCAGACCGCTCACCAGCTCTGCACAGAACAGATCGCCCGTTCCCTTCAGGTCCGTTTCCACCCGCGGGTGGGCCACCACCTCCACCGCATCGGCCGTCACCACCAGCACATTTATCGTCGAACGCGCCTCTCCCGGCGCGCTGGTGATCACCACCCATTTGAGGGTATCTGACAGCAGGCTTCGCGCCGCGGCGACCGCCTCCTGCTGATTGCGACAGCGCTGGCCGCTCAGCGTTTCCAGCTCAAACAGATTGGGGGTGATCCCTTGCGCCAGTGGCAGAAGATGCTGACGATAGGCATCCGGGATCTCAGCCTTAACGTAGATGCCGCTGTCGACATCGCCGATGACCGGATCCACCAGAATGCACAGCCCGGGATGGCGGGCCCGCACCCGCGTCAACCACTGCGCCAGACGTTCAATTTGCACGGCGTTGCCCATATAGCCGGTGGTCACTGCACGCAGTTCGCGCAACGCGTCGCGCTCCTCCAGCGCCTGCAGATACCCGACAAACCACTCCTCCGGAATAATGCCGCCATAGAACGTCTCATAATGGGGCGTATTGCTGAACAGTACCGTCGGCACCGCCAGCACGCGCAAGCCGTGCTGTTTAATCGCCGGAACCGCGATGCTATTGCCAACGCTGCCGTAGACTACCTGGGACTGCACAGCGACGATATCGACTTCCGACGCCCGGCTTTTGTCGTGAAAGAGCACTGATTGTATGTCATCTTGCTGGCCCATCTTTTCTCCCCCCGCTGGACAGCGGGTCACGCACTGATTATGATTCGTCCTATGCTAAATTTCATTTTGTCATAGGTCAATAATGTTTGCCGGAAAAACCGCCAGCGATATCTTCGATCATATCCGCCATCTGGTGCAAAGCGGCGGGTTGCAGCCCGGAGAGGTTCTGCCGCCGGTACGCGAACTCGCCAGCCAGCTGGAGGTGAATCGCAATACCGTCGCCGCCGCCTATAAACGGCTGGTCACCTCCGGGCTGGCCGTCAGCCAGGGACGGAACGGCACGGCCATTAAAGCACGGGATCCGCTGCCGGCGCTGGAGGGCGGTGACCCAACGACGCCGCTGAACGATATCTCCAGCGGCAATCCGGACCCCGCCAGACTGCCTGAATTAACCCGTTATCTGAGCCAGCTTGCCCGCACACCACGCCTGTATGGCGATGCTCCCATCGAGCCGCGGCTTGGTCAATGGGCCGAGGCGTGGTTTGCCAAAGAGATAGCGGTTCCCTTTGCGGTGAATCTCGCCAGCGGAGCGATTGACGCCCTGGAGCGTCTGCTGTGCGCTCTGCTGCTGCCCGGCGACGGCGTGGTGGTCGAAGATCCCTGTTTTCTCAGCAGCATCAATATGGTGCGTTACGCCGGCTTTACCCCCTGCCCGGTGGCGGTGGATGCTGAGGGGATGGATCCTGAGGGCCTGGAGGAGGCGTTACGCAACGGCGCACGGGCGGTGATCTTAACCCCGCGCGCGCATAATCCTACCGGCTGTAGCCTGACGGAAACCCGGGCGCATGCCCTGCGGGAGGTGCTGGCCCGCTATCCGCAGGTGCTGGCGATCGTCGATGACCATTTTGCCCTGCTGTCGGCCACGCCATGGTACTCCCCTCTTCCTGCAAGCACGCAACGCTGGGCGCTGGTGCGCTCAATGTCAAAAACCCTCGGGCCAGACCTGCGGCTGGCCTTTATCGCCAGCGATGCCGATACCTCAGCGGCGCTGCGCCTGCGGCTTAACGCCGGCAGCCAGTGGGTCAGCCATCTGCTGCAGGACCTGACGCTGGCCTGTCTGACCGATGAGGCGTTTATCGCCTCGATGACGGAGACCCGTCGTCATTATCGCCAGCAGAATGAGAAACTGGCGGCGGCGCTGGCCCGGCACGGCCACAGCCATGCTACGCCTGGCGATGGACTCAATTTCTGGCTGCCGCTGCCAGCGGCGAGCCAGCCCTACGCCTTACGCCTGGCCCGCGCCGGCTGGCTGGTCCGGGAGGGGGAAATATTTGGTGTCCGAACGCCTGCGCACGGGCTGCGCCTGTCGCTGGGCCGTCTGAGTGACGCTGAGATTTCCCGCCTGGCGGCTGATATTGCGCTGGTCTTAAACCAACCCTGATGCAGGCCGTATCATTCGGCATGTTGAAGCATCTGCCGCACAGGTGAGTGATGGCAGCTGCCGATAAACTAATGAAAAAATAAACGAAAGCAGGCACAGTCTTACCTGCATACCCTGCTCGCCCGGACGAATAAAACAGTCCCGGTGGCGGAAAAATCGCTCACAAGAAGGAGCACCAGAGATGCATCACACTGACCTGGCACTGAAGGCGGTCATTGAAGCCTGCGACCGCGCTATCTCACAGGAAGATTACGATACCCTGATGGCCTATTACGCAGAAGACGCCGCGCTGGTCGTCAAACCGGGCATGGTGGTCAGAGGGAAAGAGAATATCCGCAAAGCCTTTATCGCCATTGCCGACTATTTCCAGCACCGACTGGTGGTGACTCAGGGGAAAATGGAGGTTATTGAAGGCGGCGGCAATGCGCTGGTGATTATGGAGACCCGGCTGGATATCCCGACGGCGGACGGGATATCCCAGGTCACACGGCGCGCCACCTATGTCTTTCAGAAGCAGGGCGAGCGCTGGCTGTGTACGGTCGATAACTCCTACGGCACCGACCTGCTTGATGATTAAATGCCAGCCCCCTGGCTAAAATGTTCTTCGCCGAACACGCCGGTGGAAAGGTAACGATCGCCGCGATCGCAGACGATCGCCACCACCACCGCGCCAGGATTTTCACGGGCAATGCGTAACGCGCCCGCCACCGCGCCGCCGGAACTGACCCCGCAGAAAATGCCTTCCCGCACCGCCAGCTGA
Organism: Klebsiella sp. HMSC16C06; assembly: GCF_001808325.1. NCBI lineage: Bacteria > Pseudomonadati > Pseudomonadota > Gammaproteobacteria > Enterobacterales > Enterobacteriaceae > Klebsiella > Klebsiella sp. HMSC16C06. The sequence continues at coordinate 190,455 of NZ_KV793024.1, forward strand.
CGCATGGTATTCTCGGCATCCTGCTGATGAATATCCAGCACCGCATCCACCAGCGAAGCGTTAAAGATCCCCGGCATATACTCTGCCGGCCAGCGACGGATCCCGGGAATACTGCTGCCCTCTTCCGGCTGCAGGCCGACAATGGCCACCGGTTTACTCTGTTCGCGCAAAAAGCGCGATACGCCGGTAATGGTGCCGGTGGTCCCCATGCTGGAGACAAAGTGGGTGATACGTCCCGCGGTCTGCTGCCAGATTTCCGGCCCGGTGGTAGTGTAGTGGGCGTAGGGGTTATCCGGGTTGTTAAACTGATCGAGCAGTTTGCCCTCTCCGCGTTGCGCCATCTCAAGAGCCAGGTCGCGGGCCCCCTCCATTCCCTGCTCTTTGGTGACCAGAATCAGCTCGGCGCCGTAGGCACGCATCGCCGCCCGGCGCTCCTGGCTCATGTTGTCGGGCATCAGCAGCTTCATATGATAGCCTTTCAGCGCGGCGATCATCGCCAGCGCAATACCGGTGTTACCGCTGGTCGCTTCGATCAGCACGTCGCCGGGCTGAATTTCGCCGCGCTTTTCCGCTTCGACGATCATCGACAGCGCGGCGCGGTCTTTCACCGAGCCTGCCGGATTATTGCCTTCGAGTTTGACCCAAACTTCACTGCCGTTGTCCGGACCCAGACGCTGAAGCTTGACCAGAGGGGTATTGCCGATGGTGTGTTCGAGTGTATTCACGATTTTTACTCAATAAAAAAGCCGGGTTGCGCTTCGCTTACCCGGCCTACAAGACGCGTAAAAATTCCAGGCCCGGAAAGCGTAGCCTTACCGGGCGATAGACCTGCTCAATAAGCTATCAGGCCGACTCCGCCAGAGCAAGCTCGCCGCGCGGCTCGATACGCTCGGTACCGTTATACAGGCGCGCGTTTTGCAGGCCAACGAACAGCCGTTCGCCGCGGGACGGGGCCTCATCGCCTGCCAGCACCACGCTCAGCGGTTCGTCATACCACCCCAGAGGCTGAACGACTAATTGGGTGTAGTGCCCTTTCGGGCTGGCTTCCAGCACCTGCACCGGCAGCGGGGAATCCAGGCTGGTCCGGCGGCTGATGTCCACTTCCCACGGACGCAGGAACAGATCCACCGGCCCCTGGTATGTTGGGGTATAGCCTAACGGCCAGCGGTGCGCGCCAACGTGGAACTGTCCACCGCGGATAATGCCCTGTAGGCGGTTTACTTCGCCCATAAACTCCAGTACGAAACGGGTCGACGGTTCACGCCACACGCGCTCCGGGGCATCGGCTTGTTCGATGTTGCCCTGACTCATCACCACCACCCGGTCAGCAACTTCCAGCGCCTCTTCCTGATCGTGGGTGACGAACACGCTGGTAAATTTTAACTCTTCATGAAGCTGACGCAGCCAGCGGCGCAGCTCTTTACGCACCTGCGCATCCAGCGCGCCGAAGGGTTCATCCAGCAACAGAATTTGCGGCTCCACCGCCAGGGCGCGCGCCAGCGCCACACGCTGCTTCTGGCCGCCGGACAGCTGCGCCGGATAGCGATCCGCCAGATGAGCTAGCTGCACCATCTCCAGCAGTTTGGTCACCTTGGCTTTGATCGCCGCCGCATTGGGTCGTTCACGGCGCGGCAGCACGGTCAGGCCAAAGGCGATGTTATCGAACACCGTCATATGGCGGAACAGCGCATAGTGCTGGAAGACGAAGCCCACTTTACGGTCGCGGGCGTGCATCCGGCTGACGTCGGTGCCGTGGAAGCGGATATGACCGCTGGTCTGATGCTCCAGCCCGGCGATAATTCGCAGCAAGGTGGTTTTTCCGGAGCCCGAGGGCCCCAGCAGCGCAACCATTTGTCCGGAAGGGATATCCAGCGAGATATCATTCAGCACCTGGGTGCGACCAAACGATTTCTTAATATTGGCAATCTCAATGCTCATGATTTCCCTCCTGTTGCGCGCGTTCTTTCTGATTGGCCAGACGCCATTGCAACATACTCTTTAAAAACAGGGTCAGAATAGCCATTAACGTCAGCAGGGCCGCAGCGGTGAACGAGCCAACGGTATTGTAATCCTGCTCCAGTAGTTCAATTTGCAGCGGCAGCGACAGCGTTTCTCCACGAATCGAACCGGAGACTACCGACACTGCGCCAAATTCGCCGATGGCGCGGGCGTTGGTCAATACCACGCCGTACAGCAGCGCCCAGCGAATATTCGGCAACGTCACCCGGCGGAACATCTGCCAGCCGGAAGCGCCCAGCAGCACCGCGGCTTCATCTTCATGACTGCCCTGGCTCATCATCACCGGCACCAGCTCGCGCACCACAAACGGACAAGTGACAAAGATGGTCGCCAGCACCATGCCCGGCCAGGCGAACATGATCTGCAGGTTATGCGCATCAAGCCAACCGCCCAGCGGGCCGTTAGAGCCATAAAACAGCAGATACACCAGACCGGCCACCACCGGCGAGACGGCGAACGGGATATCCAGTAACGTCAGCAGCAGCTGGCGGCCGGGAAAAGTAAAACGTGTCACCAGCCAGGCCAACAGCGTACCGAACACCAGGTTCACCGGTACGGTAATCAACGCAATCATCACCGTCAGCCAGATGGCATGCAGCATGTCCGGGTTGGCCAGGTTTTCCAGCACCGGCATCAGCCCTTTGCTGAAGGCCTGGATAAAGATATAGAGCATCGGCACGACGAGGATGAAGGCGGAGACCACCATCCCGACGCCAATCAGAAACCATTTCCCCCAGTTGATGCGGGGCGCGTCGTAGCGTTTCAATTGAGTAACTTCCGCCATTAGTGACCTACCACGCGTCGACCAAAGCGACTCTGCAGGGTATTGATGGAAAAGAGCAGCAGCAGTGAGGCGGCCAGGATCACCGAGGCGATCGCGCTCGCCGCCGGATAGTCAAACTCCTGCAGACGAATAAATATCATCAGCGAGGTCACCTCTGTCTTCCACGCGATGTTGCCAGCGATAAAAATCACCGCGCCAAACTCGCCGAGGCTACGGGTAAACGACAGGGCAATGCCCGCCAGCAGCGCCGGCGACAGCTCCGGAAGCACCACTTTGCGGAAACTCTGCCAGCGCGTCGCGCCCAGCGTTTCCGCCGCTTCCTCATACTCGGGTCCCAACTCCTCCAGCACCGGCTGCACGGTACGTACCACGAACGGGATGCTGGTGAAGGCCATCGCCACGGCGATGCCGAGCCAGGTATAGGTCACTTTAATATCGAACTTCGCCAGCCATTCACCGTAAATTCCGTTAACCGAAAACAGCGAAGCCAGTGTCAGGCCGGCCACCGCCGTCGGCAGCGCAAACGGCAGATCCATTAAGGCATCCAGCAGCGTGCGGCCAGGAAAACGATAGCGAGTGAGGATCCAGGCCATCAGCAGACCAAAGACGCCGTTAAAAATCGAGGCCACAAACGCCGACAGCAGCGTCACCTTATAGGCCGCCACCACCTGCGGATTGGTGATCACATCCCAGTATTGCGCCCAGCTCATCTGCGCCAGCTGCATCACCAGCGCGCTGAGTGGTAATAACAAAATCAGACAGACAAACAGCAGGCTGGTGCCGAGGCTCAGGGTAAAGCCCGGCAGCACGCGCTTGGACGACACAGCAAACATTACTTACGCCCCGCCGCCAGCAGTTTGTCCAGTTCGCCGCCGCTGGCGAAGTGGGTTTTCATCACCTCAGGCCAGGAGCCAAACTTGTCCTCTACGCGGAACAGCTCGGTCTGCGGGAATTTATCCTTCAGGGCGTCCATCACTTTCGGGTTGTTTACCCGGTAGTAGTAGTCGGTAATGATGGTTTGCGCCTGCGGGCTGTAGAGCCAGTTCAGGTAGGCTTTCGCCGCCTTTTCCGTGCCATTGGCTTTGACGTTTTTATCCACCCATGCCACCGGGAACTCCGCCAGAATGTTGGTTTTCGGGATCACCACTTCAAATCCCTGCGCCTCATACTGCTTACGAATATTGTTCACTTCCGATTCGAAGCTAATCAGCACATCGCCCAGGCCGCGTTCAGCAAAAGTGGTGGTCGCCCCGCGTCCGCCGGTATCAAAGACTTCGACGTTCTTCAGAAACTGGGTCATAAACTGTTCGGTTTTGGCTTTATCGCCGCCGTCGGCTTTATCCGCCGCGCCCCATGCCGCCAGGTAGGTGTATCGGGCGTTACCCGAGGTTTTCGGGTTCGGGAAAATCAGCTTGACGTCAGAGCGAACCAGATCGTTCCAGTCATGAATGTTTTTCGGGTTGCCTTTACGCACCAGGAAACCCATCGTCGAATAGAACGGTGAGCTGTTGTTCGGCAGGCGGCTTTGCCAGTCGGCCGGGATCAGGTTGCCTTTGTCATGCAGGATCTGCACGTCCGTCACCTGGTTGTAGGTGACCACGTCCGCCTTCAGACCCTGCAAAATAGCCAGCGCCTGCTTGGATGAACCGGCATGCGACTGCTTAATCGTCAGCGTGTCCCCGCCATTGTCCTTCGCCCACTGCTGCTCAAAAGGCGGGTTAAGGGCGGCAAACAGCTCGCGGGAGACATCATAGGAGCTGTTCAGCAGCTCCGTCGCCTGCGCCTGCGCGGCCAGCAGCATGGAAGCCGCCAGCGCCAGATATCCTTTTTTCAGTGATTTAACGGCCATTGCGCACCCTTATCAACGTTGAACATTTTCTGATGATCATCATATTTATAACAGGTACGAAAGGAGTAACGGTTTTATATACCGTTTGGCGATTTGGAAGTCGAAAAGAGAATAAGCAACTGGCAAAGCTTTGCTGAAAGCGGCTCGCAGATTAGACGTGTCATTGTGACAAACAGCAGCCAGGCGTGCACTGTGTTTATATGAAAAACACACAGATATTTGCTCATCAGCTCAGACGTAGCTTAACGCCCGCAGAACGTCGACCAGGGTACTGACTGCGCAACCGCCATTTTGCTTGCTATAAGTTTCGCCGCCAGCATCCCGTTGGTCCCTATATTCTCGATTTTGCCTGCTGCGCAACACGGCTGGCGATTGAACTGGACGGCGGCCAACACGATGGAGGCGTGCCTACGATGTTCGCCGCACCCGCTGGCTACAGAGCCAGGGATGGCGGGTTTTACGCTTCTGGAATAATGAGTTTGAAGAGTATGAAGATGCGGTGATGCAGAGAATACTTGAAGCGCTTGAGTCGCCGATGCCCTCACCCCGCCCCTCTCCCTGAGGGAGAGGGAGAAAGAGAGTCCGCACGCAGATTCCATAACCGCACCGAACGGTTCCCTCTCCCCCCTGGGGAGAGGGTTAGGGTGAGGGGGAAAATTACAGCGCCTGGATACGCTCCAGCGACGGCGCGAAGTAATAACCGCCGGTCACCGGTTTGGTGAAGCGCAGCATCGCGTCGCGTTTGCCGTCGGTATCGCCGAACATGCTCAGCAGCTGCTGCTCGATGTTATACAGGCGCGCGCAGTAGGCACAGAAATAGAGACCATGGGTGCCGCTGGCGGTGCCGTACGGCAAGCTCTGACGGACGATTTTCAGCCCTTTGCCATCTTCTTTTAAGTCCACGCGGCTCAGGTGCGACGTGACCGGACGCTCGTCGCCATCGATCTCTTCGTTGGCTTCTTTGGTACGGCCGATCATCATCTCCTGATCCGGTACGCTCATGCGGTTCAGCTGTTTGAGATTATGCTCCCAGCGCTGGACGAACACGTAGCTGCCGCCCGCGTCCACACCGTCTTTAATGACTGCCACTTCGCGGCGGGTTTCTTCCCCCGCCGGGTTTTCGGTGCCGTCGACGAAGCCGCTGAGATCACGCTCTTCCACCCAACGGAAACCGTGGATCTCTTCTTTCACGTCGATAGCATCGCCAAAGGCGGCCATCGCGGCCTGCGCTACCGAGAAGTTAACTTCATGGCGGGCGGATAAAATATGAATCAGCAGGTCATACTGGGTGGACGGCGCCAGCCCTTTGCCGTAGACCGGAAAATCTTTTAACTCTTCCGCCCCTTGGCCGCCGCTCAGCTGACGCCAGACGTTATTGCCGAACGCCACCACCGCCCCGAGTTTGGCGTCGGGGAATTTAGCCTGGAAGGTGGCCACGTTATCGACAAAATTTTTGCTCGCTTCGCGCAGGGCGTTAACGTCCCCTTTGACATTGGCTTCAATCCAAATCGCCGCGCGGCAATGTTCCGGCAAAATGCCGCTCTGAACCTGAGACATCGCTCCTCCTGAAATGATGCAACCGCAACGCTGTCGCGTTGCTAACGCGCCATTGTAACCGTTTTTCAGGACTGTCGTGTCTCTTCAGATCAATTTAGCGACGCCAGATAATTTTGCTGACCTTCCAGTTTTTCAGGGTATCGTCGGAGGGCATCAGCTCGTCCGGGCCGCTCCAGTGGCCGGTAAAGGCATAGCTGATATGCTGGCTCCCCTCGGCCTGACACTCGACGACCGCGCCATTGTCATTGCTGCCTTTCTGGCAGTTGCCGAAGGCTTTGCTGTACAGGTCGCTAAACGGTGTGCCAATTTTCACGCCGCTGGCGGTTTTGATTTCGGCATCACGCACGTCAATCCGGCTGATGGTACCGTTGTCGCCATTGATGGTCAGCGCCACGCTGTTGTCTTTCAGCGCTTCAAAATAGTGGACGATATTGCCCTTATCGGTCTTCATCCCGCTGCGTAAACGGTAGTCGCTCCCCAGCGCATCGCTAATAGCCTGTTCATTGAGCGGCGTGGAGGCCGTCAGTTTACCCACTCCCTGCTCGGTCACCTCGGTGGAAGCGCCAAACCAGTTCCACGGATAGGCCGCCGACCAGTTGACTGCGCTCATCGTGGAGCAGCCGGTCAGCGCCAGCGGAAGCGCACAGAGCATTAAACGTAGCGATTTCATATCACAATCCTTTCTGAGTCATTCAACGCATGTTGGAGTTCACGATCGGCAAAAAGTGCCCTTAAAAGGTGGTCTGGCGAAAACAGGCGCCCAGGCGACGGCTGGTTAACAGCCACCACAGGGCATAGCCATCCGCCACCAGCAGCCCGATAGTTAGCGAGGAGGGAGATTCGCCGCTCAGCCATAGCATCGGCTGCCACAGCAACAGCAGCAATTGCGATAGCACCAGCAGCCAGCGCATCGCCCGCCACACGCGCGGCAGGCGCTGACGATAGCCGCTAAGCAAAAAGGCAAGCACCGCCGGCACGCCGGGGAGTAAACCGAGCCAGAAGCGGTCGTGATCGGGATAGAACAGATTAAGAATCGCGTCGCCCTGCTGGCGCGATGCGCCGGCCATCAAAAACAGCACCCACGTGCGCGCCTGCAATAACAGCACGCACCAGAAGAGCAAAGGCAGACGCAGACGGCCATGGGCATCAAAATCGGCGGGGATAAACTCAGTATTCTTCATCTTCGATCAGGCGCTTGCCCAGGGTCAGGACATCGGCGTATTCATAGCCCAGCCGCTCATACATTCCCTGCACCACGTCGTTGTCTTCACGGACCATAATGTTGATTTTCGGGCAGCCGCGGGCAATCAGCTTTTTCTCGAGCCGGTTGAGCAGCGCGTTCGCGATACCCCGGCCACGATATTCCGGATGGACGCCGAGATAATAGGCCGATCCGCGATGACCGTCATATCCGCCCATCACCGTGCCGACCACTTCGCCATTCACTTCCGCCACCAGAAACAGGCTAACGTCATGATTCAGCTTGCGCTCAATATCCATCTCCGGATCGTTCCACGGGCGCAGCAGATCGCAGCGCTCCCACAGCGTCACAACCTCTTCGAAATCCTGCTGGCGAAAAACGCGAATCTCCATGGTATTCCCCACCATTGACGGTTAAAAACAGTGATTATGGCGCGAATATAACTGATAGCCAATATCAGGCGAAATCAGCGACAAAAAATGGCATAATATGACTTTGTCATGTATTGAAATGAAAAGTAAAACAATTCTTATTTTGAATGGTCGTAACGGCAAACGCGATACGATATAACATTGGACATCACTTGTTTACAATTCAGGCCGAATGAGCACTTTTAAACCCTTAAAAATACTTGCTTCGCGCCGTCAGGTGCTGAAAGCCGGGCTGGCTGCGATGACGCTGAGCGGCGTCGCCGCGCAGGTCAGCGCAAAAGAGCAGCCACTGAAAACATCAAATGGACACAGCAAACCCGCCGCTAAAAAGGCCGGCGCCCGCCGCGTTGTGATGCTCGATCCGGGCCACGGCGGTATCGACACCGGGGCTATCGGCCATAACGGTTCGAAAGAGAAGCATGTGGTGCTGGCGATCGCTAAGAACGTGCGCAGCATTTTGCGCAGCAACGGCATCGACGCCCGCCTGACCCGTACCGGCGATACCTTTATCCCGCTGTACGACCGCGTGGAGATTGCCCATCAGCACGGCGCCGATCTGTTTATGTCGATCCATGCCGACGGCTTCACCAACCCGAGCGCCGCCGGCGCCTCGGTGTTTGCGCTGTCAAACCGCGGCGCCAGTAGCGCCATGGCAAAATACCTCTCCGATCGCGAAAACCGCGCCGATGAAGTTGCCGGTAAGAAAGCGACCGATAAAGATCATCTGCTACAGCAGGTGCTGTTCGATCTGGTGCAGACCGACACCATTAAAAACAGCCTGACGCTGGGCTCGCATATCCTGAAAAAGATCAAACCGGTGCATAAGCTGCACAGCCGCAATACCGAGCAGGCGGCGTTCGTGGTGCTGAAGTCGCCGTCCATTCCGTCCGTGCTGGTGGAAACCTCGTTTATCACCAACCCGAACGAGGAGAAACTGCTCGGCACCACCGCTTTCCGGCAGAAAATCGCCACCGCGATTGCCAACGGCATTATCAGCTATTTCCACTGGTTCGATAACCAGAAAGCCCATTCGAAGAGACGTTAATGAAACCCGATGCCGCGCAGGTTAAAACTTTTCTGCTCCAGCTCCAGGACAACCTTTGCCAGCAGCTGAGCGCTGTCGATGGCGCACCGTTTATTGAAGACGCCTGGCAGCGGGAAGGCGGTGGCGGCGGGCGCAGCCGGGTGTTGCGCGACGGCAACGTGTTCGAACAGGCCGGGGTTAACTTTTCTCACGTCCATGGCGATGCGATGCCCGCCTCGGCAACGGCCCATCGCCCGGAGCTGGCCGGACGCAGCTTTGAAGCCATGGGCGTCTCGCTGGTGGTTCATCCGCTTAACCCCTATGTGCCCACCAGCCATGCCAACGTGCGGTTCTTTATTGCCGAAAAGCCTGGCGCCGACCCGGTGTGGTGGTTCGGCGGCGGCTTCGATTTAACCCCTTACTACGGCTTTGAAGAGGATGCCGTCCACTGGCATCGTACCGCCCGCGATCTGTGTCTGCCGTTCGGCGAAGCCGTCTATCCGCGCTATAAAAAATGGTGCGATGATTACTTCTATCTCAAGCACCGCCAGGAGCAGCGCGGTATCGGCGGTCTGTTCTTTGACGACCTGAATACCCCGGATTTTGACCACTGCTTCGCCTTTATGCAAGCGGTCGGGAACGGCTATGCTGACGCCTATTTACCCATCGTCGAACGCCGAAAAGCCACGCCGTACGGCGAGCGCGAGCGCCACTTTCAGCTCTATCGCCGCGGCCGCTACGTCGAGTTCAATCTGGTCTGGGACCGCGGCACCCTGTTCGGCCTGCAGACCGGCGGGCGTACGGAGTCGATTCTGATGTCGATGCCGCCGCTGGTGCGCTGGGAATATGATTATCAGCCCGAGCCCGGCAGTCCCGAGGCGGCGCTGAGCGAGTTTATTCAGGTGCGCGACTGGCTGTAACGGCCGGATGGCGGCTGGCCACCCGGCAGCGGCGTCGCTTCGCTCACACCCACTGGCGCAGGCGATGGTGCAGCGTCATCGACGGTTTCTCAGCAAACAGCTGCTGATAGTCGGTGGCGAACTGCCCCAGATGCCAGAATCCCCACTGCATGGCCGCCTCCTTGACCGTCTCCCGCTCTGACCAGGGACTTATCAGCTCCCGGCGTACGGCGTTCAGACGGATCCGTTTGAGCCAGGCGTTGGGGCCAATCCCCAGAATCGCATGGAAGGCGTTTTGCAGGGTGCGACGGCTGACGTACAACTGCTGGCACAGGTCGAGAACGGTTAGCGGCTCCGCGCTGTTTTCCAGCACATATTCGCGGGCCTGCGCCAGCAGACGGCGGTAGCTCTGGTGGCTGATACTCTCCGCGCTCACCATCGGCTGCGCCTCTTCGAGCATCGTCCCCATCGCCAGCAACAGATTATCCCGCAGGACTTTACGCACGGCCGGCTGATGAAGGGTATCCGGATGCTCGCTGAAGGTGGCCAGCGCCTGCTGCACAAACCCCCACAGCGCGGCCTTATGCGGCTCCCGAACTGCCAGCGCTGACTGGTTGCGTAGCATATGCAGCACTCGCTCCGGGTGGTGCAGGAAACTGGCATGGCGAGAAATCACCTCCTCTGAAATCACCACACCGAGGATGGTGTAATCATCCGGCGTGCTGAGCTCGAACTCCGTACCGCCGGGACGGGTGGCGATTTCTGCCCGGCCCAGGCACTGCGAACCAATAAACCCCTGCTCTCCCCGCGCCGCCGGAATACCAAACCAAAAGGAGTTCGGCCAGACCACGCAGGACTGGCGCAGCGCCAGCCCGGTATATTCGCGAAAGACCTGGATCTCATCGAGCAGAATTTCGGTAAACTCGCCGCGAAACTGCCCCGGATGCAGCTGATCGTAAATCTGTTGCCAGGCGGTAATGGTCAGGGCGTGCTCATACACATCGGTTGTGTGTCGTTGATGAATATTGTCAATTTCAACCTGGGGCGTCAGCCTGGTGTCTTCCGGCAACGCCTCGCAACAGAGATGGTGCAAATTTGCAGAACGACGCTTTTTCATAATCGTTAAAGCCGGGGGCAAGCCGCTCCCGGCACCTCCGACAGGTTATGGATTTTTGAGACGATAGCGGCTACTGCGTTTGCGTAGCGTCCCTGCGGAAAAGAGCTGATCCAGCGCCTGGCGGGCCTTATCCAGCGGCCAGGCAAAATGCGCGGCGACCTCGCCGGCCGTCATGCCCTGACGAACTGATGCCAACAGCGTCAGTAACGCTTCCGATGATGCCGGGTCAGCAGGCGGCAGGGGCGCTGGCGGCGGTGGCTGAAAGCCGCCGATCAGCCACTGGGTATCCTCTTCCGGACGGCCGATTTCCCGACGGCTGATCACACATCCGGTTCGCTCCGCCGCTACGCTTCCGGCATCCAGCGCGGCACGACAGGCCGCCAGATCCCCCTCCACCACCAGCGTCAATCTGCCGGGGTCGAGCACTTCATGACTGAGCAGGCGCACATTGGCCGCCTTGAGCATGGCATCCGCGGCGTCTACAGCGGCGACCATGCCCTCCACTTCCAGCAATCCCAGCGCATTGATCATCGCTCCCTCCGTTACGCACGCTGAACAGGATGACGGGCAATATCGAGAACGGCATCGGTAAAGGCGTTGCAGGCGGCTTTACAGGCGGCCTGACTTCCCGTCAAAAAGGCGGCCGAATAGTTGGTTTCCGACGGCGGCGGGACGTAGGTCACCAGCTGAACGTCGGCAGACTTCATCGCCGCATCGATGCCGTACGTCGCCTCCAGCGGCGGCGCCACCAGATAAGCGATCGGATCGCCCAACGCGATGCCAGCGGTCGATGAAAGATAAGAGCCGGTACGCGACACCACGTGCGCCAGAAACGCGGTATCTTGCGCGTCGTTAGCCCACTGGAACGCCGCCCCGCTTTCAATATGCGCCATCATGGCATCCAGCCCGGCGCGAACTTCCGCCGGGTTCGGGCCGCCGAGCATAATCAGCACTTCACCGGCGGTAGGCGACGGGCCGTGAGCCGCTCCGGCATACAGGGAGCGGCCATAGACCACCTCCACCATCGCCTGCTTTGTCGCTTCATCGGCGGCAATATACGTCACGTCATCAGAATCTGCCGTGATGAGTCCGAGGCTACGTATATGTGGCGGTAATTTAAGCTCCCGGGCAAAACCGTCATTCACCGAGGCAATTACGCGCACGGCAGTGACCGAGGGTCGAATCAAATCTAATGCGGGCATGATGCCTCCTTAACGGCTCATGTTGATACCGGAGGCTTTCTGCTCCAGCATGCGTTTGGCTAAATCCACGATCACCGCGGCGGCTTCTACCGGCGGGGTGCCGCCCTGGTGAATATTGGAGATACAGGTCCGGTCGGCCTCGACGGTGGTCGCCACCCGCGGGGAGTACACCGCGTAGCAGGAGAGGCTCTCTGACTGGCCAAGTCCCGGGCGCTCGCCAACCAGCAGGATCACCACCTTCGCGCCGAGGATCTCGCCGATCTGATCTTCAATCTTGACGCGGCCATAGCGCACGAAGAACGGCGTCCCGACCTTCAGACCCGCCTGTTTCAGGCCGGCAAGCAGCGGCGGCAGGATCTCTTCGTAGTTGGCGGTGATGGCATCCGTCGACAGGCCATCGGACACCACCACCTGCACATCCGGATCCATCACGCACTGCGCCTTCAGCGCATCGATGGCCTCCGGACTGAGACGGCGTCCCAGATCGGGGCGCGTCAGGTAGCGATTTTTGTCGCTGATTTCCGAACGCACTTCCAGCAGCCCCTGCGCTTTCACCCACGCCTCCGGCACCTCTTTGAGCACCGTATCTTTCGAGCGCGAGTGATCCGCCAGGAAGCGCAGCAACGCGAGGGTGCGCGGACGCGGACCGGCGCGACCGGTGCAGACGCGCGCCGCGGTGCTGCGTTTCAGTTCGGTCAGCACTTCGGCGCGGTGCGGATGTTGTACGCCAATCCAGGCTTTCGCTTCCGCAGAGCCCAGATCCAGCGCGCAGCTTTCCACTGTTGCGTCGGTGGCGCACGCGGCAGCGTGGCAGGCCGGCGTCGTCGCTACGGGGGCCTCTGGCTGTGTCTGTGGCTGTCCCATTGACGCCATTACGCTGCGTACAATGTCTTCAATCTGTTTTTGATCCATGATGTGTCATCCCCGCGTCATCAGAAGAACAGTGACGGATCGCCCGCCCGTTTGGTCAGACGACCATTTGCCATAATGCCCATCCGTTCCAGCCAGCCTTCGAACTCCGGTGACGGACGCAGACCCAGCAGCTGGCGCACGGTCGCGGTATCGTGGAAGGCGGTAGTCTGGTAGTTGAGCATGATGTCGTCGCCGAGCGGCATGCCCATGATGTAGTTGCAGCCAGCGGTCGCCAGCAGGATCATCAGGTTTTCGTTGAGGTTCTGATCGGCATCGGCATGGTTGGTGTAGCAGCAGTCGCAGCCCATCGAGATGCCGCTCAGCTTGCCCATAAAGTGGTCTTCCAGCCCGGCGCGAATAATTTGTCGGTCGTTATAGAGGTACTCCGGCCCGATAAAGCCCACCACGGTGTTGACGAGGAACGGATCGTAGTGCCGCGCCAGGCCATAGTTACGCGCTTCCATCGTCACCTGGTCGGCGCCGAAGTTAGCGCCCGCGGAGAGCGCCGAGCCCTGCCCGGTTTCAAAGTAAAGACAGTTCTCCCCGGCGATGCGGTTAAACTCCGCCCCCACCGCCCGCGCTTCATCAAGCATCTCCAGTTCGACGCCGAACTCTTTTAGCCCTTTTTCGCTGCCGCAGATGCTCTGGAAGATAAGCCCCCCCGGCGCGCCGCGGCGGATAGCTTCGATCTGGGTGGTGACGTGCGCCAGCACACAGCCCTGGGTCGGGATGGTAAACTTGTCGATCACCCCGTACACCGTATCCAGCACGCGACTCAGGTTCTCCACGTCGTCAGTGACCGGGTTGACGCCAATCACCGCGTCGCCCGCACCGAAGGAGAGCCCTTCGTAGATTTGCGCGGCAATACTCTGCACGTCGTCGCGGGTATCGTTCGGCTGCAGGCGGCAGCTAAAGGTCCCCGGCAGACCGATGGTGGTATTGGCTTTTTTGATCACCGGCATTTTTTTGCCGCCGTAGATCAGATCGGCGTTGGAGCAGATCTTGGCCACCGCCGCCACCACCTCGGAGGTCAGCCCTTTGCGGACAAACGCGATATCGTCGCTGGTGACCTCGTCGTTGAGCACGTATTCGCGCAGGTCGCTGATGGTCCAGTGTTTGATCCGCTGATAGGCGGTTTCGTTCACGTCATCCTGGATCAGGCGCGTCACGCAATCCTCCTCATAGGGGATCACCGGGTTATTGCGGATATCGGCCACCGTCATATCGGAGAGCACCTGCTTGGCGGCCACGCGCTGCTGCGAACTCTCCGCTGCCACGCCCGCCAGCACATCCCCCGAACGCAGTTCGTTGGCTTTCGCCAGCACCTCTTTAACATCCTTAAACTGATAAACATTGCCGAACAATGTGGTCTTTAGTTTCATAAGTCGTTCCCTCAGGAAGGAAATGCGAGTGATTTCACCGTCACCGGCACAACCGATCCGCCAAAAAGAGGCGTACCAATGTCGATATAGTCCCCCGCCCGGACGCTCACCTCATCGATGACCGCCAGCGGAAGGTGTGGAAGCTGCGGCCGCAGCAGCATGCCCAGCGCTTTGCCAAAATCCTGCTCGGCCACCAGCAGCAGCGGACGCGGATTGGGAAAGCGGGCGACGAACGCCAGCAGGGCGTCAATTACGGTCAGTAAGGTGGCGTAACGCACCGGTAGCGCAGCGGGAAGCGCCAGCACGTAAGCGTCCGCCTCGGGGGCCAGATCGAGCTGCGTCAGCGCCTGCCGCCAGGCGTTCGGCAGATCGGCGGCATCCTGCGGGATAGCCACTGGCAGATTGCGCAGCGGCAATGGAACCCCCTCCAGCCAGATGGTGCTCCCGGACAGGGACAGCGTATGCGCCCCGGCGCCAATCACCGTGGCGCGCACGGTTTGCGTCGGAAACTGCACGTTCATTTCACGCAGGCGCGGATGCTCGTGCAGGGCCGTGGCCAGCAGCGGCCCAATATCGGAAAAACAGAAAGGATCGGCGGGCTGATGGCGGTAGCACTCCCCCACCCCACCGGAAAGGGTAATGACCTCTGGCTGAACACCTGCAGGCAGTACTTCGGTTTGCATCAGCGCCTGCGCCAGCGGTGAGAGCCTGCCATCGATCACCTCAACGATCAGCCCCGCCATCCGACGCGCCACCTGCGCCAGCTGACCCGCAGTCAACGATAAAGCATCGGTTCCCGGGCCGAATACCGCATCGACAATCCGCTGTCCTGGCGAGTGCGCGTGGACCACGCGCCCCTGAGCGTCGGTTTCCAGCAGGCGGCCGCCGACGTTGAGGCAGGCGGTGGCGCTGAGGTTACCGGCGTCAAACAGGGCATAGTTCGAGGTACCGCCGCCAATATCGATATTAAGCACCCGGCACATCCGCTGCTGCGACAGGGTTTGCGCCCCGGCGCCGTGTCCGGCAATGACCGACTCCAGGTGCGGCCCGGCGCTGGCGACGACAAAATCGCCCAGCGACTGCGAGAGCGCCATCACCGCCGGGCGGGCATTGCGGGTTTTCGCGCTTTCGCCGGTGATGATGATCGCCCCGGAATCCACCGCTTGCGGGGCAATCCCGGCGGCCCGATACTGAGCCAGAATCAGCGCCTCAAGCTCGGCCTCTTTCAGTTCTCCCTGCTTATCAACCGGCGTAAAAAAGACCGGGCTTTGCCAGCTAATGTCGCGTTTGATGAATTCGTAGCGCGGCACCTGGGAGACCGCCGCGCGGTTCACCAGCTCGAGGCGCGAGAAGATCACCTGCGTGGTGGTGGTGCCGATATCAATACCGACGCTCAACAGCTGGCGCGTGTTCACGAGTGCGCCTCCGCTTCGGTGTTGGCAGGCGCCGGTACGTTTTCATCTTTTGGCACCAGCAGCATCGCCACGCCAATCGCGGTAACGCCGCCGACCAGCTTGCCGACGATCATCGGGAAGATCATGGCGTTCATGTTGGCCGCCGCAAAACCGAGATGGTCGCCGAGGGCGAACGCCGCTGACACTGAGAAGGCGCAGTTGATCACTTTTCCACGGGTATCCATCTGCTTCATCATGCCGAACATCGGGATATTGTTCGCGAGGGTAGCGACCATGCCGCCGGCAGCCATATTGTTGATTTTGAGGAGATTACCGACACGCATCAGCGGCTTTTCAAACCAGCGGGTCAGCAGGAGCACCATCGGGTAAGCGCCGAGCAGCACGCAGGAGATAGAGCCAATGACTTCGATGGCGCGCATCACCTCGCCGGGCTGGTCACCAGGCGCCATAAAGATCGGGTCGAGTCCTGGGATCAGCTCCCAGCCGAGCAGGAACTTGATCACCGCCGCCGCCAGGCCGATGGTGATCAGCGCCACGAGGAATTTGGCGAAGATCTGGAAGCCGTTGATCATTTTTTCCGGAATGAACTTCAGCCCCAGCGCCACCAGCACGGCGACGATGATCACCGGGATCATATTCATCAGGATCAGCGCGAAGGTAAACGCTACCAGCTGGCCGTTGATCTCCACCCCGGAATACATCGCCACCAGACCGCCGGCGATACAGCCGATAGGAATAGTGACAATGCCCGCCAGCACGCCGAGCGCCAGCCAGCGGCGATCGGCAGGTTCGATAATGCCGAGCGCCACCGGAATGGAGAACACAATGGTCGGCCCCATCATGGAGCCGAGGATCAGGCCCGAGTACATCCAGGCCGCCACGTCGCCGCCCGCCAGCTCTTTGGCGAGGAAGAAACCGCCCATGTCGCACGCCAGCAGCGTGCCGGCAAACATCGACGGGTTGGCGCCGAGCATCTCATACAGCGGGATAATCACCGGACCGAGCAGATGGGCCAGCACCGGCGCCAGGGCGGTCATCCCGACCATCGCCAGGCCCAGCGCGCCCATCGCCATAAACCCTTCTTCAAACTGACCGCCGGATCCCTCAATGCTTTTCCCCAGTTTGCCGAGAAAGCGCGCCGAGCCGCCGAACTGCGACAGGATCCTGTCCACGGCGGCAATCAGCATAAAGAACATCATGATGTACATGATGATTTCGTTAATTCCCATAGCCCTTACTCCCTGTCATTTATGATTGGTAGATACTGTGAATACGGGGACATTAGCCGCACTCGGGGAACTTTCCCGGGTCGCGGCGTGAACGCCTTACCCGGGCTACGGCATAGCAGACGGCTGTGATCCTGTAGCCCGGCTAAGCGCAGCGCGAGCCGGGAAAGCCACAGCCACACGCCTCCGGGAAAATCCGCATTTATTGCGCCGCCGCGTACAGCTCGATAATCTGCTCCCGGGTGGCGGTGCGTGGATTGGTGCGCAGACAGATGTCGTCCTGCGCCGCCTGTGCCCAGGTGGCGTAGTGCGCGGGCGTCGCGCCGGCATCCGACAGCCGCATCGTCAGACCGACTTCCGCAATCAGTTCGCGCACGGCGGCGATTGCCTCAAGGTCATCGGTTTTCCTGCCGGTCAGCGCCCGGCCGATCTGGCTGAAGCGCCCCCGGCACACCATACGGTTGAAGCCCATCACCGTTGGCAGCAGCATGGCGTTGGCCAGACCGTGCGGAATATGCAGCGCCGCCCCCGGCTGATGCGCCATGGCATGGCATAGCCCCAGCCCGGCGCTGGAAAACGCCATCCCCGCCATGCAGGAGGCCAGCAGCATGTTCTCCCGCGCCGCCAGATCCTGGCCGCAGCCCACCGCTTTCGGCAGCGCTTCGCCGATCATGGCTATCGCCCCCATCGCCAGACTGTCGGTAAACGGCGTGGCGTGACGGGCGCTGTAGGCCTCGACGGCGTGGGTCAGCGCATCAATCCCGGTCATCGCCGTGACAGACGGGGGAACGCCCTCAGTTAGGGCGGCGTCGAGGATCGCCACATCCGGCATCAGCGAGGCATGCGCCAGCACCTGTTTGCGTCCACTCACCGCATCGATAATCACCGTCACGTTGGTGGTTTCTGACCCGGTGCCGGCGGTGGTCGGCACCGCAATCAGCGGCAGACGTGGCTGTAATTCGCTGTGCTCCGTCATCTCCCCCAGCGTCTGCTCAGGGTTGGCGACCAGCAGCGCCACCGCTTTCGCCGCATCCAGCACCGAGCCGCCGCCGAAGGCCACCACGCCGTCGCAGCGCGCGTCCCGCAGCTGGGCGACCGCAGCGCAGACATCAGTGACGCAGGGTTCGCCGGCGGGACAGGGCCAGAGGGTCATAGCGACTCCTTTCATCGCCAGGCTACGCTCCAGCCCGGCGGTCATTCCCGCCTGATGGAGAAAACGGTCAACCATGACAAACAGATGCTTCAGGCCCCGGGCCTGCGCTTGCGGGCCGCAGGCCGCCAGCGCGCCGACGCCGTGCAGCGTCACCGGCGGCACGTTGAAGCTTTTCACTTGCTGAAGATTCAGCGTATCGAAGGCGTGGAACAGCGCCGTCTGCAGTTCAGCTTGCATAGATCCCCTCCGCTTTTTCCCTCCCGCTGTTGGCGATTGCCAGCGGGGTCATAAACAGGCTGTGCCGGGGTAAATGCACCTTCAGCGTCGGGAAACATTGGCAAAAAAGCGCCCTGACGCCCGGCTGCATGCAGGCGCCGCCTGCCAGCCACAAATCACCAATCCCTTGTCCGGTAATATGTCGGGCGACAATCTCAGCCATCTTCTCGTACACCGGTTTCACTACCGGCCAGATCTCTCCGGCATGGCGGCGCTTGTACTGCTCAGCCTCTTCCAGCCCGATGCCGCGATTCCCGGCCAGAGTCAGGGAGATATGGTGTCCGCCGGTGGCTTCATCCGCCGAATACGTCACCCTGCCCTGTTTAACGATGGCGATCCCGGTGGTGCCGCCGCCGATGTCCACCACCCCGGCATTATCGAGCTGCAGCAGATCCGCCACCGCGGTGGGCTCATCCAGCACATGACTGATCTCCAGCCCGGCGGACTCCAGGACGTTGATCGAAATGCGCGGATCGGTGCCGGGCGGAAACGAGGTCGCCGCATGCGCAAAGCGGCAGCCCAGCTGCTGTTCGAGGGTCGCGAGATGACGGCGCACGAGGGTGACGGCGCCGAAGAAGTCCCAGACGATGCCGTCGCGCACCACATCGGCCCAGTCAAGACATACCGCAACCGGCTGGCCATCGCGGTCGACCACCATCGACACCACGTCGCAGGTGCCCAAATCGATGCCCAGCCACAGCGGCGACTCGCTGGCGGCGGGTGCCTGGTTACACAGGGCAGCGGCTTTTTGCAGTCTCGGCGAAAGCCAGCGTTGTTCGTCGTGCGCCATGTTCATCCCTTATACGATTCGAAACGCATCCACCAGCACGCAGCGGCGCAGACGAACGAAGGTCCGCGCGCTGGTTACCCCTTCCCCGGTTGGGGTGGTGATGGTCATGGTGGTCCAGCCCTCACCGCCCAGCCCAAGCCCGGCGATGCACGGCCCGTTTTTGACGAAGATGCTGGTGTCGATGGCATTCGCCATCTGGTTCATGTTGTCGATGTTGCGCGAGTGCATCGCCGCCGTATGGTGGCAGCCGCCTTCCAGTTGCACCGCCAGGGCGATGGCCTCCTCGACGTTCGCCACCCGCACCACCGGCAGCACCGGCATCATCAGTTCAGTCACCGCAAACGGATGGCTGGCGGGGGTTTCCACGAACAGCAGACGGGTTTGCGCCGGCACCTGCAGGCCAATCGCCGCGGCGATTTTGCCCGCATCGCGGCCGACCCAGTCGCGGCTGACCGTGCCTTTGCCGCGCTCGTCGATATTTTTCAGCAGCAGCGGCTGGAGCTGTTCGGCCTGCGCCGCCGTGAGTTTCACCGCCTGCTGGCCTTCCATCAGGCGCATCAGTTCGTCGGCGACGCTATCGACCACGATCAGCACCTTCTCGTCGGCGCAGATGATGTTGTTATCAAACGAGGCGCCTTTGACGATCGCTTGCGCGGCGCGCGGCAGATCGGCGGTCTCATCCACCACCACCGGCGGGTTGCCGGCCCCGGCGGCAATCAGACGTTTGTTGGTATGTTTGCGCGCCGCCTCGACCACTGCTTCGCCGCCGGTCACCACCAGCAGGCCGATACCAGGGTACTTAAACAGCCGCTGGGCGGTGTCGATATCCGGGTTCGCCACGGTCACCAGCAGGTTGGCCGGGCCGCCGGCGGCCACTACCGCCTGGTTAAGCAAGGTGATCGCCCGCTGCGAGACCTGTTTCGCCGCCGGATGGGGGGCAAAGACTACGCTGTTGCCGGCGGCAATCAGACTGATGGCGTTGTTAATCACCGTCGCCGCCGGATTGGTCGAGGGCGTGACCGAGGCCACCACGCCCCAGGGCGCGTTTTCAATCAGCGTCAGGCCGTTATCGCCGGTCAGCACCTGCGGAGTCAGACACTCCACGCCTGGCGTACCCCGTGCCTGCGCCACGTTTTTGGCAAACTTATCTTCAACGCGTCCCATGCCGGTCTCCGTCACCGCAAGCTCCGCCAGTTCACGGGCATGCTTTTCACCCGCCTCACGAATGGCCTGAATCACCTGCTGACGCATCGCCACCCGCTTTAATCCCTGCTGGGCCGCCGTTGCCGCCGCGACAGCGTCATCCAGTGAGGCAAAAACGCCCCTATCATGAACGGCGTCAGCAGGCTGACTGCTGTCTTTCATTTTCAGCAGTACCGCTTTCACTACCTGTTCAATGTCCTGTTGATTCATGATTTTTCACCCTACTTATGGAAGAGCACCTGACCATCGGCCGCAGCCTCATCCACGATGCCAATCACGCACAGATCGACCGGAGAGGCGCCATGGGCGTGCGCCTGTCGCGCCGAGCTGCCGCTGACCAGCAGCACCCACTCCCCGCATCCCGCGCCGATGTTGTCGATGGCGACCGCGCATTGCCCGTCGGGTTCGCCGCGGGCATTGAGCATCTCCACCATCAGCAGTTTGTCGTGGGCCAGCCCTTCATGGCGTACGGTGCAGACCACATATCCGGTAACAACAGCCAGCTTCATGTCCGTCTCCGCGTGTGATGTGCAGGCCGGATAAGCGCAGCGCCATCCGGCATTCATGCCTTGTCATTGCCAGATAGCGACGCGCTAGCGTCCTGTCCGACCCGGACTGTCCGGCACCCCCTCTCCCGTTAGATGTTGCTATCGCCCTTGAAGCTGATCGGGAAGACCTCTTCCAGATCGCCATGCGGGCGCGGGATGACATGTACAGAGACCAGCTCACCGATACGCTGAGCCGCCGCCGCCCCGGCATCCGTGGCGGCTTTGCACGCCGCGACATCGCCGCGCACCATGGCGGTCACCAGGCCGCCGCCGATCTGTTTCACGCCTACCAGCTTGACGCGGGCCGCTTTGACCATGGCGTCGGAGGCCTCAATCAGTGCAACCAGGCCCCGGGTTTCAATCATTCCTAATGCTTCCATTGTGTTTTCCTCTCATAAGGGGTCCTGAAGGGGACCATTCATTCAACCAGCGTGGACGAGTCGGGGATCCGGCTTGCGTCCGTCTGGCGCGGTACCGACGCCACCAGCGCCAGTTCGATAATTTCCTCTACGCTACAGCCTCGCGAGAGGTCGTGAAGCGGGGCGGCGAGGCCCTGGATCAGCGGCCCGATGGCGCGATATCCACCCAATCGCTGGGCGATTTTGTAGCCGATGTTGCCCGCCTCCAGCGATGGGAAGACCAGCACATTGGCCCGCCCCCGCAGCGGGCTGCCGGGCGCTTTGTACGCAGCGACGTCGGGTACAAAGGCGGCGTCAAACTGCAGTTCGCCATCGACCATCAGCTGCGGCGCCCGCTGACGCACGATCTCCGTGGCCTGCTGGACGTTAGCCACACAGGGATGCCGGGCGCTGCCGTGCGTGGAGAAGGACAGCATTGCCACCCTCGGCGCTTCGCCAGCGATCGCTTGCCAGGTCTCGGCGCTAGCAATCGCGATATCCGCCAGCTGCGCCGCCGTCGGCTGCGGCACCACGCTGCAGTCGGCAAACCCCAGCGGCTGGCCGGCATACTGCGGCAGCATCAGAAACAGCGAAGAGAGCGTTTTACACCCCGGCTGCAGGCCGATAAGGCGCAGACCGGCGCGCAGCACGCTGGCGGTTGACGAGAGATTCCCGGCGATACACACCTCGGCCTCACCGCCGCTGACCATCGCCGCGGCGAACATCAGCGGGTCGGCCAGCTTGTCGACGGCGTCAGCGGGCGCTTTATCGCCGGCGCGCGCCTGCCAGGCGGCGGCAAACGCCTCGCGCATCGCCAGGTTGCTGTGCGGATCAATGATCTGCACTCCGGTCAGCGGCAGACGTTCGCCAAGGGCGAACTGCCGCAGCGCGAAGGGACTGGCGACGAGGATCGGACGCGCCAGGCCCTGCTGCTGCAGATAATGCGCCGCCTTCAGCACACGGACGTCCAGCGCATCCGGGAACACCACTCGGGCGGGGGCGCGCAGCGCCAGTTTGCGGCATTGGTCAATGATCATCTTCACCTCCCAGCTGCTGCTGCAGCTGGCTGAGGGTTGGCGGCGAATCCGTCACGCCCAGGATCATCATCACGTAGACCGCGCTGGAGAGACGGTTGAGCGCTTGCATAATATCGGCGCGCCGGACCGCAAATTGCGGCGTGATAAACACCTGCGCCGCGGTCACCTCCGCCTCGCGGACTTTGCCGCGCAGCAGATTAAGCAGCGCGACCTCGCGCCCATGGCGGGCCTCCGGCACCAGGTGATCGTGGCCCAGGAAGCGCAGCGGCTGATGGGACAGACGGTGTAGCTGTCCCTCGCTGAATCCGGCTATCGACTGCGCCGCCAGCGGCTCCTCCAGCGCGTCGGCGCGCATGATGTTGCCCAGCCGCGAACGGATATCCATCAGCCACGGCTGCCAGGACTCCGCCAGTTCAATTTGCAGCCACACCGTCAGAGCGATGGTGCTGTCCAGCACCGCACGGAAGGCCAGCCGCGGATCGTTTTTCGCCACCAGGGTATCGGCCGTCAGGTGGGTCAGGGTGTCCGGCTTTTTATCCACAGGCTGGTGACAGAGCTCGCAGCAGGCCTGGGGCGGATGGTCGCGGCTGGTCAGGGCATGCACCGGCTGCGGCGTCTGTTCGTCATCCTCGACAAACAGGCGCCCCTGGCGGTCGAGAAATTTGACCCGCAGATGCCGACTTTCCAGCAGCTCCCTCGCCGAGGGCGTCAGGCGAGCGTCGGCAGGAAGATGGATTTCACCGCCTTCGCTGAGCGTATGATTCGCTCTGAGCCACGCTTCGGTAATGAAATCGTTCATAGCGATTGCCAGTTTGCCGGCCAGGCGACGTACAGGAAGCGCACCGTCGACGGGGCACCGAATTCGATACTGGCGCCTTTCGGGATAAACATCACGTCCCCTGCTTTGGCAATCAGCGTTTCCCCCTGATGGCGCACATGCAGCTCGCCCTCCAGCACCATATCGATTTCGTCGTAGTTCAGCGTCCACGGGAAGAAGGCGTTCTCCCACTGCATAAATCCGGCGGCCATGCTGCTGCCATCCTAGTCGGTCACCAGGTCCGTTAAGCCGACGCAGTGCGGCTGGGCGCCGTCGAAGCGGCCAAACTTCACGCTGCTGCCGTCGATCACTTTGATGCCGCCTTTGCCGGTCACGGAGTCAAATCCTGGCTGCATCGCCTCCTGCTCCAGGGACTGCTTCTCCTTCATCACCTTTTCCATCAGCTGCGCCACCAGGCTTTCGGTAAACTGGCCTTCCGGCAACTGCGCCAGGATGGTTTCGCGGATCCGCTGGCTTTCCGTTTTGTCGCTGTTCGCCGCTGTCGCCGCCGGCGCGGCGCCATCATCCTCGGTGATAGTGAATCCCAGCAGCTCGGCGACTTCGCGCGCTTCCGGGGTGATAATGCTGGCGCGCAGAACAACTGACATCGCCTGTTCGCCGCGCGCGTGGGCGGCACGAATATCGTTAGCGGTAATGAGTTTCTTCACCTGGCCCTTCCTCCTTTTGGCTGAGCTCACTCAAATAATTTTCCAGCGACGCGACGCTTTGCGGATCGCAACCGTTGAGGGCGAAAACCGGCGCCTGAAACCCCATCCCGTCCAGCAGCTGCCGCACCGCGGCGACGTTGGCATCCGGCAGATCCGTTTTGCTGATCGCCACGATAAGGTGCTTTCGGCTGCCAATATCCAGTAACCCGGGAGGCAGGCGACTTTCGGTATCATTGGCCGCATGGACATAAATCAGGGTGTCCACATCCTGCAGGGTGGTAATTAAGGCGTGATACCAGCGAGGATGGCTGAAATATTCCCCGGGTGTATCGATGTCGCCACGATCGTTAAATTCCAGCGCCTGCGTTTTTCTGGCGAGGGAATAATTTCCCTGCAGGGCATTAAATAATGTGGTTTTTCCTGCACCGACGGCGCCGACAATGGCAATACGCTTCATGGTCGCTCTCAATTAACTTTTCGTTAATTCGCACAAGGTATAATTTAATAAGCGGCCTAACCCGCCGATGGTCTGCAGGAGCGCCTCCTCCACCGCGCCGACCGGACCGTAGATCACCAGCGCGCCGCTAAACCGGTCGAGAAAACCGATGTGCACATCGGCGGCCTTCATCGCCAGATCGCCGGCGATCATCGCTGTTTCCCCCGGTGTCAGCGTCATAATGCCGATCGCGCCGGATTCGGGTACGCCGATCTTTTTCGCCAGCTCCGCTCCCGGGTGGGCAATCAGATGCGCCAGTGTGACCTGTTTGCCTGGTACGAATTCCTGAATAATGCGTTCTTTATCCATGACTGATTGCCCCCCTGAAATCTGTCCTCATGGTGACGGTATTTCAGCGCGGCAAATAACAAATTTCGGCAAGTGGGGTTAAAAGGTGAAGTGGATCACTCAGGAGAGAAAATAATAATGCGGCGGAATTAAAAAGGCAGGCTCAGCGTTTTTACTCGCCGGCCTGCCTGATATTGTGCGCGGAAAACTCTCCGCGCGTTAATGGGAAAAAAACGAGATTACAGCGGTTCGGTTTGCGCTTCGACAACCGCCAGCGCCACCATATTCACAATGCGGCGTACGGAGGCGATCGGCGTCAGAATATGCACCGGCTTCGCCACCCCCATTAGCACTGGTCCGACGGTCACCCCTTCCGAACTGGAGACACGCAGCAGGTTATAGCTGATCCGGGCGGCTTCCATATTCGGCATCACCAGAATATTGGCCGATCCCTTCAGCGGGCTGTCCGGCATGCGGTCGTTGCGGATGCTTTCCACCAGCGCGGCGTCGCCATGCATTTCGCCATCGATCATCAGCTCCGGGGCGCTCGCCTTCACCAGTTCAAGGGTTTTGCGCATCTTGCTGGCTGACGGGCAGTCGGCGGAACCAAAGTTGGAGTGCGACAGCAATGCCACCCGCGGCTCAATACCGAAGCGACGCACGCTTTCCGCCGCCATCAGGGTGATCTCCGCCAGCTCTTCCGGGGAGGGATCGTGATTGACATAGGTGTCGGCGATAAAGGTGTTGCCGCTCGGCAGCAGCAGCGCATTCATCGCCCCGGCGGTGCTGACGCCGTCGCGATAGCCAAACAGCGGCTGCACCACGCGGTAGTGGTCGTGGTACTCGCCGATAGTCCCGCAGATCATCGCATCCGCTTCACCGCGATGAACCATGATGGCGCCAATCACCGTGGTGTTGCTAATCACCGCCCGCTGCGCCTGCTCCTGGGTAATGCCGCGGCGCTTCATCAGCTGGTAGTACTCGCTCCAGTACTCTTTAAACCGCGGGTCGGATTCATTATTGACGATCTCAAAGTCAACGCCGGCCTTGATCTGCAGACCCAGCTTCTGGATGCGCATTTCAATCACGCTAGGGCGCCCCACCAGAATCGGTTTGGCCAGCCCCAGCGACACCAGCTCCTGAGTGGCGTGCAGCACCCGGGTCTCCTCCCCTTCCGCCAACACCACGCGCTTCGGCTCTTTGCGCGCCTGAGAGAAGATAGGCTTCATAAACAGGTTGGTTTTATAGACGAACTCGCTCAGCTTCTCGATATAGGCGTCAAAATCAGCGATGGGGCGCGTTGCCACGCCGGAATCCATTGCCGCCTTCGCCACCGCAGGGGCAATCTTGACGATCAGCCGCGGGTCGAACGGTTTCGGAATGATGTAGTCCGGACCAAAGCTTAAATCCTGATCGCCATAGGCGGAGGCCACCACTTCGCTCTGCTCGGCATGGGCCAGCTCGGCAATGGCGTGCACCGCCGCCAGCTTCATCTCTTCGTTGATCGCCGTCGCGCCGACGTCCAGCGCGCCGCGGAAGATGAACGGGAAGCAGAGCACATTGTTGACCTGGTTAGGGTAGTCGGAGCGACCGGTACAGATGATGGCGTCATCGCGGACCTGCTTCGCCAGCGGCGGCAGAATTTCCGGCTCCGGGTTGGCCAGGGCAAGGATCAGCGGCGCGCGCGCCATCTTCTTCACCATCTCCGGAGTCAGCACTTTCGGGCCAGAGCAGCCGAGGAAAATGTCGGCGCCGTCGATCACATCATCAAGCGTACGTTTGCCGTCGTCTTCCACTGCGTAGGCGGCTTTGGTTTCCGCCATGTTCGGTTCACGGTCTTTATAGATGACGCCTTTCGAATCGCAGACCACGATGTTGTGCTTTTGCATCCCCAGCGCCACCAGCAGGTTCATGCAGGCGATCGCCGCCGCGCCCGCGCCGGAGACCACCATCCGCACGTCGGACAGATTCTTCTCGACGACGCGCAGACCGTTGAGGATCGCCGCGGTGCTGATGATCGCCGTGCCATGCTGATCGTCATGGAAAACCGGAATATTCATCCGCTCGCGCAGCTGCTGCTCGATGTAGAAACACTCCGGCGCTTTAATATCTTCCAGGTTGATACCGCCGAAGGTCGGCTCGAGGGCGGCGACGACGTTAATGAATTTGTCCGGATCCAGCTCATCGACTTCGATATCAAACACATCGATGCCGGCGAATTTCTTAAACAGGACGCCTTTGCCCTCCATCACCGGCTTGCCGGCCAGCGCGCCGATATTCCCCAGCCCCAGCACCGCGGTGCCGTTGGAGACGACCGCCACCAGGTTGCCGCGGGCAGTGTATTTGTAGGCGGCCAGCGGATCTTTTTCGATTTCCAGACAGGGGGCCGCGACGCCCGGCGAGTAGGCCAGCGCCAAATCGCGCTGGGTGGCGAGAGGTTTGGTCGGCGAGACCTGGATTTTTCCGGGAACCGGAAATTCGTGGAAGTCGAGGGCGCTCTGTTTTAACTGCTCATCCATTTTCTATTCCTTTCTTTCACGTATCGTTCGTAGGGGAAAAGCGTGATGACCATCCTGTCGTTCACCTTTCAGTGGCAGACAGTATCCCTCCTGGCGGGGCGATAAACTTTGAACACCGCCAAACTCTGGCCATCGCTATGATCTGGTTGTTATCAATTTATAGCGGTTATGTTACCCGGATTCGCCGCCAATAATAGCCCCGTCTGCTATGCTTTTTGGTTATGTACCTCATCACTATTTATACCGCATACCGGCAAGCACTCATGTAACACCTTGTTCCAGGAGGACTTATCTATGAATCAGCTAGACAGCATCAAGCAGTTCACCACCGTGGTCGCCGACAGCGGCGACATCGAATCCATTCGCCACTATCATCCGGAAGATGCCACCACTAACCCCTCCCTGCTGCTGAAGGCCGCCGGCCTGGCGTCCTATAGCGGACTCATTGACGACGCCATCGCTTGGGCGAAAAAGCAAGGAGGCGGCCGTGAAGCGCAGGTGACTCACGCCTGCGATAAGCTGGCGGTCAATTTTGGCGCGGAGATCCTCAAAAGCATTCCGGGCCGGGTCTCCACCGAGGTGGACGCCCGGCTCTCCTTCAACCGGGAGAAGAGCATCGAGAAGGCGCGCCATCTGGTGGCGCTGTATCAGGAGATGGGCATTGATAAGTCGCGGATCCTGATCAAACTGGCATCCACCTGGGAGGGGATCCGCGCCGCCGAGACGCTGGAAAAAGAAGGCATCCACTGCAACCTGACGCTGCTGTTTTCCTTCGCCCAGGCCCGGGCCTGCGCCGAAGCCGGGGTCTATCTGATCTCCCCTTTCGTCGGGCGTATTTATGACTGGTATCAGGCGCGTAAGCCGCTGGATCCTTACGTGGTGGAGGAAGATCCGGGGGTGAAATCGGTGCGCAATATCTATGACTACTTCAAACAGCATAAATACACCACCATCGTGATGGGCGCCAGCTTCCGCCGCACCGAACAGATCCTCGCCCTGGTCGGCTGCGACCGGCTGACCATCGCCCCGCCCTTGTTAAAAGAGCTGCAGGCCAGCGACGCCCCGGTGGTGCGCAAACTGATCCCTGCCAGCCAGATCCTGCCGCGCCCGGTGCCGCTCAGCGAGGCGGAGTTCCGCTGGGAACATAATCAGGACCCGATGGCGGTCGAAAAGCTGGCGGAGGGGATCCGCCTGTTCGCCGTCGATCAGCGCAAACTGGAAGATCTGCTTGCCGCCAAACTGTCACTTTAGTCTCACGGAGAAAACTATGTCCCGAAGAGAGCTTGCCAACGCCATCCGCGCCCTGAGTATGGACGCGGTGCAGAAAGCCAATTCCGGCCACCCCGGTGCGCCAATGGGGATGGCAGACATTGCCGAAGTGCTGTGGAACGATTTTCTCAAGCACAATCCGCAGAACCCTGGCTGGGTGGACCGCGACCGCTTTATTCTGTCCAACGGCCACGCGTCGATGCTGCTCTACAGCCTGTTGCACCTGACCGGCTACGATCTGCCGCTGTCAGAACTCAAGCAGTTCCGTCAGTTGCACTCAAAAACGCCGGGCCACCCGGAGCATGGCTATACCCCCGGGGTGGAGACCACCACCGGCCCGCTGGGCCAGGGGCTGGCGAACGCCGTCGGCATGGCCATCGCCGAACGCACCCTGGCGGCACAGTTTAACCGCCCCGGTCATGAGATTATCGACCATCACACCTGGGTTTTCATGGGCGATGGCTGTCTGATGGAGGGGATCTCCCATGAGGCCTGTTCGCTGGCCGGTACGCTCGGACTGGGTAAGCTGATCGGTTTTTACGATCACAACGGCATCTCCATCGACGGCAAAACCGAAGGCTGGTTTTCCGATGATACGGCCGAACGCTTCCGCGCCTATCACTGGCATGTGATCGGTGACATTGATGGTCACGATCCGCAGGCCATTAAACAGGCCATTGCGGAAGCGCAGGCGGTGAAAGATAAGCCGTCGCTGATTATCTGTCGGACCATCATCGGCTTCGGTTCGCCCAACAAAGCGGGGTCGGAAGAGTCTCACGGCGCGGCGCTGGGCGAAAAAGAGGTGGCCCTGGCCCGCCAGCAGCTGGGCTGGAAATATCCGCCCTTCGAGATCCCGAAAGAGATCTATCAGGGCTGGGATGCGCGTCCGCGCGGCGAAAAAGCCGAGCACGCCTGGAACGAGAAATTCGCCGCCTACCAGCAGCAGTTTCCGGAGCTGGCCGCTGAGCTGACTCGCCGCATGGATGGCACCCTGCCGGAAGACTTTGCCGCGACCGCCCGCGACTACGTGGCGAAACTGCAGGCCGAGCCGGCGAAAATCGCCAGCCGCAAGGCCTCGCAAAACGCGCTGAACGCCTACGGCCCGCATCTCCCGGAACTGCTGGGCGGTTCGGCGGATCTTGCGCCGAGTAACCTGACCATCTGGTCTGGCTCGACATCGATTAAAGACGATCCTGCGGGCAACTATATCCACTACGGCGTGCGCGAATTTGGCATGACCGCGGTGGCCAACGGCATCGCCCTGCACGGGGGCTTCATTCCGTATACCTCGACCTTCCTGATGTTTGTGGAATACGCCCGCAACGCCGCGCGCATGGCGGCCCTGATGAAGGCCCGGCAGATCATGGTCTATACCCATGACTCCATCGGTCTCGGGGAAGATGGCCCGACGCACCAGGCGGTGGAACAGCTGGCCAGTCTGCGACTGACGCCCAACTTCAGCACCTGGCGCCCCTGCGACCAGGTGGAGACCGCCGTCGCCTGGCAGGCGGCCATTGCGCGCCAGAACGGACCAACGGCGCTGATCCTGTCGCGGCAAAACCTGGCGCAGATGCCGCGCACCCCGGAACAGGTGCAGGCTATTGCCCGGGGAGGCTACGTGCTGAAAGATGCCGGCGGGAAGCCCGACCTGATCCTCATCGCCACCGGCTCGGAAGTGGAGATCACTGTGCTGGCCGCAGAAAAACTGTTGGCGAACGGGGTGAATGTGCGGGTCGTCTCGCTCCCTTCCACCGATGTGTTTGATGCCCAGGATGAGGCCTGGCGCGAGTCGGTGCTGCCGTCGGACGTCAGCGCGCGGGTGGCGGTCGAGGCCGGGATAGCGGACTACTGGTATAAATATGTCGGCTTAAAAGGCAAGATCGTCGGCATGACCGGCTATGGCGAATCCGCCCCGGCAGAGCAGCTGTTTCCGTTCTTTGGCTTTACGGTCGACCATATCGTCGCCACCGCGGAGCAGGTGCTTAACGGGTGATCCACAGCGTGGGCCAGGCGTCTGGCCCCTGCCAGTTATCACACGTCGGCTGCTGCGCGTAGCGGGAGAGACTGAACCGCTGGCCGTCAAAACGCCAGCGGGTCTGGATCCCGCAATCGCCGGCCTCGCGGCCTTTATCCAGGGTCACCAGCTCATGGCGGCGATCATCGTAGCTGGCGTTGATAAGCTCGATCTCCCGCGGTGCCTCGCCCGGCGGCTGAAACGGCAGCGTCAGCCGCACCTGACGGGCGACATAGGGCCGCTGGCGGGAGACCAGCCAGGCCAGCCAGACGGTGTTGTACGCGCCGGATTCGCAGCTGGTCATCAGCAGCACTTTGTCATCCGTCAGCGCAGTAACGCGAATTTCACGGCGGAAGGGATCGAGGGAGCAGTTGCTGTTGGTCATCCGCTCATTACCGTAGTCCATCAGATCGTTGAGCTCCTCACGCCCCAGCGGCGACTGCGCTGTTTCCGCGGTCGCCACTGCGCGCAGCGCCGGGGCCGGCGGTACGCTGAGCGGCGGCTCTTCCCCTTTGCCGACCCAGGCCGTTTCACTGCCTACCCGCTTTTGCCGATCGTCGATAAAAAACAGAGCCGCTTTCAACCCCTGCAGGGAGATGCTCTGCAGGCCATTGGCCAGCGAGAGAGCTTTCCCCTCCTGAACCTGCTGGAGAAATGCATCGATCGTCACGCTGTCGGCGGTTTTAATGAGCTTATCTTCAATGTGCCAGCGCTTGTCGGTCAGGGACACCGGTTTGCCATCCAGCAGCAGGCGCGGCGCTATCGGCGCTAGCGTCGCCACCGGATTACCGGTGCCCCCCAGTTCGATACGCAGGCTGGCGTCAGTCACTGCTCCGGCGCTGCGGCTGAGGGTCATCACCAGCCCATAATGCAGCCCCACGTTACGGGTGACGCAGAAATTTTGGTTGTTACAGGTGACCTGCCAGTCGTTGAAGCGCTGCTGCGTCGGTGCCGACCATGCCTGCGAGCAAGGCAGCACCGCCAGAAAGAGGAAAAAAATGATGCGAAAAAGCATGAACCGCCCGACCCCAGATAAACCCGACCACGGCGCCTATCCTGGACAACGGCAGCCGCTTACTCAATCGGATTTGTCAGAGTTCCCCGACATCAGGCCGGAGGTTTGCAGATACTGCAGCAGGATGACCGCCTTACCGTCGCGGATCTCACCGTCAGCGACCATCTGCAGCGCCTGGCTAAAAGGCAGCTCCAGCACCTCGATGGCTTCATCATCCACCCCGCCGCCGCTGGTGGTTCGCTGCGCGTCGCTGTACTCGGCGATAAAGAAATGCACCACTTCGGTGACGCCCCCTGGCGACATAAACAGCTCAAACAGCTTACGCACCTCGCCCACTTCGTAGCCGGTCTCTTCCACCGCCTCTTTACGAATGCAGGCTTCCGGCTCGTCGTTGTCCAGCAGCCCGGCGCAGGTTTCAATCAGCATGCCGTCATGATTGCCATTGACCCAGGTGGCGACCCGGAACTGCCGCACCAGGACCACCGTCTGCTTATGGCGGTTATACAGCAGTACGGTGGCGCCATTGCCGCGATCGTAGACTTCGCGCTTATGGCGCACGACGCTGCCGTCCGCCCGCGTTAGCTCATAAGTCATGTTGCGTAGTACGAACCAGTTCTCAGAGAGGATTTTATCTTTAATGACGTGAATATTGAGTGACATACCGACCCCACAGCGTAAAAGGACGCCCTCATACTACGCTGCGGGGCCGGGTTTGTCGTCAGTGAAGCGGCGTCGTTTTCAGCGCCAGATAGTCCAAAATCCCCTGCGCCGCGTGACGGCCTTCCGCCATCGCCGTCACTACAAGGTCTGCGCCGCGCACGGCATCGCCGCCGGCAAAGATCTTCTCCTGACTGGTCTGGTAACGGTAACGGCTCTCGACGCCGGCTTTGATGCGCCCCTGGCTGTCCAGCGCCACGCCCGCCGCTTCCAGCCAGGGCATGCGGTGCGGGTGGAAGCCAAAGGCCATGATCACCGCATCCGCCGGCATAACAAACTCACTGCCGGGGATCGGCGTCGGGCGGCGTCTTCCTCCCGCGTCCGGGGCGCCCAGCTCGGTGCGCAAAAAGCGTACCCCGTTCACTCGCCCGCTTTCGTCCAGCTCCAGGGTCACCGGCTGGACGTTAAACTCAAAGACCGCCCCCTCTTCGCGGGCGTTTTTGACCTCTTTTTTCGAGCCCGGCATGTTGGCTTCATCCCGCCGATAGGCGCAGGTCACCTGGCGGGCGCCGTGACGCAGCGCGGTGCGCACGCAGTCCATCGCTGTATCGCCGCCGCCCAGCACGACGACGTTCAGCCCGGCAGTGTTGATATAAGGCTCCTGAGCCGATGCCGCCAGCCCCATCACCTGTTTGGTGTTGGCAATGAGGAACGGCAGCGCATCGTAAACGCCGGGGGCCTCTTCGTTCGGCAACCCCGCCTTCATGGAGCGATAGGTTCCGGCGCCGACGAACACCGCGTCATAGTCGGCCAGCAGCGTCGCCATGGGGATATCTTTCCCCACCTCGCAATTGAGCTCAAAGCGGATACCCATCTCGCTGAAAATGGCCCGCCGCCGGGCCAGCAGCGATTTATCCAGCTTGAACGCCGGGATGCCGAAGGTCAGCAGACCGCCAATCTCCGGATGACGGTCAAAAACCACCGGCTGGACGCCGTGACGCACCAGCACATCGGCGCAGGCCAGCCCGGCCGGCCCGGCGCCGATAATCGCCACCCGCTTACCGCTCGGCTTAACCTGCGAGAGGTCCGGACGCCAGCCGCTGGCCAGCGCCTGGTCGGAAATATAGCGCTCAATGTTGCCGATGGTGACTGCGCCGCTTTCATCGCGCAGGGTGCAGGCACCTTCACACAGCCGGTCCTGGGGGCAGACGCGACCGGTGATCTCCGGCAGGCAGTTGGTCTGATGGGAAAGCGCGACCGCGGCGGCGATATCCCCCGCCTTAACCAGCTCGACCCACTGCGGGATATGGTTATGCAGCGGGCAGGTCCATTCGCAAATACTGTGTTCCCCACACGTGAGGCAGCGGGCGGCCTGCTGCTGCGCCTGCGCCGGGGTGAACGGCTGATAGATCTCCTCAAAGTGGCTCTTACGCGCCTTCGCCGCCAGCTTATCCGGCTCCCCGCGCGGCGGCGTCATCGCCATTTGCCTGACCTTCGCGCCAACATTGGGCTGGCTGCAGGTCGGCGTACCGCGCTGCCACGGCTGCACCTCCTGGCATGCCGAGCGCAGTCGCCGCTGCTTCGCCAGCGCGGTCAACGTCTCATCGTCGGCGAGGGTCAGTGCCTGCGCGGGACAGTTTTCCACACAGGCCGGTCCCGCCTCGCGGCCCTGGCACAGATCGCATTTCTGCGCGCTGGCCTTTACCAGGCCCGCAGCCTGCGGCGTCACCACCACCTGCATCACCCCGAACGGGCAGGCCACCATGCAGGATTTACAGCCAATGCATTTCTCCTGACTGACCTGAACGCTGTCGCCGGACTGGGCAATGGCGTCGTTGGGGCAACTGCGGACGCAGGGGGCGTCTTCACAGTGGCGGCAGGTGATAGCGTTACGCTGGCCCGCCGCTTTGATGACGGTGATACGAGGTAAAAAGCGCTGCGGGGTCAGCACGTGTTGCTCCTCGTTATGCGCCATTACGCAGGCCACTTCGCAGGCCTGGCAGCCGATACATTTTCGACTATCGCTCAAAATAAAGTGGTTCATGGCTTCCTTTTGTCTTCTTGGTGAATAACCCCTCAATGCGCATGACTATTTATTACCCGACAAGACGGCGCCGGAACAATGTCCAAATGCCCAGGATAAACTTTTTCTGGAGAGAATCCGTTTTGGATCAATTTTTTTGACTTAAATGAAATGAGGTTTCACACCGGCAAGGGATAATGCGCCTGTCTGAGGCTGCAAAGCAGGCTCACTGCCTGCTGGCAGGAAAGTTCGAGGTTTCTTTACGATACGGCAAAAGCAACATGATAAATTACACTATCTCCTTAATTTCTCCACGATTGCCGGAGGCGCTGGCGCTAAAGTGGCACAGGCTGTGCAATAACAAAAAAATGTGCATATGAGGTCTTTATTCTGATGGCGAATTTCTTTATCGATCGCCCCATTTTTGCGTGGGTGCTGGCAATCCTGTTATGTCTGACGGGCACCCTTGCCATTTTGTCGCTTCCGGTTGAACAGTATCCCGACCTCGCCCCGCCGAACGTGCGGATCACCGCCAACTATCCCGGCGCCTCCGCGCAAACCCTGGAGAATACCGTCACCCAGGTTATCGAACAGAATATGACCGGCCTCGATAACCTGATGTATATGTCATCCCAGAGCAGCGCCACTGGCCAGGCGACGATCACCCTCAGCTTCACCGCCGGTACCGACCCGGACGAAGCCGTGCAGCAGGTTCAGAACCAGCTGCAGTCGGCGATGCGTAAACTGCCGCAGGCAGTGCAAAACCAGGGGGTGACGGTGCGCAAAACCGGCGACACCAATATCCTGACCCTCGCCTTCGTCTCCACCGACGGCAGCATGGATAAACAAGATATTGCCGACTACGTCGCCAGTAACATTCAGGACCCGCTCAGCCGCGTCAACGGCGTGGGGGATATCGACGCCTACGGCTCGCAATACTCAATGCGCATCTGGCTCGACCCGGCGAAGCTCAATAGCTACCAGCTGACCACCAAGGATGTGACCGACGCCATCAGTTCGCAGAACGCCCAGATTGCCGTCGGCCAGCTTGGCGGGACGCCTTCGGTCGATAAGCAGGCGCTGAACGCCACCATCAACTCGCAATCTCTGCTGCAAACCCCGGAGCAGTTCCGCAATATCACCCTGCGCGTCAATCAGGATGGTTCAGAGGTGACGCTGGGCGATGTCGCCACCGTCGAGATGGGGGCGGAGAAGTACGACTACCTCAGCCGCTACAACCGGCAGGCCGCTTCGGGCCTGGGAATTAAGCTTGCTTCCGGCGCCAACGAAATGGCCACGGCGGAGCGCGTGATCAATCGCCTCAATGAACTGTCGCAGTATTTTCCTCACGGTCTGGAATATAAAGTCGCCTACGAGACAACCTCCTTCGTAAAGGCCTCCATCACTGATGTGGTCAAAACGCTGCTGGAGGCGATCCTGCTGGTCTTCCTCGTGATGTATCTGTTCCTGCAGAACTTCCGCGCCACCCTGATCCCGACCATCGCCGTGCCGGTGGTGCTGATGGGCACCTTTGCGGTGCTGTATGCCTGTGGCTACAGCATCAACACCCTGACGATGTTCGCGATGGTGCTGGCGATCGGCCTGCTGGTGGATGACGCCATCGTGGTAGTGGAGAACGTCGAGCGCATCATGAGCGAGGAGGGCCTGTCGCCCCGCGAGGCGACCCGCAAATCGATGGGGCAAATTCAGGGCGCGCTGGTGGGGATCGCCATGGTGCTGTCGGCGGTGTTTGTGCCAATGGCCTTCTTCGGCGGCACCACCGGGGCCATCTATCGCCAGTTCTCAATCACTATCGTCGCGGCGATGGTCCTCTCGGTGCTGGTGGCCATGATCCTCACTCCGGCCCTTTGCGCCACGCTGCTCAAGCCGGTTAAGCCAGGTGAATCCCATGAAAGAAAAGGCTTCTTCGGCTGGTTCAACCGCACCTTCAACCGCAGCGCCAGCCGCTACGAAACCTTTGTCGGCAAAATTCTTCACCGCTCGCTGCGCTGGATGCTGATCTACGTCGTCCTGCTCGGCGGGATGGTGTTCCTGTTCCTGCATCTGCCCACCTCGTTCCTGCCGCTGGAAGATCGCGGGATGTTCACCACCTCGGTCCAGTTGCCGAGCGGCGCTACTCAGCAGCAGACGCTGAAAGTAGTGCAAAAAGCGGAAGATTACTTCCTCAATAATGAGAAGCAGAACGTCGAGTCGGTGTTCGCTACCGTTGGCTCCGGCCCCGGCGGCAACGGGCAGAACGTGGCCCGCATGTTTGTGCGTCTCAAAGACTGGGACCAGCGCGACCCGGAAACCGGCTCCTCCTTTGCCATTATTGAACGCGCCACCAAAGCGTTTAATCAGATCAACGAAGCGCGGGTCATCGCCAGCAGCCCGCCGGCCATCAGCGGCCTCGGCAGTTCGGCAGGCTTCGATATGGAGCTTGAGGATCACGCCGGTAAGGGGCACGATGCGCTGATGGCGGCACGCGATACGCTGCTTGAGCTGGCCGGCAAAAACCCACTGTTGACCCGGGTCCGCCATAACGGGCTCGACGACAGTCCGCAGCTGCAGGTCGATATCGATCAGCGTAAAGCGCAGGCGCTGGGCGTCTCCATTGACGACATCAACGATACGCTGCAAACCGCGTGGGGGTCGAGCTACGTCAACGACTTTATGGATCGCGGCCGGGTGAAGAAAGTCTACGTCCAGGCAGCGGCGAAATACCGGATGCTGCCTGACGATATCAATCTCTGGTATGTCCGCAACAGCAGCGGCACGATGGTGCCGTTCTCGGCCTTCGCCACCTCGCGCTGGGAGACCGGCTCGCCGCGGCTGGAGCGTTACAATGGCTACTCGGCGGTGGAGATCGTCGGTGAGGCGGCGCCGGGTATCAGTACCGGTACCGCGATGGACATGATGGAGAAGCTGGCCGCGCAGTTGCCAACCGGCTTTGGCCTCGAATGGACCGCCATGTCCTACCAGGAACGCCTCTCTGGCGCTCAGGCGCCGGCACTGTACGCGATTTCGCTGCTGGTGGTGTTCCTGTGCCTGGCGGCGCTGTACGAGAGCTGGTCGGTGCCGTTCTCGGTGATGCTGGTGGTCCCGCTCGGGGTGATTGGCGCCCTGCTGGCGACCTGGGTGCGCGGCCTGGAGAATGACGTTTACTTCCAGGTGGGCCTGTTGACGGTGATCGGCCTGTCGGCGAAAAACGCCATTCTGATCGTTGAGTTCGCCAACGAGCTGAACGAGAAAGGCCAGGATCTGCTCAGCGCCACGCTGTCGGCCTGCCGTCAGCGCCTGCGCCCTATCCTGATGACCTCGCTGGCGTTTATCTTCGGCGTGCTGCCGATGGCGACCAGCACCGGGGCCGGTTCCGGCAGCCAGCATGCGGTCGGTACCGGGGTGATGGGCGGGATGATCTCCGCCACCGTGCTGGCCATCTTTTTCGTGCCGCTGTTTTTTGTGCTGGTACGTCGCCGCTTTCCGCTGAAGGAGCGTCCGCAATAAGCCGTCGGGCGTTGGCGGCGAGCCTTAATAACAGAAAAGGCGACCCTTAAGGTCGCCTTCTTTATGTGTTCAGAACGATGACGCGCTTATTTACTTCGCGTTATTCCCCTGCTCACATTGCGGAAATTTATTTACGAAGCATGCCTTCAATAAAATCTTTCCAGTTCCCCAGTTCATGTTCAATCATAATAGCCTCTCTTATTATTATGGTCGATTCTATATAACTTCATTGCTGATGGGAAGTTGGGCTCCCCTATTGCTCTGATTGTCTTGTGGACGTCTGACAGAGATAAAACCTCTGGTTGCCGCCACTATGCCGTTTCGTATGTAAAAATTATGTGACGCAGAGCACTCTCAGGCAACATTTTCGCAATATTGTTAATAGCCTCACATCACTTCCGCGAATGAGCAAAATTTCACCACGCCGTCAATTGAATGAGATACCCGGTAAAAAGTTATATTTATTCATCTGAATCACGTATTATTTCAGTAAGACTTATATATTCGGAAATATCTGAGTTAACCGCTTAATTGAATGTGAAAGGTTTATCTATGCTCACCATGTACGGAATTAAAAACTGCGATACCATTAAAAAAGCCCGTCGCTGGCTGGAAGCGCATCAGATTGCGTATCAGTTTCATGACTACCGCGCCGATGGCCTTGACCGCGCGCAACTGGATACCTTTATTGCCGAACTGGGCTGGCAGGCGCTGCTGAACACCCGCGGCACCACCTGGCGCAAACTCGACGAGTCGCTGCGCAACAGCATCGATAATGCCGACGCCGCCGCCGCATTGATGCTGGAAATACCGGCGATTATCAAACGCCCATTGCTCTGTGCGCCCGGTCGTCCTATGCTGCTGGGTTTTAGTGAAGCAAGTTATCAGCAGTTTAACGAGGTATAGTCTATGTCTTGCCCGGTCATTGAGCTGGCTCAGCAGCTTATTCGCCGCCCTTCCCTTAGCCCCGATGATGCGGGATGCCAGGCGTTAATGATTGAACGCCTGCGTGCGATCGGCTTTACCGTTGAACCGATGGATTTCGGCGATACACAGAATTTCTGGGCCTGGCGCGGCCACGGCGAGACGCTGGCCTTCGCCGGCCACACCGACGTGGTCCCGGCAGGCGACGCCGACCGCTGGATCAACCCCCCGTTCGAACCGACCATCCGCGACGGGATGCTGTTCGGCCGCGGCGCAGCTGATATGAAAGGCTCGCTGGCAGCGATGGTGGTGGCGGCGGAACGTTTTGTCGCGCAGTACCCGAATCATCGCGGCAGACTGGCGTTTTTGATCACCTCCGATGAAGAGGCCAGCGCCAAAAACGGCACCGTCAAAGTAGTGGAAACGCTGATGGCGCGTAACGAACGTCTGGATTACTGTCTGGTCGGCGAACCCTCCAGTACCGAAGTGGTCGGCGATGTGGTGAAAAATGGTCGCCGCGGCTCGCTGACCTGCAACCTGACCATTCACGGCGTGCAGGGCCATGTTGCCTATCCGCACCTTGCCGATAACCCTGTCCATCGCGCGGCGCCGATGCTGGCGGAGCTGGTCAATATCGAGTGGGATAAAGGCAATGAATTTTTCCCGCCAACCAGCATGCAGATCGCCAACGTACAGTCCGGTACCGGCAGCAACAACGTGATCCCCGGCGATATGTTCGTCCAGTTCAACTTCCGCTTCAGTACGGAACTGACGGACGAGATGATCAAAGCCCGCGTGGTCGCCCTGCTGGAAAAATACCAGCTGCGTTACAGCGTGGAGTGGTGGCTCTCCGGCCAGCCGTTCCTCACCGGGCGCGGTAAACTGGTGGATGCGGTGGTGAGCGCAATTGAGCACTATAATGAGATCAAACCGCAGCTGTTGACCAACGGCGGCACCTCTGACGGTCGGTTTATCGCCCGCATGGGGGCGCAGGTGGTTGAGCTGGGCCCCGTGAACGCAACCATTCACAAAATTAATGAATGTGTGAACGCCGCCGACCTGCAGCTGTTGGCACGGATGTATCAACGCATAATGGAACAGCTGGTCGCCTGACGAATTGACGTAAAGAGGAAGCGCGCATGGAATGGCTTATTAAACACTGGTGGATTCTGGTTCTGGTCTTTTTGGTGGGGGTGATTATCAACGTG
The DNA here is from genome assembly GCF_001808325.1 of Klebsiella sp. HMSC16C06. Taxonomy (NCBI): domain Bacteria; kingdom Pseudomonadati; phylum Pseudomonadota; class Gammaproteobacteria; order Enterobacterales; family Enterobacteriaceae; genus Klebsiella; species Klebsiella sp. HMSC16C06. The sequence continues at coordinate 230,283 of NZ_KV793024.1, forward strand.
ATCAAAGATCTGAACCGCGTTGACCACAAAAAATTCCTTAACAACAAACCCGATCTGCCGCCGCACCGCGATTTTAACGATAAATGGGACGATGACGACGACTGGCCAAAGCACGACCAGTCGAAGAAACCGTAAGTTTGCCTTTATCGCGGTACTGCCCGCCTGTAACCCCGTCCGCCGGGGTTACAGCATTTCGATGATATCGTCCCCTTTTGGCGTACTGCCGCTCAGCGCCTCATCAAAATAGTGCTTCGGCACGGTATAACGCAGACGCTCGATGGCAAACTGCATGCTGCGATCGTCAATGGCATGCCCCAGATCGTCAACAATATCTAAGGTCACGTCGCCGCCCGCCTGCTGTAATGCCTCCTGAGCCGACACCGCCCACGCCAGGTCGATAACCCGATCTTCCCCCCCGTGGATCAGGTGAATGGTGGTGGCCGTCGTTGCCGTCATCGGCAGCGTCGCGTAGCGGCCATTAAAGGCGATCACTCTTGAAGCCAGATCTGGCGCCGCTTTGATACTCTCCAGCGACATAATCGCCCCCTGAGAGAAACCGATCAGCGCGGTGGCCAGTGGACTGACGCCGCTTTTCTCCTGCCAGTAGCGCACAATGTCAATGAAGGTCGGCATAATGGCATCGATGCGCTGCTGACGATTCTCTTCCGTCACTCCCTGCACCGAAAACCACTGCCGACCGTTGGGACCGCAAGGTTCGACCCCGCCGATGCTGACAATTAGCGCATCGGGAAACTGCGGCGCGAACCAGCTGCCGATTTGCCCCATAGAGACTGGGTTATCACCCACACCATGAAACAGCAGCAACAGCTGTTGCGCAGGCGTCGCAGGGCTTTGAACAATAAAATGATCGTGTTTCATGGCTGTCTCCTTAGTGTATGCGGGCAGTTTACGCCGCTCGCCAGATATGACCATGTCATTTAACTGAATGAGTTAGTTAAAATAATTGCAGATGCGCCACCTGCTGACGCAGCGCCTCAGCACGCGCTGCATCGAGGAAGCGCAAGGCGTCAGCGGCCTCAACACGCCATCTCGCCAGCAGGGCTTTACGCCCCGTCAGCCGCAGCGCAGCACACAGCGCGGCTTCCTCTTCCCCCTGCAGACGTCCGCGCAGAGCCGGCAACGGCATGTCGGCCTGCATCAGCAGGCGGTTGAGGCAGCCCAGCGCCGCGGCCAGCGGGCGATGGGCGAAAGCAAAGCTCGCCGCTTCCAGCCAGTCCTCATCACTAAGCATAGCGTCTGCGACGGCCGGCAGCGGCGCGGATTCGTCCCGCCACGGGCGAAGCCAATATTCATCCCGCAGCAGCCGCTGCGTCTCCCGCTGCGCGAGCTGGTGCCCCGCCGCAGTCAGCGGGAACAGAGCCATCGCGGTATAGCAGCCGCTGCTGGCCTCGCGATGGGTTCCCAGCCGCACGAGGATAAACCCGCAGCGTTGCCAGAAGCGCCACAGCTCAGGGGTATAGCCGAAGCTGACGGACAGATAGTCATAGCCCGCGGCATCGGCGGCGATACTGGCGATCATCTTCTGCCCGAGACCTTCGCGCTGACGGGCAGGATGGACAGCAATCCGACTGACCCGCAGCCCGGACAGCGTCGCCGCCAGGGGACTGCCGCCATGCGCCGCCAGCGACTGGGCGACCAGATTCCCGCGCGGCCGGCGAAACCCTGCCCACACCGCCCGACTAAGTTCGGGAGAAAGTCCCCCCTCGGCCACCAGCCATAGCGCGCCCGCCACCGCGCCGCTGGCGCGAGCGCAGCGAAAAGCCTGGCCGGGGGCATCCATCATGCGCCGCAGATCGAGCGGGGAAGTCCGGTAGTGCGCCCCGGACAATAGCTGGTACATCGCCTCCGGTAGCGCTGGCTGCGATTGCCAGCAGGACTGATTAACCGCTTCCAGCACCACCTCCCCCGTCGGCGCGTCGCGAAATGCCTCATCGTTAAAGATCAGCAACTGACGGATGGCTGACTCCAGCGGACAGCCCGCCGCCCAGCGGATCGGGGCGCTCAGGCTGAATGACAGCAGACGGGGCAGGCTGGCGCAAAATTTCAGCAGGAATCCGCGACCGGTGCCTTCATAACCCTGCACCGTCGTGGTGAGTAGCGTGCGGGGAAAACGGCTCACCAGCTGCCGGAGAAGCGGAGCTGGGATCGACGCGGCCTCATCGACAATCAGCCAGGCCGCCGTTTCTTGCGACGCCAACAGCGCATCGGGCGCCATAAAGCGGAACGCCTCGCCGGCAAAGCTCGCCAGCACCTCGACGGCGCTACGCGTTGGGGCGGTGACGATGGCCTCGCCCCCAAGCTGGCGCAGCAGCATGCCCGCGAGAGCGGATTTCCCTCGCCCGCGCTCTGCCGTCACCGCCGCGATACCGGGCGGCAGCCGCAACAGTTGCTCAAGGATTAGCGCCTGCTCGGCCTGGGGGTGGCCATCGGCGGGATGCCAGTCAGGGCGGGGGGCGGCCAGCGGGAAGCGCGGCCGGTCCGACTGCTGCCAGAGCAGCACCTCCGGATCGGCGATAAACTGCCGGCAGCAGCGGTGAACAAAGTTGGGGGTAACGATAGGGTCGGGAGTATCGCTCCAGCGCAGGGAGTCCTCATCCGCCCGGGTCGGCCAGTCGGCGAAGGGGGGCGTCAGCAGCACCAGCCAGCTTCCCGCCCGCAGCGTACCGCTCAGGGCCGCCAGGGCCGCCACGTCACACCCGCGCCGGGCATCGAAAAAGGCGTGCATCACTTCCCGACCCAGCAGCGTCTTCAGGGCGCCAGGCGCCACGCAGGGCGCAGAAACCGGATCGGAGCCTACCCACAGACCATCGCCGCCGAGCCGCTCCCGTAGCGCCTGCGCCTGCTGCAGCGTCCAGGCCTCATCGCCGCTGAGCACCAGCAGGCGACGGATCCCCTCCCGCGCCATCTGCGCGGTGAGGTCAAGCAGCGCGTCCATCATCGGTGGCGATTACAGCGCGCTGCCGAAGGTATTGCACTGCGCCGGATCGCCGCTGTCGAAACCGCGTTTGAACCAGGTGTAGCGCTGTTTTGACGTGCCGTGGGTAAAGCTGTCCGGTACCACGCGCCCCTGGCTCTGCTGCTGCAGACGGTCGTCGCCGATGGCTTCGGCAGCGTTCAGCGCCTCCTGCAGATCGCCGGTTTCCAGAATATCCTGCTGCTGCATATTATGGCCCCAGACGCCGGCGAAGCAGTCCGCCTGCAGCTCCATCTTAACCGACAGACGGTTGGCTTCGGCCTCGGTGGCATGCTGCTGTTGCTGGCGAACTTTCGGCTCAATGCCCAGCAGTTTTTGCACGTGGTGGCCCACCTCATGAGCAATGACGTACCCCTGAGCAAAGTCGCCGTCGGCGCCCAGTTTATTTTTCATCTCATCGTAGAAGGACAGGTCGATATAGACCGTGCTGTCGGCAGGACAGTAGAACGGCCCCATCACCGACTGACCGGTGCCGCAGCCGGTACGTGTCGCGCCGCGGTAGAGCACCAGTTTTGGCTGGGGGTACTGGCGGCCCATCTTTTCAAAGATCGGTCCCCAGGTATCTTCGGTGGTGGCCAGAATGACGGAAGTAAACTTCGCCGCTTCATCGTCTTTCGGACTGATGGAGCGCTGCGTGGAGGTCTGCTGCTGCGGCATCGGCTCCCCGGTCAGCATGCCGGTCAAATCCACGCCGTAGTAGCCCGCCACCAGCACAATAATCAGCAGTACAATGCCGCCCTTCCCGCTCGGCAGACGGAAACCGCCGCCCCCGCTGCCGCCAAACGGCGAGCCTGATTGACCACGTCGATCTTCAACATTGTCGCTTTCGCGACGCCCTTGCCAGCGCATAAGCACCTCATTCCCTGTTATGTATCAATAGCAGAGATCGTAGGCGGTTCAGCGCAGGATTACCACAGGAAACAGCAAGAGACGCCAGAAGATGAGGCCATCTTCTGGCGGCGGGCGGGTTAGTCGAGCTTAACGCCCAGGCGGTGAGCCACTTCTTCGTAGGCTTCGATCAGGCCGCCAAGGCTCTGGCGGAAGCGGTCTTTGTCCATTTTATCGAGGGTATTTTTATCCCACAGACGGCTGCCGTCCGGCGAAAACTCGTCGCCCAGCACCACTTCGCCTTTGAACAGACCAAACTCCAGCTTAAAGTCCACCAGAATCAGACCGGCGTCATCGAACAGCTTTTTCAGCACGTCGTTGGCTTTGTAGGTCAGCTCGCGCATCCGCGCTAGATTTTCTTTGCTTACCCAGCCGAAGGTTTCGCAGTAGGAGTCGTTGACCATCGGATCGTGCATAGCATCGTTTTTCAGGAACAGGTCGAACAGCGGCGGGTTCAGCTCGATACCTTCTTCAATGCCTAAACGTTTTACCAGCGAGCCTGCCGCACGGTTACGCACCACGCACTCTACCGGCACCATATCCAGTTTTTTCACCAGACATTCGGTATCGGAAAGCAGCGCTTCCATCTGGGTAGGGATGCCCGCTTCTGCCAGTTTGCTCATAATGAAATGGTTGAACTTGTTATTCACCATGCCTTTACGATCGAACTGCTCGATGCGCGCGCCATCACCTGCTGACGTATCGTTACGGAATTCCAGTACCAGCAGGTCCGGATTATCGGTGCTGTATACTGTCTTCGCCTTACCACGATACAACTCAGCTTGCTTTTTCATCTTTCACTACTCCAGTGATATTGAGCCTAAAAATACGTTTCCACCTATACACAAAATCATTCAAAGTGCATCGAGGCGGCAACTGAGCGAATCCCCAGGAGCTTACAAAAGTAAGTGACTGGGGTGAACGAAGGCGGCCAACAAAGAGGCAATTTGAAGGATGATGTGTATACGCACACGTTTGCGTCACTATATATTAAAAGGGCCGGATTGCTCCAGCCCTTTTGATTACTTGTTAAATGCGGCCTGGAATACGGCTACCAGGGCGTCATTTTGCGACTGCGTCAGAGTGTGACCTTTCGGGTCGATGAACTGCAGGCTACTGCGGTTATCGAGGTCACCGACCTGCAGTTTGTAGTCACCGGAGGCCAGCTGCGGGTCACGTGCGCCCAGCTCCTGCCAGCTGCTGTCAGACAGCGGCTTGTAGGTCAGCGCCATGCTGCCCTGAGAGCGCGTGCTGTCGGTCACTTTCATTCCCACTTTTTCGAGGGCGCCCGGCAGACGTTGCCACACCATGTTAAACGGCGCGCGAACGACAAGCATCGGCAGGCCGGTGTCATCGGCAGCGCTCTGCACGTCGAAGGTGGCGCCAGCACTGCGCTGGGCCGCGTTCTGGGCGCTGGTGGCGCTCGCATCAAGGCCTTCAGAAATGACGTTCAGCATGGCGGTGCTGTAGCGCTGCAGTGACGCCGGATCGGCAACCGGTTTACCCGCCTGCTCCAGATTCACCAGCTTAACGACCACCGCTTGCTGATAGCCCTGCGGTTTGACGGAGATTTGATAACGACCGCGATACTGCTGATCTTCATCAAGGCGGTTCCACTCAACCCAGTCGGTGTTCAGCGTCTGGCTCGCATCATCGCGTTTCGCGATAACGTAGTTCTTCGACTGAAGGATACTGGTGACCTGCGCCCACAGCGAGCCGCTGCGGCCGTTCTCAACCATCAGCGTCGCGGTATCGCCATTAAACTGGGTCCGCGCACCGCTGACCAACGCCAGCGGCTGCGCCGGCGGGCGAATGTCCAGCGCTTTGCCCACCGCGCCGGTGCTGTTGGCCACCGGAATGTTGTAATCGCCCACCTGAATCGGCAGGATCATCCCCGCCGGCGCGTGAAGTTCGCTCAACGGTGACGCCTGTAAATAGGCCTCATCACCGCTCACCTGACGCTTATAGCGCGAGTCGGAACTACAGGCCGCGAGGAGTAGAACCAGCGAAACACCCGCAACCTTCGCCAGGCGCGACTTCTGTACTGAGTAAGCCATCAAATCTCCCTAAACTTTACAGCAAACCGGCATGCTTCAGCGCGGCGGTGACGGCTTCACGACCATGGTCGGTGATGGGCGTCATCGGCAAGCGCAGCGTATCGGTCGCCACAAGACCCAACGCCTTGCATCCCCATTTCACCGGGATAGGATTGGGTTCGACAAATAATTTTGTATGCAGTGGCATCAGACGCTGATTAATCGCACGCGCTTCGGCAAATTGACCCGCCAGCGCCAGACGGCACATGTCGGCCATTTCGCGCGCCGCCACGTTGGCGGTGACGGAAATCACGCCCACGCCGCCGAGCTGCATGAAGTCCATACCGGTCGCATCGTCACCGCTCAGCAGAATAAAGTCGTCTGAAACCAGCTCTTTGATCTGGTGAACGCGACTTAAGTTCCCTGTAGCTTCCTTAATACCGACAATATTTTTAATTTCCGCCAGACGGCCAACGGTTTCCGGCAGCATATCGCAACCGGTACGGGACGGCACATTATACAGAATTTGCGGCAGGTCAGTATGTTCAGCGATAGCTTTAAAGTGCTGGAACAGGCCTTCCTGGGTCGGGCGGTTATAATAAGGAGTGACCGTCAGGCAGCCGACAACACCGCTGTCGTTAAAACGTTTGGTCAGGCTAATCGCCTCTGCGGTTGCATTGGCTCCCGTGCCAGCGATAACTGGAATACGCCCGTCGGCCAGTTCCAGCGTCATCATCACTACGTCGCCATGCTCTTCATGGCTCAGCGTTGCGGATTCACCGGTAGTCCCTACCGAAACGATCGCCGAGGTTCCGTTGGCGACATGGTAATCAATCAGTTTTTTCAGGCTTGTCCGGCAGACATTACCGTTTTCATCCATCGGCGTGACAAGCGCTACAATACTTCCCGTGAACATGGGCCATCCTCAGAGCAGAAGTGCGACAAGATTCTCAATGTTACGTTTGGAGCTGCAATAAAAGCAAGAGACCCGACGCCATCAGGGATGTTGTATGGCGGTTTTTTTTATGCTTTCCTAATGTTACCTCACCTTTTTAAAGGAAGAACAGGTTTGACAGCCTCATTACAACACTATCTGGTTATTACCGCCCTGGGGGCTGACCGTCCCGGCATCGTGAATACGATCACTCGCCACGTCAGCAGCTGCGGTTGTAATATCGAAGACAGCCGGCTGGCCATGCTCGGTGATGAGTTTACGTTTATCATGCTGCTTTCCGGGTCGTGGAATGCGATTAACCTGATCGAATCAACCCTGCCGCTGAAAGGTGCGGAGCTGGAATTGTTGATCGTGATGAAACGCACCACTGCGCGCCCGCCGCAGGCCATGCCAAACACCGTTTGGGTCCAGGTTGAGGTGCCGGACTCACCGCATATCATCGAGCGCTTCACTGCCCTGTGCGATACCTGGAATATGAATATTGCGGAACTGGTGTCCCGCACTCAGCCGGGAGACGGCGATTCCGCGCAGCTTTTTATCCAGATAACTGCCCACAGTCCTGCGACGCAAAATGCAGCAAATATCGAACAAGCGTTCAAAGCCCTATGTACAGAACTGAACGCACAAGGCAGTATTAACATCGTTAATTATTCACAGCATGATGAACAGGATGGAGTTTAACCCATGACCCCACTGAAAGCCGGTGATATCGCACCGAAATTTAGCTTACCGGACCAGGACGGCGAGGAAGTAAATTTAACCGACTTCCAGGGACAACGTGTCCTGGTTTATTTTTACCCGAAAGCCATGACCCCGGGCTGCACCGTCCAGGCGTGCGGCTTGCGCGATAATATGGACGACCTGAAGAAAGCCGGTGTAGAAGTGCTGGGCATCAGCACCGATAAACCGGAAAAGCTCTCCCGTTTCGCCGAGAAAGAGCTGCTGAACTTCACGCTGCTGTCTGATGAAAACCATCAGGTTTGCGAGCAGTTTGGCGTCTGGGGCGAAAAATCCTTCATGGGGAAAACCTACGACGGTATTCACCGTATTAGTTTCCTCGTCGATGCCGATGGCAAAATCGAACACGTCTTTGATGACTTCAAGACCAGCAATCACCACGACGTGGTGCTGAACTGGCTGAAAGAAAACGCCTGATGCAGAGCAAGACGCCGGGGGAGGAGATCCTCACCCGGCGTCTTTTTTATCCCGAACACGTCAGTCGTCGTCAACCACCAGGCCATCCGGCCAGGCATGCACTACCGCTTTAATCAGCGTGGCCAGCGGAATGGCGAAGAAGACGCCCCAGAACCCCCACAACCCGCCAAAGATCACCACCGACAGGATAATCACCAGCGGGTGTAAATTGACCGCTTCCGAGAACAGCACCGGGACCAGCAGGTTGCCGTCCAGCCCCTGAATAATCAGATAGACCGCGAACAGGCTCCAGAACTCGGTGCCAGCGCCAAACTGAAACAGCGCCACCCCCACCACCGGAATGGTCACCACAAACGCGCCGATATAGGGGATCAGCACCGAGAAGCCCACCAGCACCGCCAGCAGCAGCGAGTAGTTGAGGCCAAAGAGAATAAAGCCGATCCAGGTGGCGACGCTGACGACAATCATCTCCAGCACCTTGCCGCGAATGTAGTTGGTGATCTGCTGATTCATCTCCTTCCAGACCTGCCCGGCGAGGCCACGATTACGCGGCAGTACGCGGCGCACCGCGTTGAGCATCTGCTCTTTATCCTTCAACAGGAAGAAGACCATCAGCGGCACCAGCACCAAATAGACCGCCAGGGTAAGCAGCCCCACCAGCGAGGCCAGAGAGTACTTCACTACCGAGTCGCCCACCGTCAACATCCGATTGCGCATATTTTCCGCCATAGCATCGATGATGCCGGCATCCATTAACGCCGGATAGCGCCGCGGCAGCGTAGCGGCAAAATCAGAGAGTTTGTTGAGCATACCCGGCATATCGCGGATGAGATAGATCCCCTGCTGCCAGGCCACCGGCATCACCACAAAGGCCAGCAATAGCAGGATGCCCACAAAGAGGATCAGCACCAGCGAGGTGGCCCAGGTGCGCGACAGGCCAATCCGTTCCAGACGAACCGTCGGCCACTCCAGCAGATAGGCCAGTACGATAGCCACCAGTAACGGCGCTAACAGACCGCTGAAAAAGAACATGATGCCGAAACCGGCAAGCAAAATAACCAGCAGCGCTATCGCCTCAGGGTCGCTGAATCGACGGCGGTACCACTGCATTAACATCTCAAGCATAAAACCTTCCCTGAAGGGCCAAGCGGCGACAATCCGGGGAATTGTATCGAAATGTCACAAAAAAGACTTCGCTTTTTGATGCGCCGCAGACAAACCGTTCTCCGCCGTGAAGATCATATTTTCAAGGCGGCCAACGCCAGCTAAACTCGCTGGGATGCGGCCAGGGAACATTGCGTCGCACAATCGGTCAAACTGGCACACCCACATTACAGGACAGAGGTTATGTTCAGGCAGTTGAAGAAAACGCTGGTGGCGACCGTCATCGCCTCGCTGACGCTGGGTTCGATAGGCCCTGCTTTTGCTGACTCCGCAGATACGCTGCCGGACATGGGGACCTCTGCAGGAAGCACGCTGTCGATTGGTCAGGAAATGCAGATGGGGGATTACTATGTGCGCCAGCTGCGCGGCAGTGCGCCGCTGATTAACGATCCCCTGCTGGTGCAATATATCAACGGGCTGGGCATGCGTCTGGTGGCACACGCCAACTCAGTGCGCACCCCGTTCCATTTCTATTTGATTAATAACGACCAAATCAACGCCTTCGCCTTCTTTGGCGGCAACGTGGTCCTCCACTCCGCCCTGTTCCGCTACTCTGATAATGAGAGCGAACTGGCCTCTGTCATGGCGCACGAAATCTCCCACGTTACGCAGCGGCATCTCGCCCGCGCGATGGAAGATCAGAAGCGCAATGCGCCGCTCACCTGGGTCGGTGCCCTGGGTTCGATTCTGCTGGCGATGGCCAGCCCGCAGGCCGGGATGGCGGCGCTGACCGGGACGCTGGCCGGTACCCAACAGGGCATGATCAGCTTCACCCGCCAGAACGAAGAAGAGGCCGACCGGATTGGCATTCAGGTTCTGCAACGCTCGGGATTCGACCCACAGGCTATGCCGATGTTTATGGGTAAACTGCTTGACGAGTCGCGCTACTCGACGCGACCGCCGGAAATGCTGCTCACCCACCCCCTGCCGGAAAGCCGACTGGCCGATGCCCGTAACCGCGCCAACCAGATGCGCCCGGTGGTGGTACAGTCCTCAGCGGACTTCTATCTGGCGAAGGCGCGTACCCTCGGGATGTACACCAACGGCGACAACAAGCTGGGCACCGATCTGCTGAACGCCTGGGATAAGGGCAATATTCGCCAACAGCATGCCGCCCAGTATGGTCGCGCTCTGCTGGCGATGGAAAGCAACAACTTTGACCAGGCACGCAAAACGCTGCAGCCGCTGCTCAGCGCCGACCCGCAAAATGCCTGGTATCTCGACCTGGCCACGGATATCGACCTCGGGCAGAAGAAAACCAGCGACGCCATCAATCGCCTTAAAAACGCCCGCGAGCTGCGCACCAATCCGGTACTGCAGCTGAACCTGGCCAACGCCTTACTGCAGGGTGGACAGCCCGGGGAAGCGGCGACCATTCTGAACCGGTATACCTTTACCAATAAAGAGGATGGCAACGGCTGGGATCTGCTGGCCCAGGCGGAAGGTGCGCTGGGCAATCGCGACCAGGAGCTGGCGGCGCGGGCAGAAAGCATGGCGCTCGTCGGTCAGCTGGAACAGGCGATTTCCCTGCTCAGCAGCGCCAGCTCGCAGGTGAAACTTGGTAGCCTGCAGCAGGCGCGTTACGATGCCCGTATCGACCAGCTACGCGATCTGCAGGCCCGCTTCCGCCCCTATCAAAAAATGTAAGGAGACCCCATGACCGACGCGGTAACAATTTACCATAACCCACGCTGCTCGAAGAGCCGCGAAACGCTGAGCCTGCTGCAGAGCCGCGGCATCGATCCACAGGTGGTGCTTTATCTCGACACACCGCCGGATGCCGATACGCTGCGTGAGCTGCTGCAGCTGCTGGGTATGGAGAGCCCCCGCGAGCTCATGCGCCAGAAGGAGGATCTGTACAAATCGCTCAATCTTGCCGACCAGGCGCTTAGCGACGCGGCGCTGATTCAGGCGATGGTCGACAATCCTAAGCTCATTGAACGCCCTGTCGTCGTCAGCCGCGGCCAGGCGCGTATTGGCCGCCCGCCGGAGCAGGTCCTTGAGATCGTAAGCTAACCCACCTGCGCCGCGCTTTCGCGGCGCTTTTTTTTACGTGGCCGATTCCAGATCTTCCACGCCAATCCCTCCCGCCCGCCGGACGATGCTACTGTTCATCTATCGCTCAATCCACTGGACGGATGAACATGAAAAAACCGACCTCCACGCCCCATGACGCGGTGTTTAAAACCTACCTCTCCCATCCCGATACCGCCCGCGATTTCCTGCAACTGTATCTGCCCGAAACGCTGCTTAAAGTATGCGATCTGCGTACGCTGCATCTCGAGTCGGGGCATTTTGTCGAAGACGATCTGCGCCCCTTTTATGCCGACATTTTGTATTCCCTGAAAACCACGGCGGGAGACGGTTATATTTATGCGCTTATCGAACACCAGAGCACGCCCGACCGGCATATGGCCTTTCGTCTGATGCGCTATGCCATCGCCGCCATGCAGCGTCATCTCGATGCCGGTCACGATCAACTACCGCTGGTGATCCCTGTCCTCTTCTACCACGGTCTGGCCAGCCCCTACCCATACTCTCTACGCTGGCTCGATGAATTCGCCGCCCCGGAACTGGCCAGCCGTCTTTATCACGAAGCGTTTCCGCTGGCGGACATTACCGTCATTCCGGATGACGACATTGCCACCCACCAGCGCATGGCAACGCTGGAGTTACTGCAAAAACATATTCGACAACGCGATCTGGCGCAGCTCCTCGACAAGCTGAGCGAATTATTATTGACTGGACTGGCGACACAATCGCAGGTACAAGCCCTGATGCACTATCTGGTGCAGGCAGGCAATACGCGCGAGCCGATCAAGTTCATACGCGAACTGGCGTTACGTACGCCGCAACATAAGGAGACGTTGATGACGATTGCGGAATATCTCGAGCAACAGGGACTGGAGCGGGGACTGGCGCAGGGGCGACAGGAAGGCCGGAAAGAAGAGGCACAGCGTATCGCCGCCGCCATGCTACACTGTGGCCTGGCGCGCGATCTGGTCGCTCATCTGACCGGACTGACGGAGCAGGAGCTGGCCCCACTGGCGGACTAGAGCTTAAGGATCTCTTTCACGAAGGGGATCGTCAGCTTGCGCTGGGCGGTAATCGAGGCGTGATCCAGCTGATCGAGGGTCATAAACAGCGAGCGCATCTCGCGATCCAGCCGCTTCAGCAGGAAGCGGCACACGTCTTCCGGCATCTCGAAGCCGCGCAGTCTGGCGCGTAGCTGCAGCGCCTGCAGTTTGTCTTCATCCGACAGCGGCTGCAGCTTATAGATCTGCCCCCAGTCCAGCCGTGAGGCGAGGTCCGGCAGACCAAGATTCAGCTGCCGCGGCGGCCGATCGCCGGTGATCAGCAGTCGGGTTTTGCCTGATTCCAGGATCCGGTTGTAGAGATTAAAGATGGCCATTTCCCAGGGCTCATCCCCGGCGACGCATTCAATATTATCAATGCAGACCAGCGCCAGCTGTTCCATCCCCTCCAGTACCTCGGGCACAAACCACGTCCGTTTATCCAGCGGCACGTAGCCCACCGCATCCCCGCGCTGGGAAAGCTCGGCGCAGGCGGCGTGTAACAGGTGGCTGCGACCTGCCCCTTCACGTGACCAGATATAAATGTACCCGCTGTGTTCCTGGCGCAGTACGTTCTGGAGGGCAGCAAGTAGGGAAGGATTATCACCCGGCCAGAAACTTGCGAAGGTTTCGTCGTCAGGAAGATACAGTGGCAAAGAGAGCTGTGCCGGTGCGTTCAGATGGACCTCAACATAGGCTTACAGAAAAACGCGGAGAGTTTACCACAGATTTAGGTCAGGAGAGAACCGGGCGGGATCGCCGCCCGGTCAGGAGATCGTTATTTAACCTCTTCGCTATCCGCCGCGTCGAGGACCACCTCTTCCGGACGCAGGACGCTGATAAGCTTGAAAATCAGGCTCAGCGCGATGCCCACGATGGTCGCCAGCGCCATCCCTTTCAGCTCGGCGGCGCCAATGTGTACTTTAGCGCCGCTGACGCCGATGATCAGGATCACGGAGGTGAGGATCAGATTCTGCGCTTTACTGTAATCCACCTTCGATTCAATCAGTACGCGGATCCCCGAGGCGCCGATCACCCCGTACAGCAGTAGCGAAACGCCCCCCATCACCGGTACCGGAATGATTTGGATAGCCGCCGCCAGTTTGCCGACGCAGGAGAGCAGAATCGCAATGATCGCCGCGCCGCCAATAACCCAGGTACTGTAAACCCGGGTAATCGCCATCACGCCGATATTTTCACCGTAGGTGGTGTTGGGCGTCGAACCGAAGAAGCCGGAGATGATCGTCGACAGGCCGTTGGCAAACATCGAACGATGCAGACCCGGGTCGCGGATCAGATCGCGCTTAACGATATTGGCGGTCACCACCAGGTGCCCGACGTGCTCAGCAATCACCACCAGCGCGGCGGGCAGAATGGTGAAGATAGCAAACCACTCAAAGCGCGGCGTGTAGAAGGTCGGCAGCGCGAACCAGTGCGCCTCGGCGATCGGGGTGGTATCGACCACGCCCATCACAAACGACAACGCATAGCCCACCAGCACACCAATCAGGATTGGAATAATCGCCAGGAAGCCGCGGAACAGCACAGAACCAAATACCGTCACCGCCAGCGTTACCATCGAAATAATAATGGTTTTGCTGTCGGGGGCTTGACCGTCGGCTGGCAGCAGCCCGGCCATATTAGCCGCCACACCCGCCAGTTCGAGGCCGATAACCGCCACGATGGCGCCCATCGCCGCCGGCGGGAACATCACATCCAGCCAGCCGGTACCGGCTTTTTTGACAATAAAGGAGACGAGGCAGAACAGCACGCCGCACATAATAAAACCACCCAGCGCCACTTCGTAGCCCAGCGGCAACAGCAGCAGTACTGGAGAAATAAAGGCGAAACTCGATCCCAGATACGCCGGGATTTTGCCTTTACAGATAAAGAGGTACAACAGCGTACCAATACCGTTAAACAGCAGGACGGTGGCCGGGTTGATGTGGAACAGGATTGGCACCAGCACCGTTGCGCCAAACATAGCAAACAGGTGCTGCAAACTAAGCGGGATAGTCTGTAAAAGCGGCGGTCTTTCACTCACCCCGATAGCACGGCGCGTCATAGTGTTTTCCTCTGAGATGGTTAGTTATGTGTGTTTTATTCAAAAAAAAGCCGACTTTCAAAGTCGGCTTATTTATCGTTATTCGATTATTTCGTACCAAAGATCTTGTCGCCGGCATCGCCGAGACCGGGAATGATATACCCGTGTTCATTCAGTCCCTTATCGACAGAGGCGGTGTACAGCTCAACGTCCGGGTGCGCTTTCTCCAGCGCGGCAATCCCTTCCGGCGCCGCCACCAGTACCAGCACCTTGATGCTGGTGCAGCCAGCGTTTTTCAGCAGATCGATAGTGGCGATCATCGACCCACCGGTGGCCAGCATCGGGTCAACCACCAGCGCCATACGCTCATCAATGTTGGACACCAGCTTCTGGAAGTAAGGTACCGGCTCGAGAGTCTCTTCATTACGATAGATACCCACCACGCTGATACGCGCGCTGGGGACATGCTCCAGTACCCCTTCCATCATGCCAAGGCCTGCGCGGAGGATAGGCACAACGGTAATTTTCTTGCCCTTGATCTGCTCAACTTCCACCGGGCCATTCCAGCCTTCGATGGTCACTTTCTCGGTCGCCAGATCGGCGGTGGCTTCATAAGTCAGTAAGCTGCCCACTTCTGAGGCGAGTTCACGGAAGCGTTTGGTGCTGATGTCGTGCTCGCGCATCAGGCCCAGCTTGTGTTTGACGAGTGGGTGTTTGACTTCCACAATCTTCATTCTCTTTCTCCTCTGAGGGGCGGCCACAAAAAAAATCGCGGGATTATACCGCTTTTTGCGGATTGTGCCATACCCATCTTGCTTGACGTATATCAAGCAAAGTGATTTAGAGACAAAAAAACCGGAGGCAAGGCTCCGGCTTGGGTGCGGGGTGCAGTCCATACGCTTACGCGGGCCTACGTGTATTGTAGGTCGGTTAAGCGTTAGCGCCACCCGACTACGACAGGTTCTCCCCGTTGCTGGCAATCACCTGTTGATACCAGGCAAAGGACTTTTTCCGGCTGCGAGCCAGCGAGCCATTGCCTTCATTATCTTTATCGACATAAATGAAGCCGTAGCGTTTTTTCATTTCCCCTGTGCCGGCGGAAACCAGATCGATACAGCCCCACGGGGTGTAGCCCATCAGATCAACGCCATCCTCGACCACCGCCTTTTTCATCTCCGCGATATGGGCGGAGAGATAATCGATACGATACTGGTCATTGACGCTGCCGTCCGCTTCACGGACATCGATCGCGCCAAAACCATTTTCGACAATAAACAGCGGCAACTGGTAGTGATCCCAGAACCAGTTCAGCGAATAGCGCAGGCCAACCGGGTCAATCTGCCAGCCCCAGTCCGACTTTTTGACGTACGGGTTGGAGACCAGGCTGGTGGTTTCATCATAGTCGAGCAAGGGGTTGTCTTCGGTGGCTTTGGTAGCGAACGACATATAGTAGCTAAAGCCAATGTAGTCGACACAGCCCTCGGTTAACGCCAGGCGATCGGCTTCGGTGATATCCAGGGTAAAGCCGCGGCGGGCAAAATAGTTGAGCAGATGCTGCGGATAGCGGCCGCGCACGTGAACGTCGGTAAACCAGTAACGGCGGTGCATGGCGTTCATCGCCATCATCATATCGTCCGGGGCGCAGGTCAGCGGATAGATCGGACACATAGCGATCATGCAGCCAATCTGCAGTGCAGGGTTGATCTCGCGCGCCGCTTTCACCGCCAGGGCGCTGGCCACCAGCTCATAGTGCGCGGCCTGGTACATCACCGGTTCCCGGTCTTCATCCGGCAAATATTTCAAACCGGAGTTGGTGAAGGGGGCAAAGTCCTCATGGAAGTTGGCCTGGTTGTTGATCTCGTTAAAGGTCATCCAGTACTTCACTTTATGTTGATAGCGGGTGAAGACGACCCTGGCAAAGCGCACGAAAAAGTCGATCAGCTTCCGGTTGCGCCAGCCGCCATACTCGGTGACCAGGTGATAAGGCATTTCAAAATGCGACAGCGTAATCACGGGCTCAATGCCGTGCTTCAGGCATTCGTCGAACAGATCATCATAAAACTGCAGGCCAGCCTCGTTGGGCTCCAGCTCATCGCCCTGCGGGAAAATACGCGTCCAGGCAATCGAGGTGCGAAAACATTTGAAGCCCATCTCGGCAAACAGCGCCAGGTCCTCCGGATAACGATGATAAAAATCGATCGCCTCATGGTTCGGGTAGTTTTTCCCCGCTACCACGCCGTCGGTAATTTCACGCGGCACGCCGTGGGCGCCGGCAGTCATCACGTCCGCCACGCTGATCCCCTTGCCGCCCTCCTGCCAGCCGCCCTCTAACTGATGCGCGGCGACCGCGCCGCCCCACAGAAAACCTGCTTTAAATCCGGACATAGTCTCTCCCTAATGTCGATCGTCGCCAGGCGAACGATAGTGCTGATTGAAATGGTAAACCGCGCCAATCAGGCCGGCATCGTTGCCGTGACTGACGGTATCGAGATAGTCGGCAATGCCAAACCAGGCCAGATGCTGGCGCAGCAGCGCCAGAAATCCTGGACGTTCCACAATGCCGCCGCCGATAAAGATGGTCTGCGGATCGAAGATATTAACGAGGTTATAAAGGCCATGGCCCAGGCCATTGAAGAACTCGGCGACCAGACGCTGGCAAACCGGGTCGCCGGCGTCATAGCGGTCAAAAATCATTTCGCCTGTCACGCTCTCCAGCGGCGCAGCGATATGTTCCGCATAGCGATGGCGCAGCACTCTGAGGGTGCAGTTCTCATTCATCGAATAGCGACGAGGATCGCGCCCGCCGGGACGCTCAGTGAGCATGTAGCCGAACTCACCGGCGCGAAAACGCGCCCCGTGAACCAACTGATGATGGCAATAAATCGCGCCACCAATGCCGGTGCCAATGGTGAGTACCAGAAAATTGGCCATTTCCGCCGCTTTGCCCTGCCAGCGCTCGGCCAGCAGCACACAGTTGGCATCATTTTCAACTGAGACCGGCAGTCCGGTCCGGGCTTCAAGCCATGCTTTCATGGCGAAGTTATCAAATCGACGAATAGCGCCGCCCATGGTGATAAAGCCGCTGTGCGGATCAACATAGCCTGGCGCGCTGATGGCTACCCCTTCACACGACGGGTGGGCCGCCAGCCATGGCAGCATTGCCTGTAAGATATGATCGCCATCGCTGTCATTGATCGACTGCTTCGCGCTTTCCAGTAGCCTGCCATCGCGGGTCATCACGCCCATCTTTAATGCGGTGCCACCGATATCAAATGCCGCAATTTTCATTCATCCCTCTCCTGACCAGCGTCAATCACTGGCAAAATGCGTGGCAAACCAACACAGAAACCGGTTTCAGTATTATGATGAGGATTCCTTAAGGCTGAGGCAAGCACAAGACTGTACCCGGTTTCATTTTCGTGAGCAGTATCAAATTTGACCATCTATCCGCTGTTTCACGCCGACTGTAAAGCAGGCTCGCAAACGTTTGCTTTCCCTGTTAGAATTGCGCCGATTTTTCTTGCTTACCGCAAACGCGTGGAGACTTCGCAGTGACCGACAAAACCTCTCTCAGCTATAAAGATGCCGGCGTGGATATTGATGCAGGCAACGCTCTCGTCGACCGTATTAAGGGCGTGGTGAAGAAAACCCGTCGCCCGGAAGTGATGGGGGGACTGGGCGGATTCGGCGCGCTGTGCGCACTGCCGCAGAAATACCGCGAGCCGGTACTGGTCTCCGGCACCGACGGCGTCGGTACCAAGCTGCGTCTGGCAATGGATCTGAAGCGTCACGACACCATCGGCATCGACCTGGTCGCCATGTGCGTGAACGACCTGGTGGTTCAGGGTGCTGAGCCGCTGTTTTTCCTGGATTATTACGCGACCGGTAAACTGGACGTCGATACCGCGGCCAGCGTCATTAACGGCATCGCCGAAGGCTGCCTGCAGTCCGGTTGCGCGCTGGTGGGCGGTGAAACCGCAGAAATGCCGGGGATGTATCACGGTGAAGATTACGACGTAGCGGGTTTCTGCGTCGGGGTGGTGGAAAAATCAGAAATCATCGACGGCAGCAAAGTGGCCGACGGCGACGTGCTGGTGGCGCTGGCGTCCAGCGGCCCGCACTCTAACGGCTATTCACTGGTGCGTAAGATCATTGAGGTTAGCGGCGTTGACCCGCAGACCACCGACCTTGACGGCAAACCGCTGGCCGACCATCTGCTGGCGCCAACCCGCATCTATGTGAAATCGGTGCTCGATCTGATCGCCAGCGTTGACGTCCACGCTATCGCCCACCTGACCGGCGGCGGTTTCTGGGAAAATATTCCGCGCGTGCTGCCGGATAACACCCAGGCGATCATTGATGAGTCCTCCTGGCAGTGGCCGTCCGTCTTCAACTGGCTGCAAACCGCCGGTAACGTCAGCCAGCATGAAATGTACCGTACCTTTAACTGCGGCGTGGGGATGGTTATCGCCCTGCCGGCTGCAGAAGCAGACAAGGCCATTGCCCTGCTGAACGAGAAAGGTGAAAACGCGTGGAAAATCGGGTATATCAAAGCTTCCGATTCCGAACAGCGTGTGGTCATTGCATGAAAAACATCGTGGTGCTGATTTCCGGTAGCGGCAGCAATTTGCAGGCGATCATCGACGCCTGCGGCCGGAAACAGATAAACGGCACCCTGCGGGCGGTATTCAGTAACAAGGCTGATGCGTTCGGCCTTGAACGCGCGCGCGCGGCCGGCATCCCGGCCCACGCGCTGGCGCAAAGTCAGTTTGCCGACCGGGAAGCATTCGATCGTCAGCTGATGCATGAAATCGACGCCTACGCCCCGGATTTGGTAGTGCTGGCGGGCTATATGCGTATCCTGAGCCCGGCGTTCGTCAGCCATTATCAGGGACGTCTGCTGAACATCCATCCTTCGTTACTGCCGAAGTATCCTGGCCTGCATACTCATCGTCAGGTGCTGGAAAACGGTGATGAGGAACATGGGACCTCGGTGCACTTCGTCACTGATGAGCTGGACGGCGGTCCGGTTATCCTGCAAGCCAAGGTGCCGGTCTTCGCTGGCGACAGCGAAGATGAGGTGACGGCGCGGGTTCAGGCCCAGGAACATGCCATTTATCCGCTGGTCATCAGCTGGTTCGTCGATGGGCGTCTGCGCATGGCAGGCAACCACGCCTGGCTGGATGAACGACAACTTCCGCCCCAGGGCTATGCCGCTGAAGAATGAACAACAGCCCCGCCTTTTCCTGTCGCGGGGCTTTTTTTTAATTAAAATTGTTTATTAATCAATCATCTCACAGAAATATTTCTTCTTACTGTCATATTGTTGTGACACAGTAAATCGCTATGCAGAAAAATTCGTCATAATAGTCTACGTCCTGTGAGTAAAACGGAGTGTGAGCGGTAATGGGCCAGGAAAAGCTATACATCGAAAAAGAACTCAGCTGGTTGTCTTTTAACGAACGCGTGCTGCAGGAAGCGGCGGACAAAAGTAACCCGCTGATTGAGCGCATGCGCTTCTTAGGGATCTACTCCAACAACCTTGATGAGTTTTACAAAGTGCGCTTCGCTGAGCTTAAGCGCCGGATTATTATCAGTGAAGAACAAGGCAGTACCGCCCATTCTCGCCACCTGTTAGGCAAAATCCAGGCCCGCGTTCTGAAGGCCGATCAGGAATTCGATAGTCTGTATAACGAACTGCTGCTGGAGATGGCGCGCAACCAGATCTTCCTCATCAACGAGCGCCAGCTGTCCGTCAATCAGCAGGCCTGGCTGCGCAACTACTTCAAACAGTATTTGCGTCAGCATATCTCGCCGATCCTGATTAACCGCGAAACGGACCTCGTGCAGTTCCTGAAAGATGATTACACCTATCTGGCGGTAGAGATTATCCGCGGGGAAAACATCAACTATGCCCTGCTGGAAATTCCGTCAGACAAAGTGCCGCGCTTCGTAAATCTGCCGCCGGAGGCGCCGCGCCGCCGTAAGCCAATGATCCTGCTGGATAACATCCTGCGTTATTGCCTGGATGATATCTTTAAAGGCTTCTTTGATTACGATGCGCTGAACGCTTACTCGATGAAAATGACCCGTGACGCCGAGTACGATCTGGTGCACGAGATGGAGTCGAGCCTGATGGAGCTGATGTCTTCCAGCCTCAAGCAGCGCCTGACCGCCGAGCCGGTTCGCTTCGTCTACCAGCGCGATATGCCGGACGCGATGGTCGAAATGCTGCGCGATAAGCTCTCCATCTCCAACTACGACTCGATGCTGCCGGGCGGCCGCTACCACAACTTTAAAGACTTTATCGGCTTCCCGAATGTGGGTAAGGCTAATCTGGTCAATAAGCCTATGCCGCGCCTGCGTCATCTGTGGTTTGATAAATTCCGCAACGGCTTCGACGCCATCCGCGAACGCGACGTCCTGCTCTACTATCCCTATCACACTTTTGAGCATGTGCTGGAGCTGCTGCGTCAGGCCTCGTTCGACCCCAGCGTACTGGCGATCAAAATCAACATCTACCGTGTAGCCAAAGATTCGCGCATCATTGACGCGATGATCCACGCCGCCCACAACGGTAAAAAAGTCACCGTGGTAGTGGAGCTGCAGGCACGCTTCGATGAAGAGGCTAACATTCACTGGGCGAAACGCCTGACGGAAGCGGGGGTCCACGTGATCTTCTCCGCGCCGGGTCTGAAGATCCACGCCAAGCTGTTCCTTATCTCGCGTAAAGAAGGCGATGAGGTGGTGCGCTACGCCCATATCGGTACCGGTAACTTTAACGAGAAGACCGCGCGGATCTACACCGACTATTCGCTGTTAACCGCCGATGCGCGCATTACCAATGAAGTCCGCCGCGTGTTTAACTTTATTGAAAACCCCTACCGCCCGGTCAGCTTCGATTACCTGCTGGTGTCGCCGCAGAACTCGCGCCGTCTGCTGTATGAGATGATCGATCGCGAGATCGCCAATGCGCAGAACGGGCAACCCTCCGGGATTACGCTGAAGCTGAACAACCTGGTGGATAAAGGGCTGGTGGACAGACTGTACGCCGCCTCCAGCTCCGGCGTGCCGGTCAATCTGTTGATCCGCGGCATGTGCTCGCTGATCCCTGGACTGGAAGGCATCAGCGAGAATATCCGCGTCATTAGCATCGTTGACCGTTTCCTCGAGCACGACCGGGTCTACTGTTTTGAAAACGGTGGCGATAAACAGGTCTGGCTCTCCTCTGCCGACTGGATGACGCGTAACATCGATTACCGTATAGAAGTTGCCGCCCCGCTGCTCGACCCGCGTCTGAAACAGCGAGTGCTGGATATTTTTGATATCTTGTTCAACGATACGGTAAAAGCGCGCTATCTTGATAAAGAACTGAGTAATCGCTATGTGCCGCGCGGCAATCGCCGTAAAGTGCGTGCACAGATGGCGATTTACGATTATCTCAAATCACTCGAACAACCCGACTAACCTATGCCAATAAACGAAATAACCCCTCGGCCGCAGGAATTCGCTGCGGTCGACCTTGGTTCGAACAGTTTTCATATGGTGATCGCCCGTGTCGTCGATGGCGCCATGCAGATCATTGGACGCCTGAAACAGCGCGTACATCTGGCCGATGGCCTTGATGAAAACTCGGTGTTGAGCGAAGAAGCGATGACCCGCGGGCTGAACTGCCTGTCGCTGTTTGCTGAACGTCTGCAAGGGTTCTCCCCTTCCAGCGTCTGCATCGTCGGGACGCATACGCTGCGTCAGGCGACCAACGCGGCAGAGTTTCTTAAACGCGCGGAAAAAGTGATCCCCTACCCGATCGAGATCATCTCCGGCAATGAAGAAGCGCGCCTGATTTTTATGGGCGTTGAGCATACGCAGCCGGAGCGCGGTCGTAAGCTGGTGATTGATATCGGCGGCGGTTCGACCGAGCTGGTCATCGGTGAAGATTTTGAGCCCCGCCTGGTGGAAAGCCGTCGCATGGGCTGCGTGAGCTTCTCGCAAGCCTACTTCCCTGGCGGGACAATCAATAAAGAAAATTTCCAGCGTGCTCGTCTTGCGGCGGTACAAAAACTGGAAACCCTGGCCTGGCAGTTCCGTATTCAGGGCTGGACCGTGGCGCTGGGCGCCTCCGGCACCATTAAAGCTGCGCAGGAAGTGTTGGTGGCCATGGGTGAGAAGGACGGGTTTATTACGCCGGAACGCCTCGAAATGCTGGTCAGTGAGCTGCTGAAGCATAAAAACTTCGACGCGCTCAGTCTGCCAGGCCTCTCTGAAGATCGTAAAGCGGTCTTTGCACCGGGGCTGGCGATTCTGTGCGGCGTGTTTGACGCGCTAGCCATTAAAGAACTTCGTCTGTCCGATGGCGCCCTGCGTGAGGGCGTGCTGTACGAAATGGAAGGCCGCTTCCGCCACCAGGATATTCGTAGCCGCACAGCGCAGAGTCTGGCGAATCAGTACAATATCGATCGCGAACAGGCACGCCGGGTGCTGGAAACCACCACCCATATGCTGGAACAGTGGCAGGAACAGAACCCCAAGCTGGCCAATCCGCACCTTGCGGCGCTGTTGAAGTGGGCGGTGATGCTCCATGAGGTAGGGCTGAATATCAACCATAGCGGTATGCATCGCCACTCGGCCTACATTCTGCAGAACAGCGACCTGCCGGGCTTCAACCAGGAGCAGCAGATGCTGATGGCCACCCTGGTGCGCTATCATCGCAAAGCGATAAAACTCGACGACCTGCCGCGCTTTACGCTGTTCAGGAAAAAGCAGTTTCTGCCGCTGATCCAGCTGCTGCGCCTGGGCGTGCTGCTGAATAACCAGCGTCAGGCCACCACCACGCCGCCGACCCTGCGGCTGCAGACGGAAGCTCACCACTGGACGCTGACCTTCCCGCACAACTGGTTTAGCCAGAATGCGCTGGTGCTGTTGGATCTGGAAAAAGAGCAGCAGTACTGGGAAGGTGTGCCGGAATGGCTGCTGAAGATTGCAGAAGAAGAGCCAGACGCCTGAGCCGCGCTCCTGAATATTCCCCAGGCCGGGCCATCGCGCCCGGCTTTTTTCTGCTTCAGGCAGTCATCCCTTCCGCCAGCTGCGCCAGTGGTACCGGTACGCCGATATCGTAGCCCTGCAAATAATCGATCCCCAGCGCGATGACCGCCTGGCGTATCTCCGGCGACTCGACATATTCAGCCACCACCTGCATGTTCTTCATACGCGCCAGACGACAAATAGAATCCACCACCTGGTAATCGAGACTGCTGGCAAGCAGATTGCGAATAAAGCTGCCGTCGATTTTAAGAATGTCGACGTTCATCGTTTTTAACCGGGCGTAGCTGGCGTAGCCGGTACCAAAATCATCGATCGCCACCCGGCAGCCCAGCGCCCGCAGATGCTCTAAAGTCTGACAGACCAGCTCAGGGTTACTGAGTGCATAGTTCTCGGTCAATTCGAAAATAATCTGCCATGGCTCAATGTTGTACGTCTGCAGCAGCGCTTCGACTTCCTGAGGAAACTGGCTGCGGCTCAACGTGACCGGAGAGAGATTGATCGCCAGCCGCAGACCGGGCAGTGCCCGCCGGTGGGTATCCATAAAGGCTAGCGTGTGCTCAATGACCCACTGATCCACACGAGAGGAGAGGCCAAACTCGTGCGCCACCGGCAGGAACGCGTTTGGCCCCGTCAGTTCGCCCAACTCCCCTTCCATCCTCAGCAACACTTCATGGTAGTTATCGCCGCGGATGCCCTGGATAGGCTGCGCCATCAGGACGAAGTGGTCTTGCTCCAGCGCCTTGAGGATGCGATTCATCATCACCACTTTATCTTTCAGATCCTGTTGAACATGGCCGGCGCCGCGGCGCTGCATATTCTCCGGATGGCCGCTTGCCAGCGACATGTCGGCAATCGTGTTTAGTTCGCCAAGCAGCAAATACAGATGTTTGACCGGTGAGCGCACGTTGCAATAGCTCATGCCGATCCGCGGCTGGAGGGGAACCCCGTCCCAGTAGAAACGGAACTGCCGCAGGGAGCGGTCGATCAAATGAATACGCGCCTGATGCCCTTCACTGTTGAGGCGAAAAACCAAGTCATGGCCGGCAAGGTGATACACCGCTTCGTTAGGCTGCAGTAACGCGCTCAGGTGGTTCGCCAGCATTTGCTTATACTGAATGCGTAACAATACGCCGTAGTGGCGGCCCAGCAGTTCCAGCTCAGGAATGCGCAAAAAACAGAGCGTCGACCAGCTCGTGCCATTGAGCGCCCGACTCAGCGCCCGCAGATTAGGCATATGTACGACCGGGTCGAGGAAAGCCATCTGCCGGACGCGAGCGTAGATCAGCCGCTGCTGTGTCGCCAGCATCGCCGTGTAGGCGACAATAAACGAGAAGACCAGATAGCTTGACGAGGTGATCGCCAGTTGGGTGTTATAGCTTGGATAAACCGGTAAGTAACGGTAATGAAAATGGATCACGGCAATCAGTACCGGCGTCCAGATCAGCGAGATAAAACGATAACCAAAACGCATGGCTCCCCAGAGCATGACCGGCATAAGTAATGATAACGTATAATTCGTACTAAATATGGTGCTGGTATCATTAAGCGGCATCAATAATAGCCCCAGCAGCAGGATTAATATCGCCGCCCAGCAAATGATTTCAATTGTTTTTATTTTTGGATCAATTTGTAAGCGAACCTGAGAAATAAATCCGCGAACATGAAAAGGGTTCCGAATTATCCGCAGCAGAAAATAACACAGCGGCACGCCCGTCAGACACCCCACCATCAACGCCTGAAAGGTGACTAACGACCGTAAACTAAAGGGCGTAATCCCCGTCATCTCCGTCGTACGTGGATGCAGTCCCAGATACTCAGCGATCTGTGACAGAATAAGAAAAATGACCGAGGGAAGCAGCATCTGCCAGAACAGACGGTGCGGCATCAGTTTGACGTTACCGTGCGAGACCTGCTGGCGCCGGGGTACAAAGATGCGATATCCGCCCCAGCACAGCACGCAGGGGATGAGAAAATGAAACAACACGCCGATAGCCTGCTCGGGCGTCATTCCTCGGGCCAGCGTGAGCAGCAGGCCAATAATAATACCCGGGATCGCCGCCCAACCGAAAAACATCATCAGGCTGAGTACTAATGCCAGAGGAAGATAATAAAGGAATACCATGTGGCCATTGAGCATGGTGTAGGTATTCGCCCATCTGGCGAAGGGTAATAACAGCGAGGGCAGAACAAGCGGTAAAGCCCACCACTTGTCGCGATATTGTTGATAATATTTTAATAAATTCATAGGTGCTCTACAGAGAGCCTCTGCTCCTGCGAGGCATATTCAGGCAGGCATCCAACCACCCCATGCTGACCGCATAAGTAATAACGATACGGTAATGTTCGCTGATTTTAGTGGTCAAGAGAATGGGACTGTTGATATAAATCAACAAATACTGACGCTAACATTAATAAAACTTATTTTTTTACCTTTTTATTGCTAATAAAGTGAGCATGTAAATACGATGATTATCTTATATAACATTAATTAATGTTTTCACTGCGGCACTTTTACATCTGCATCAATTGACCCCACCTCGTTCCTGTGCCTTAATACCCCCATCGCCCATCTTCGGGTATACTTCAAGGAACCTTTTGTGAGTCAGGCACCCAGTATGCGTAAACGACATCGATTTAACCGTCGCATGACCCGTATCGTACTGCTTATCAGCTTTCTCTTCTTCTTTGGACGCTTTGTCTACTCCTCCATCGGCGCCTGGTACCATCACCAGGATAAAAAAGCGTCGCAGGAGTCTTCACTCACCGTCGAGCCCTCCGCTCGCGAGTAATCCTTTGATTCTAATACTGGAAGCGCCACACTCCGCAGACAGAGTCGCTCGCTGCTGATGTATTGTCTTTGATGCGGTAATTTTGCCGTCGGCGATTTATCAGCGCACGGCATGCAGCAGGCGCAGCATTTCCGCGATACCTTTTGTCACAATTTTGTCCTGACGCATGACTACCGCCAGCTGTCGATATAGCCGCGGCGCCAGCGAGTGCACGCTTAATCCGTCGCGATCCTTCTCCTGCTCCACCGCCATGCGGGGCACGATGCTGTAGCCCAGCCCTGCCCGCACCATCCGTTTAATCGCCTCGATGCTGCCCAACTGCATCACCGGCGTGACCGCAACTCCCGCCGAGCGGAACCAGCGGTCAATCAGATCCCGGGTGCCGCTGCCGGCTTCGAAGGCAATGAGCGGCAGCGCCAGCAGTTCAGCAGGGGTATAATCCGCCAGCGTCCCCGTCTCGTGACTGGCATGGATAACCACGAACTCCTCGTCAACCACTGAGGTCACCGCCAGACTGCGCCCCTGTACGGGCAAGGTAACCAGCCCGAGATCGAGGCGATTTTCCTCCACCGCCCGGACGATATCCAGCGTGTTGCCGGTGGTCACCCCCACCGTCAACAGCGGATGCTGCTGACGAAGATGCTGCAGCAGCGGCGGGAGAAGATGAATGCAGGCCGTCGCGCCGGTCCCCAGCGTTACCGCCCCATTAACTTCCCGACTGAATGCGCTGACCGACTGCATTGCGCTATTCACCGCCCGATCGATCTGCTCGCTGTGGGCCAGCAGTGCCATTCCCGCCGCCGTCGCCTTGATCCCGCGGCCGGTACGCTCCAGCAAACGGGTCTGTAAAAACTGCTCCAGCTGACGCACCTGCAGGCTAACGGCAGGTTGGGAGATCCCCAGCGCGTCGGCGGCGGCAGAAAAGCTGCCGCGCTGTACGACCAGCCGGAAGGTCGCCAGGTTTCCCAGGTTCAGTGTTGTCATACAAAGTTTCTCTTATACCGCGCATAAGGTGGCCGCTCTGCCAGAACAATAGCCTGCCGGGTATGCTCAGGACAACTGCCTTAACGGAATGAAAACCATGGAAACACGCGCTATTCCCCGACGGCTCGCCTTCACCGCGGGCGGTCAGCAACTGATCAACTGGGGGATCTCTTTTTATATGCCCGGCACCTTTGCCGGGGCTATCGCCGCCGACAAAGGATGGTCCTTGCCGCAGATCTATCTCGGCCTGACGCTCGCCATGCTGATGATGGCCGCTGTTTCTCCGTTCGTTGCCAGGCTGCTGGCTCGCTTTGGCGGAAGGCTGGTGGTCACCAGCGGAACCTTACTGATAGCCGCCAGCTGCGCCATGATGGCCTGGCGCCCTTCGCTGGCCGGCTGGTACGGCGCCTGGCTGCTGACCGGCATCGGCATGCGGCTTTCGCTGTATGATGCGCTGTTCGCCACAGTGGTGAATCTGTACGGTCAGCAGGCGCGGAAAACTATCTCTCATATCACTCTCGCTGGCGGTCTGGCCTCTGCCCTCTTCTGGCCGCTGGGCGAGGCGTTATTAACCATCATGCCCTGGCAGAATGCCTTGCGGATCTATGCGCTGTTTGGCCTGCTGAGCGCATGGCTGAGTTATCAACTGCCTCGCCAGCGGCTCAGTTCACCGGCGAAATCACCAGCCTCGCAAGCGACAGCAGAGGGCGACCGGCGTAACGGAGTGCGTTACGCGATCTTCATTGCGCTGATCACCTTCATCTCTAACGGCACCTCCACCCATCTGCCGGAGTTTATCAGCCACTTTGGTCTGCCGGTTGCCGTCGGTATGCTGTGGGGATTCGGCCAGACCGGCGCCCGGCTGGGGGAAGTGCTGGCCGGTCCCCGGGTCACCCCACTCACGCTGACGCGTTTTACTGCGCTCGCCATGCCACTCTGTTTTCTCCTTGGATTGAGCAGCACGGCTTATGCCGGGTTCGCAGCCGGGTTTGTGCTGGGGTATGGCGCGATTAACGGGCTGGTGACGATTGTCAAAGCGACGCTACCGCTGGCGCTGTTTAGCGCAGAAAGCTATGCCTGCCGCACCGGTATCCTGCTAATCCCCGGGCAACTGATGGCGGCTGCCTCACCCTTTGCCTACGCATGGCTGAACCACCGGCTGGGCATTATCGGCGGAATGTGGGTGTCCACCGGGTTAACGCTGATCGTTGCCGGACTGGCGCTGGCGATGGTGCGCGGGGCGGGCAAGGCACAGCCGGGCAAATTTCCCGCCCTTCATCCGACGGCGGCAAAAAATGGGCCAGCTGAACATCTGCCGGAACCGCAAACGGGGAATTCACAGGGAAACCTCACCCTGCCAGATAATCTTCTGGGACGACGGGATTGAAGGGATGTCTAAAATAAAAAACCCTCTGTAAATACAGAGGGTTTTGTTTTATTCAGCTAACACCGGGGATGACTCCCACTCAGCTATCAATGAGAAAATAAAATTCAAACAAATCAATGCGTTGAAACAAACCACTTAGCTGATACCACGAAAAATACCATGTCTCAATAATAGAGCTGTCTACAGGCTGTTCAGACGAACAATATGGCCGCTCTACTCCTACTAGAGTCCTTAGCTCGGTAACATCACTAATTTCAACATAGATGTGAACAAAATGAGGCATCAACGCACCTATTCAGTTAGTGTATTTGATATCGTATGTGGCAACGAAAAATGGAGTTACAATCTTGAAAGTAAGCGAGTTATCTAGCCAAATTGGCCGACTTTACGGCTTAAACAACATCAACATAATTATGGGCCGAAACGGTGCGGGAAAAAGTCGTTTCCTTCGCGATATCGAACAAACAATCAGCCAGAACAAGCAGCAATTTTATGTCCGGTATGTAAGTCCAGAGCGAGCAGGGTCGTTCAAGCGTGATGGCACCATCCTCACAAATATGAGCGACAACCCCGAATGGCTGAGGCACACTCGGGCAGTTAATCAGGCAAGCAACTTCAAAGCTGCATCGGCTATGCTATTTCGCGAGGCCGAGACGCTTTACTTACGTCGACTTGCCAATACTCCGGAAATTCGAACTGATCTAACGCGAAACTTTCAGACAGACCGATTAAGTAAAATTAATCAGCTTCTCACTAACATTTCGCTCGAGATGGGTAATGCTGATTATGAGTTTCGATCACTTGTAGATGGTCAGATTATTGATCCGGCCCAAATCAGTAGCGGTGAATCGGAAGCGGTTGCATTAGCCGCGGAAATCATCTATTTCTTCGACACAATAGATCCGGAGAAATTCAACGTACTCCTCCTCGATGAGCCTGATGTACATCTGCACCCCGACCTCCAAGCTAGACTGGGCAAGCTGATAATCAGTATGCTCGACGAATTCAGAACACACGCGAACAGTATTGCCATATGCTTATCCACCCATAGTTCCCCGCTCGTCTGTTCTCTTGCCGCCTCCCCATATGTATCAATCGGCACGAAGAGCTTTGCAGTGAATGAAATCTCATTGATACCGGCCAGCGATGAACTTCGAAAGATTGCACCATTCTTCGGGCACCCCCTATCGCTTTCTCTTAGCGAAGACGCTGCATTAATTTTGGAAGGAGAGGACGACGAACGAGTCTGGCAACAAGCGGCCAGAACATCACAGGGTCGAATAAAAATCTTTCCCGTACTAGCAGGTAGCGTAGATCAACAGAGTCAACTTGAGGATTTTTGCGTAGACCTCCTTAGTACACTCTATGACAATCCAATCGCCTTTTCCCTTCGTGATGGCGATGGTGTAATCAACGAGTCGCTTGAACATCGCCTACCTCTTAAACGCTATCGCTTACGATGCTACGCTATCGAAAATGTTCTTTTGACTGATTCATGCCTTGCAGTAATGAATGTTACATGGGCGGAATTTGTAGACGCAGCCAAAAAATGGGTTGAGGATAATCAAACACACTCCGACATAGCGTTGATTGCAGAACTAATGGAATCGAGCGACCGATTGCGTCACAAGAAGATCAAGAAAATCCGCCAACTCGTCTGTGCTATTGTTGAGTGTAAAAAACCTTGGGAGGTAGTAGTTGGACAAGCAATCGGGGCATTGACCAGAGAAGACCTTGAAAACTCGAATATGTTGATCGATTTTCTTGGAGGAGAGATGGTCAGCGACGTCATCTTCAGGGACGCAATAAACCCATGAGAATGACCTGATACCATGACCACGATTGATCCGCCCTCATGGTATCAGTATTTATTTTATAACCCGCCTCTCAATACACCAAGAGATTGCGGTAAAGTGGAGCAGCATGATTACCAGCTTTATCTGGCGATAAATGATATTGAGCATACGAAAACGAAGGCAATGTCATCTAAGACCAATAGTATCTGCGAGCAGTTCCATAAAACGATACTGAACGAGTTTTATCAGGTGACGTTCCGCAAAAAGTTATATGATGATCTTGAAGCATTACAATCGGTTCTTGATGAATGGCTGGTTCACTATAATAATGAGCGAACCCATCAGGGAAAAATGTGCAGTGGCCGAACACCGATGGAAACGTTACTTGATGGAAAGCACATCTGGGATGAGAAAAACTCAAGCCAGATGTAATCTGACAGATACCTTTATAAATAGCCGGTAATTGTCAGATCAGGTCTGATCTAATACAACTTAACTGTGTTATGAGCAATACTGAGGATGGATATGGAACCAGAGAAATTTGCTGAAACTGCAATAGGATTTACCAAAAGCCCTCTTGGTATCATTGCACTCTTTATTGTTCTCGTTTATGGATTTGCCTCTTTCGTCGTTGGCTTTGGTAATGGCTTATCAGAGCATATAGCTCCCCTTATTTATTTCATGGTTTTCTTTCCTGTCATTGTGTTTCTTGGCTTTCTCTGGCTTGTTGCGAAACATCATAATAAGCTTTACGGGCCGTCAGATTTCAAAGATGAAAATAATTTTTTAAGAGCGCAAATAGCTACAGCAGCATCATTGACCGCCGCCACAGCAAAACAGCCTGAAAATAGTGCAGGGGTCACTGAAAGCCAACTGCGAAAAATCGTCAACGTTGTATCCAATGCAAAACGGCAGAGTAAGCATGAAAAATGGCGAAATCGTATTTTATGGGTGGATGATCGACCAGAAAATAATGTTTACGAAAGACAGGCATTTGAGGCACAGGGAATAGAGTTCGCTTTAGCTCTTTCAACTGACGAAGCCTTGGAATTGTTAAAAACAAATAAGTTTGCAGCTATTATTTCGGATATGGATCGCAAAGAAGGGGCGCAAGAAGGTTATGTCTTACTAGAAAGATTACGCGCAATGGGAGACAAAACTCCTTTTATGATCTATGCGTCCTCAGATCTACCAGAGCACAAGAGAATGGCGAGAGAAAGAGGTGCAATTGGCTCCACTAATCGAGCAGAAGAACTCTTTCAAATTGTCATGGGTGCGATTACCAATGGCTCATAACAAAGCCATTAAATTCGCCCCCTACGGCTACGGTTGCCGGACGCTCACAACGGCCAGTATCTCATTTGTCGATTTGATCGATCTCATCATACCCTTGTAAGCACTTCCGGCTAGACTGTTTTGGAATACCGCCATTTTGTTGGTAATGGCTTTTATCTTTAGGCCATAGCCGATGTTATAGAGTTACGGCCTTAGAAATAGAAGTCATACACTCAATGAAAAACCAATAAAAAAAATGCCAGTCAGAAAACTGACTGGCATTAAAGTTAGTTGAAAAAGCTTAATTACTATTTATAGCCAGTCCTACTCCCACTCAATCGTTGCTGGCGGCTTACCGCTGATGTCATACACCACGCGGGAGATACCGTTCACTTCATTGATAATGCGGTTAGAGACGCGGCCGAGGAAATCATACGGCAGGTGCGCCCAGTGCGCGGTCATAAAGTCGATGGTTTCCACCGCACGCAGGGAAACGACCCAGTCGTATTTACGGCCATCGCCCATTACGCCGACGGAACGAACCGGCAGGAACACGGTAAACGCCTGGCTCACTTTGTTGTACAGGTCAGCTTTGTGCAGCTCTTCGATGAAGATAGCGTCCGCACGACGCAGCAGGTCGCAGTACTCTTTCTTCACTTCGCCCAGCACGCGCACGCCGAGGCCCGGGCCCGGGAACGGGTGACGGTAGAGCATATCGTACGGCAGGCCCAGTTCCAGACCGATCTTACGCACTTCGTCTTTGAACAGCTCACGCAGCGGCTCAACCAGCCCCATCTTCATCTCTTTCGGCAGGCCGCCCACATTGTGGTGAGATTTAATGACGTGTGCTTTACCGGTAGCGGAAGCGGCAGATTCGATAACGTCAGGGTAGATGGTGCCCTGCGCCAGCCATTTGACGTCGTCCAGCTTCAGCGCTTCTTCGTCGAACACTTCCACGAAGACGCGGCCGATGATTTTACGTTTCGCTTCCGGATCGTTCTCGCCTTTCAGCGCATCGAGGAAGCGCTGCTCGCCTTCGACGTGAACAATGTTCAGGCCAAAGTGGTCGCCAAACATGTCCATCACCTGCTGCGCTTCATTCAGACGCAGGAGGCCGTTATCCACGAATACGCAGGTCAGGTTTTTGCCGATGGCGCGGTGCAGCAACATCGCGGTCACTGAGGAGTCCACGCCGCCGGAGAGGCCAAGGATCACTTTGTCATCGCCAACCTGCTGGCGGATACGCTCGACGGCGTCGTCGATGATTTTCGCCGGGGTCCACAGGGCTTCGCACTGGCAGATGTCGCGCACGAAGCGCTCCAGCATACGCATCCCCTGACGGGTGTGGGTCACTTCCGGGTGGAACTGCACGCCGTAGAAGCGTTTTTCTTCGTTGGCCATAATGGCGAACGGGCAGTTGTCGGTGCTGGCGACGGTGACGAAGTCAGACGGGATGGCGGTGACCTTGTCGCCGTGGCTCATCCACACGTCCAGCAGCGGTTTACCGTCTGCGGTCAGGGAGTCTTCGATACCGCGCACCAGCGCGCTGTCGTTAACCACTTCAACCTGCGCGTAGCCAAACTCACGCTCGTTAGAACCTTCCACATGGCCGCCCAGCTGCATCGCCATGGTCTGCATGCCGTAGCAGACGCCAAATACCGGCACGCCGGCTTCAAACACATACTGCGGCGCGCGCGGGCTGTTCTCTTCGGTAGTACTTTCCGGGCCGCCGGAAAGAATGATGCCGCTTGGATTGAATTCGCGGATCTGTGCTTCTGTGGCATCCCACGCCCACAGCTCACAGTAGACGCCCAGCTCACGCACGCGACGCGCCACCAGCTGAGTATACTGAGAGCCGAAGTCGAGGATGAGAATGCGATGTTTATGAATGTTTTCCGTCATTGACGCTAATTCCGAGGCAAGTGAAACAGAGTAAATAAATCGCCCGACGCTAGGTCGGGCGAAGAAATCAGGAGCCCAGACGGTAGTTCGGGGACTCTTTGGTGATGGTCACGTCGTGAACGTGGCTTTCCTGAATGCCCGCACCGCTGATGCGTACGAATTCAGCTTTGGTACGCAGCAGGTCAATGGTACCACAGCCGGTCAGCCCCATACAGGAACGCAGACCTCCCATCTGCTGGTGAATAATCTCTTTCAGGCGACCTTTATAGGCCACGCGGCCTTCGATACCTTCCGGCACCAGTTTGTCAGCAGCGTTATCGCTCTGGAAGTAGCGGTCAGAGGAGCCTTTAGACATCGCGCCAAGAGAGCCCATGCCGCGGTAAGATTTGTAAGAACGGCCCTGGTAGAGTTCGATTTCACCCGGGGACTCTTCGGTACCCGCCAGCATAGAGCCGACCATCACCGCGGCCGCGCCGGCAGCGATGGCTTTGGCGATATCGCCGGAGAAACGGATACCGCCGTCAGCGATAACCGGAATACCGGTCCCTTCCAGTGCTTCCACCGCGTCGGAAACGGCGGTGATCTGCGGCACGCCTACGCCGGTGACGATACGGGTCGTACAGATGGAGCCCGGGCCGATACCCACTTTCACCGCGCTGCAACCGGCTTCCGCCAGCGCGCGCGCGCCTGCACCGGTGGCCACGTTGCCGCCGATGATCTGCAGGTCCGGGTATTTCGCGCGGGTTTCACGAATGCGCTGCAGGACGCCTTCAGAATGACCGTGCGAGGAGTCGATCAGCAGAACGTCAACGCCCGCGGCTACCAGCGCGTCTACGCGCTCTTCGTTGCCGGCACCGGCGCCGACCGCCGCGCCTACGCGCAGACGGCCCTGCTCATCTTTACAGGCATTCGGTTTACGTTCTGCTTTCTGGAAATCTTTAACGGTGATCATGCCGCGCAGGTGGAAGCTCTCATCCACGACCAGCGCCTTCTCAACGCGTTTTTCATGCATCTTAGCGAAGACCACCTCGCGGCTTTCGCCTTCACGTACGGTAACCAGACGCTCTTTCGGGGTCATATAGACGCTGACCGGCTGGTTCAAATCGGTGACGAAACGCACGTCGCGGCCAGTGATGATACCGACCAGCTCGTTCTCTTCGGTAACCACCGGGTAGCCGGCGAAGCCGTTACGCTCGGTCAGCTCTTTCACTTCACGCAGGGTGGTGGTTGGCAGAACGGTCTGCGGGTCGGTGACCACGCCGGACTCATGTTTCTTCACGCGACGAACTTCTTCCGCCTGGCGCTCGATGGACATGTTTTTGTGAATAAAGCCGATGCCGCCTTCCTGTGCCAGGGCAATAGCCAGACGCGCTTCCGTTACGGTATCCATGGCTGCGGAGAGCATAGGAATATTCAGACGAATGGTTTTCGTCAGCTGAGTGCTGAGATCGGCAGTATTCGGCAGAACGGTAGAATGAGCGGGAACGAGGAGGACGTCGTCAAACGTCAGGGCTTCTTTAGCGATACGTAGCATGGGCAATATCTCGACCAGGGTGGATAAATATTGCCGTGGCATTATACAGAGCGTAACCGATTGCATCTACCCTTTTTTGCAAATAATACTTGCCATCCCCTCTGAGCGCGTTACTATCGACTGAATAACCTGCTGATTTAAAGTTTGATCTTGCTCACATGTTACCCTCTCAATCCCCCGCAATTTTTACCGTAAGCCGCCTCAATCAGACGGTGCGTCTGCTGCTTGAGCGCGAAATGGGCCAGGTTTGGATCAGCGGCGAGATCTCTAACTTCAGCCAGCCTTCTTCCGGCCACTGGTACTTCACCTTAAAAGACGATAACGCCCAGGTGCGCTGCGCGATGTTCCGCAACAGCAACCGCCGGGTGACGTTTCGCCCACAGCACGGGCAGCAGGTGCTGGTTCGCGCCAACATCACCCTGTATGAGCCGCGCGGCGACTACCAGATTATTGTCGAAAGCATGCAACCCGCCGGCGAAGGGTTATTACAGCAGAAGTATGAGCAGCTCAAAGCACAGTTAACGGCGGAAGGACTGTTCGAGCAAAAACATAAGCAGGCGCTCCCCTCACCCGCCCACTGCGTCGGCGTCATCACCTCGAAAACCGGTGCGGCGCTGCACGATATTCTCCATGTCCTCAGGCGCCGCGATCCCGGGCTGCCGGTGATCATCTACCCAACCGCGGTCCAGGGTGACGATGCCCCAGGGCAGATTGTGCGCGCCATCGCGCTGGCCAACGCGCGCCAGGAGTGTGACGTGCTGATTGTCGGGCGCGGCGGCGGTTCGCTGGAGGATCTGTGGAGTTTTAACGATGAGCGGGTGGCGCGGGCTATTTTCGCCAGCCAGATCCCTATCGTCAGCGCCGTCGGCCATGAAACCGACGTCACGATCGCCGATTTTGTTGCCGACCTGCGAGCACCGACTCCCTCAGCCGCCGCGGAGATCGTCAGCCGCAATCAGCAGGAGCTGCTGCGCCAGCTGCAGTCCGGACAGCAGCGTCTGGAGATGGCGATGGACTATTTCCTCGCCAGTCGCCAGCGCCGTTTTACCCAGCTGTTCCATCGCCTGCAGCAACAGCATCCGCAGCTGCGCTTGGCCCGCCAGCAGACCGCCCTGGAACGCCTGCGCCAGCGGATGCGCATCGCCGTGGAGTCACAGATTAAGCGCGCCGAACAGCGGCAAAAGCGCACCGTTCAACGTCTGGATCACTACAACCCGCAGCCACGGATCCACCGGGCGCAATCGCGGATCCTGCAGCTGGAATACCGGCTGGCGGAAAATATGCGTGGCCGCCTCAGCGAGCGGCGTGAACGGTTTGGCAACGCGGTGACCCATCTGGAGGCGGTGAGTCCCTTAGCCACTCTGGCGCGCGGCTACAGCGTCACCTCGGTGAGCGACGGTACGGTGCTAAAGCAGACAAAACAGGTCAAAACCGGCGATCTGCTCACCACCCGCCTGAAAGACGGCTGGGTCGAAAGCGAAGTGAAGCAGATCGCGCCGGTGAAAAAAACGCGGGCCAGAAAGCCTTCACCCGCTAAACCAGCGGAATAAATTCCACCCGTTTTTTCGAGATCAGGCCATGCCCATGCTGGCAAAAGTAATCCACCGCGCCGCACGCCTTGAGCACCTCCAGCGGCTGGTGGCATTCCGGGCAGCGGGCCTCGAGGGCAAATACCCTTTCGCACTGGGCGCAATGCGCGCTGCTGCCTTTGACATCTAACGGCGCGTGGCACAGAGGGCAATCAAGTTCCATAACCATTCCTTTCAACGTTTATCTGCACCTATTTTATCATGTTCCGGGTTTAATGAGGGCCGCGTAATTGCTGCTGTAGCCGGAGCAGCCATTCCACTTCCTCAAGCCGACGTCGCGTCAACCCGGCCACGCTGTCGGGCGCCCGGATAAACAGATTATCCGCGCCGAGGATCTGCTCATCGAGGCAGTGCGAATAGATCGTCCCGGGGCGGGTCCAGCGCTGGATCCGCTCGCCGTCGTGCAGCGTCACCACTTCGCCCTCAGGGGAGCGGTCGAGGATGAGGATTCGCCCGTCCCGCAGCCCTATCCGCATTCCCTTTTGCCCGCCCGCGGGGCCCGCGTATTTGTTTAGCCAGATATTAAGCGGGATAGTTCCGAGGGTTCCCTGCAGATGCGCCTCCCCCTCTGCGGTGACCGTATCCCCAGGGGCAATGTCATGGCCGAGGCGGTCTTTCGCCACCCGAAGGGAAAGGCTCAGCGCCGTATCGCTTCCGCTGGCGTGCAGGGTTTCGCGGAGCATCGCCAGGACATGGGTGCCGATATCAAGGATCACCCCATCAGGGTGACGCAGCTGCCGGGTATCCAGCTCCCCGGTGGCAAAATTGAGCGCGACCGGCTCTCCGGCAGCGTTAAAGCCGCTTGGCTCCTGTAAATAGCCTTCGAGCCAGACGATATCCTGCGCTGACAGGTGCGGCGGCGGCTGGCGGCTGGCCTCCCCTTCCGCCCGCCACCGTGGGCCAGGAGCGTTCAGCGCAACGCCTCGCGCCATCCAGTGGTCAAGAGCCAGCACCCGCGCGGCCTGCTCAGGCGGTGCCAGCAGCGCCCGCAGTCGGGCGGCCTGCTCAAGGTTGGCCACGATCGGCTTTTCCACCACGATGCGGGAAATGCCGCTGGCTAACGCTCTCTCCAGCACGGGCAGATGCTGAAGTGATGAGGTGGTAATGAAGAGCGTATCCAGAGGTTTGGCCAGCAGTGCCGACAGCGAATTACAGCGCTGGATCCCCGGCAGCGCTCTGCTGCTGTCCAGATCATAGCCATGGCAGCTGTCAATACGGTATCCCAGGCGACGCAGCGCCGGTAAATAGGCGGTTTCCACCACCGCGCCGAGGCCGATAAAACCAATCTGCATAGTAAGTCCACCTTTGAGCCGCTCTGTTCCCCGCGAAGTATCGCGGGATTATGACGGAAGGTTTTGACATTTACCGGCATGGCGGCCACAAAAAACCCGCCAATATGAATTTCAATTTTGAAATGATGTATAAAATTGTACCTACTACGAGATACTTGGCATTTTTGCGTGAAAATAATGGAGTCATGCACAACAACGGTCATTCCATGAGTCGCGGTAGTAAATATTTCCGTCCATGTATTTCCAAGTGATCGCCTCATAACGCATCTCGAGCGTTTCCAGGTGGGTACTGCTCATACCAGTAGGTGATAAATACGGCGCAACCGTAGTGACTTTGACGTTCTCCAGGATGATGTTGAAATACTCAGCCTCAATGCCCGCCTCCAGAATGCGGTACATCTTTATAATCGCCTTCTTCATCGGGCGCCCCTCACACACGGCACGATACAAAAGCGGTGTTGTCTGATCGAATTCCTTTACTATCGACACAGGACGATGTATACGCGTACCTGTCAGTTTTCCCCAGCTTGGATCAACTGGAATAGTAATACCATGAGAGAATGATTTTAACTCAATAGATCCAAGACGCGTTGGCATCATGCAGCTTCCAATGATCGGAGAACCGTTTTCATCTTCAAGCCATAAATGTGCGGGAGTAGACATACAATTTCCTTATCATAAATAACGTTAGAATTACCATTTCACATAGCGCCCAACGATAATAATCATAAGTACAGCGAATATACCAACAGGCCAAACCGGCCCCTCAGGGAAAATTTGAAAAAAAACCACTGCAAATATGACAATGCAAAGCGGTGGGGCATACAGCGAAATTAATTGCTGGAACAACCACAAAAGCGCTCTTTTAATAAATGACATCATCACTACCTAATCATTCTTTCGATGATATTAGCGATCTCTGCATCTGAGGCCCATTGAGCTTTAAAAGCGTCGGCATGTTCAAATAACGGCGCCACCAGAAAATACATCATTTCAAGTTCTTGTTCGTATAGTATAGAAAAGAATGCAGGATAACAGATTCGGAGACGCTCAGCGCTATCTGCAGCCTTCTGCACAACACCATACACGCCAGCCACTGTAACGGCGACCCCCGCAGAACGCCCAGCAAGCGCTCCCATATCTAGGCTTAGTTTCATGCCTACCGAAACACAGGTAGCCGTAGCTAAAACAAATCCAGATTTGGTTAGAGAGTCTGCAGCGATATGAATATTAACAGCCATCAGAATTCTTTTAATATGCTCTAACTGCTCTGTTGTTTTGTGCCTAAATATTTCTTCAAAATATATTTGAAGCATTTCATATACAATATCATTACGCTGTAAAAGATGGTAGATACCTTTAGCAAATCTAACATCCTCATTCTTCTGCTTTTTACATACATCCTGATACTCATCAGTAAAACAGGATGTATAATACAGGGCCCGAGTTACGCCAGCGCCTATTGTTTTAACCTGACTGGAAACCCGTTGTTCTATGCCTGAAACAGCGCGTTCAAGTTTTCTTGCGAGAATTTTATTGGCCTGTAAATAGCTGATGACGACATTGTTGTAATACATTATCACTCCTTGCTGATTAATTTCACCATCCTGTGAACAAACCTAACTTACCATAATACTCAGCCATAAAGTAGACTCTCCAGTTTCTCCCGCATTACAGGAAATCGGCACCGTGGAATTCCCCCAACATATCCAGATGCGTTTTCTCTCTTATCATTACGATAACTTTCTACGTATATATTATCAAAGCGTACTCAAACGATTGCTTGAGCAAGCGAAGCTAACAAATGAGAAATTTCATAGGTACGTGCAGATATACATGCCAAACATGCGCGTTGATGCGTCGTTACGATCGCCCTTAATAAAAAAGCCCGGCAGATGCGGGCTTTGAAGGATTCATGTTGGTGAGTAAATCTTGCTGATAGCTTATTTGCTTTTCTTGATGTGCTTGATCAGGCGCTTACGTTTACGCATCTGGTTCGGCGTCAGGGTGTTGCGCTTGTTGGCGAACGGGTTTTCCCCTTCCTTGAACTGGATCCGGATTGGCGTACCCATCACGTCCAGGGATTTACGGAAGTAGTTCATCAGGTAGCGCTTGTAGGAATCCGGCAGATCCTTCACCTGGTTACCGTGGATCACCACGATAGGCGGGTTGTAGCCCCCGGCGTGGGCATATTTCAGCTTCACGCGACGGCCACGCACCAGCGGTGGCTGATGATCTTCCGCCGCCATGTTCATGATCCGGGTCAGCATCGCGGTGCTTACGCGGCGGGTGGCGCTGTCATAGGCTTCGCGTACTGATTCAAACAGGTTGCCTACGCCGCTGCCGTGCAGGGCGGAGATGAAGTGCACCCGTGCAAAGTCGATAAAGCCCAGACGATAGTCGAGGGTCTCCTTCACCTGCTCCTTCACTTCCTGACTCAGGCCATCCCACTTGTTGACAACGATCACCAGAGAACGACCGCTGTTGAGGATAAAGCCCAGCAGCGAGAGGTCCTGATCGGAGATCCCTTCGCGAGCATCGATCACCAGCAGCACGACGTTGGCGTCTTCAATCGCCTGCAGCGTTTTGATCACCGAGAACTTTTCCACGACGTCGGTGATTTTCCCGCGCTTACGTACCCCGGCGGTATCGATGAGCACATATTCACGCTCGTCACGCTGCATCGGGATGTAAATACTGTCGCGGGTGGTGCCCGGCATATCGTAAACCACCACGCGATCTTCACCGAGGATGCGGTTGGTGAGGGTTGATTTACCGACGTTAGGGCGTCCAACAATCGCCAGCTTGATCGGCAGATCCTGCGGATTGAAGTCGTCCTCCGGCTCTTCTTCCGCTTCACCATTCTGCTCGGCTTCGAATTTTGCCCAGTATTCGGCGTCTTCATCCACCTCTTCCTGCGGGCTGATCTCATCCACCCATGGCAGCAGGGCCTGTTCCAGCAGGCTGGTCACGCCGCGGCCGTGCGAAGCAGCGATAGGATAGATATCACCCAGGCCTAAGGACCAGAAGTCCGCCATCGCCTGGTCGACATCGATGCCGTCGGTTTTATTGGCCACCAGGAAGGTGGGCTTTTCACGAGAGCGCAGATGTTTAGCGATGGCGATGTCCGCCGGCATCAGGCCTGCGCGCGCATCGACCATAAACAGCACCACATCGGCCTCTTCGATAGCCAACAGCGACTGCTCCGCCATCCGGGTTTCCACGCCCTCTTCCGTACCATCAATACCACCGGTATCGATACAGATGAATTCGCGGCCTTCGACTTCGGCCCGACCGTACTTACGGTCACGAGTCAGCCCCGGGAAATCCGCAACCAGCGCATCACGAGTGCGCGTCAGGCGGTTAAAGAGCGTGGATTTTCCAACGTTAGGGCGCCCGACAAGCGCGACCACAGGTATCATGTTAAATGCCTCATACAATCACTAAGCAACATCGTCTTAACGACGTTTTTAAAAAAGTCAAAACGGCCCCTGTCTGCCAGGGGCCGTTTCTTAATCATTCACGACAGCGGTAATTAACGCGTAATCGCGTACAGCGTACCGTCTTTCGCCTGGATCAGCAGTCGACCATCTGCGACCACCGGATCGGTCAGGAAGCCGGAACTATCGACTTTCTGCTGTGCCACAAAATGGCCATCTTCCGGATTCACCCAGTGCATGTAGCCTTCGCTATCACCGACGACCAGATTGCCATTATACAACACCGGCGCGGTCAGCAAACGGTGCAGCAGATCGCTTTGCGTCCACAGGGTCACCCCACCATCGGTGGTCAGTGCCAGCAGGCGATCGTTCTGGTCAACCAGGTAGATACGGTTACCATCGACGATGAAATCATTCACCGAACCCAGCTCGCGTTTCCACATAATCTGGCCGCTACGCAGGTCCAGCGCGGTCAGGTTACCGTTATAAGCCAGCGCATAAACCACACCGTTAACGATGATCGGCGTCGTGTCGACGTCGTTCAGGCGGTCAATTTCCGTCGGGCCGGTGGCCGTAGAAATACGCTGCTGCCAAATCATCTGCCCCTGCTGCATCAATACTGCACTGACGCGGCCGTTGTCGCCGCCGACGATCGCCGCGCCATAAGCGGTCGCAGGCGCAGACTCGCCGCGCAGGGAGAGTGCCGGCATATCGAGGTTAACGGTCCACTTCACGGCACCATCGGTCTCATTCAACGCCTGCAGCTGGCCGTTACTGGTATGCACCAGCACCATGCCATCGCTCACCACCGGACGCGACAGCGCCTCGCCAGCAACGCGGGTTTGCCAGGCAACGGTACCATCGCTGGTATTCAGCGCATACAGCTGCGCTTTCTCACTGCCAATATAAACATGGCCGCCAGAGACGGTCACACCGCCGGAAAGCAGCGCTGGCACGCGCGAGAACCAGCCATCTTTCTCCGCCAGGTTCACAGACCACACCTCTTTGCCGTCGTTCGCGTTCAGCGCTTTGACGGTGCCTTTACGGTCAGCAGCATACACTACGCCGTCGGCGAAGGCCGGATGAAGGTTAGAGTAAAATTCGCCGATACCATCGCCAACCGAGGTGCTCCAGGACGTGGACGGCGTAAACTGGTTTTCTACCGTCGGCAGCGGTGACATTTTCACCACATCTTCTTCGCTATTAAACAGCGAACACCCGCTCAGCAAGGTAACGGAAAGCAGCCCTGGCAAAAGTAATTTACGCAATTGCATCGAGTCCCTCTCAGATGGACAAATTATTCATTTTCATACGCATCATTTCGCTGAGCGCAGGAGAAGCATCGCTTTTCACGCCAGCTTCCCACGCCGCACGGGCCCCTTGCTTATCGCCTTTGCTCAACAGAATTTCGCCGCGCAAATCGGCCACAATGGCGGTCCAGCCCTCACCTTTGATGCTGTCGAGGGTTTTCAGCGCCGCATCAGCCTGTTTCATCTGCAGCTGAACGCGGGCAAGACGCATGCTGATAACCGATTTCAGGTTATCATCAGACGCGGCCGCCAGCCCCTGCTGCAGCTGCTTTTCAGCGTTAGGCAGATCGTTCTGTTCAACAAAATGCTGTGCCAGCTCGAGAGAGGCGAAGGCGCCGTAGGTATTTTTATTGTCAGCCGCGAATTTCTCCGCCCCTGACAGTACTTCTGGCGTATTCGATTTCAGCGCGGAAGTCGCCTGTTCGTAAGCCAGAGACGCGTCTCTGGCCGTATCCTGCTGATGGGAGGTCCAGTAGCGCCAGCCAACCAGCGCGCCAATCCCTAAAATCACCCCGACCGCCAGCGCTTTGCCGTTTTCGGCAAAGAAGCGCTTCAGCGCATCGACCTGATCGTTCTCGTTGTTAAAAGTTTCCACGCAGTCCTTCTCCTGACTAATAATTCCCGGGAGATTAACCCAGAAGTGTGCGCAAATGCGCGGCAACGCTCTCCTGCGTTACGGTAGTTTGCTCACCTGAGCGTAAATCCTTCACTACCACGTTTCCGTCAGCGATCTCTGACTCACCGACCACCAGGGCGATACGGGCGCCCCACTTATCGGCGCGGGCAAACTGCTTCTTAAAGTTGCCGCCGCCGTGGTTGGTCATCAGCTTCACGCCGGGCAGCGCATCGCGAACCTGCTCAGCCAGACGCATTGCAGCAGACTGAGTATCGGTCCCGGAGGCTACCAGGTATATATCGACAACAGGATCGGCTTTAAATTCCGGATTCACTGCCTGGACCAGTAAAACAAGACGTTCCAGCCCCATAGCAAAACCCACGCCCGGGGTGGCACGACCGCCAAGCTGCTCAACCAGACCGTCGTAGCGGCCGCCGGCGCAGACAGTGCCCTGGGAACCGAGGCTGGTGGTTACCCACTCGAACACGGTACGGTTATAGTAGTCGAGGCCGCGTACCAGACGCTGGTTGACGGTGTAGCGGATCCCGGCATCGTCGAGCAGCACGCACAGGCCGGCAAAGTGGGTTTTCGACTCTTCGTCGAGGTAGTCGCCGAGCGCCGGCGCGTCGTTCAGCAGCGCCTGCACGTCCGGGTTCTTGGAGTCCAGCACCCGCAGCGGGTTGGTGTACATCCGGCGTTTGCTGTCTTCATCCAGCTTATCGGTAAACTGCTCCAGGTAAGCTACCAGCGCGTCGCGGTAGTTGGCACGCGCTTCCAGCGAACCGATGGAGTTCAGCTCAAGGCTGACGTGATCGGCAATGCCCAGCTCACGCCACCAGCGCGCGGTCAGCATAATCAGCTCGGCATC
Organism: Klebsiella sp. HMSC16C06; assembly: GCF_001808325.1. NCBI lineage: Bacteria > Pseudomonadati > Pseudomonadota > Gammaproteobacteria > Enterobacterales > Enterobacteriaceae > Klebsiella > Klebsiella sp. HMSC16C06. The sequence continues at coordinate 274,418 of NZ_KV793024.1, forward strand.
GATGTCCGGGCCCTGCAGGCCAAACACTTCGGCGCCGATCTGGTGGAACTGGCGGTAGCGACCTTTCTGCGGACGCTCGTGGCGGAACATTGGCCCGACGTACCACAGACGCTGTTCTTGATTGTACAGCAGACCATGTTCGATGCCGGCACGTACGCAGCCCGCCGTCCCTTCCGGACGCAGCGTCAGGCTGTCGCCGTTGCGGTCCTCAAAGGTGTACATCTCTTTTTCAACCACGTCGGTCACTTCGCCGATCGCGCGTTTGAATAACGGGGTCTGCTCTACAATCGGCAAACGGATTTCGCTGTAACCGTAGCTACCGAGCACCTGCTTCAGTGAGCCTTCAATGCGCTGCCAGAGAGCGGTTTCGCCCGGCAGATAATCGTTCATGCCACGGATGGCTTGAATGTTCTTTGCCACGTTTATTCTCTTTATATATACAAAAATGAACCCCGGCGCCTTGCGCCCGCAGGTTCAATCATACACGGGAAGCGTATCGCTTCCCAACACGTTATTTTGCTTCAAGCTGTTGAACGTCAATACGACGGGCTTCATCGAGCATCGAGGCTTTGGCACGAATACGCGCTTCCAGCTGGTCGATCATGTCGTCGTTGTCCAGTCGATCTTTACGCACGCCGTCTTCATAAAGGCCGCTTTTCTTGTTGCCGCCGGTCACGCCGAGGGTGGAGACCAGCGCTTCGCCCGGACCATTCACCACGCAGCCGATGATCGAAACATCCATCGGGGTGATGATATCTTCCAGACGCTGCTCCAGGGCGTTGACCGTACCGATAACGTCAAACTCCTGACGCGAGCAGGTTGGACAGGCAATGAAGTTAATGCCGCGAGCACGAATGCGCAGGGACTTGAGGATATCGAAGCCGACCTTGATCTCTTCCACCGGATCCGCCGCCAGCGAGACGCGCAGCGTATCGCCGATCCCCTCGGATAACAGCAGGCCCAGGCCGATCGCGGACTTCACCGCGCCGCTGCGTGCCCCACCCGCTTCGGTGATCCCGAGATGCAGCGGCTGATCGATCTGTTTCGCCAGCAGGCGATAAGACTCTACCGCCAGGAAGACGTCGGAGGCTTTAACGCTGACTTTAAACTGATCGAAGTTGAGGCGATCGAGATGATCGACGTGGCGCATAGCAGATTCGAGCAGCGCCTGCGGCGTCGGCTCGCCATATTTTTCCTGCAGATCTTTTTCCAGCGAGCCGGCGTTGACGCCGATGCGGATAGGAATGTTTTTATCGCGTGCGCAGTCCACAACCGTGCGAATGCGCTCTTCGTTGCCGATGTTGCCCGGGTTGATACGCAGGCAGTCAACACCGTATTCGGCGACTTTCAGCGCGATACGGTAGTCAAAATGGATATCGGCGACCAGCGGGACGTTGACCTGCTGTTTGATCAGTTTGAACGCTTCGGCGGCATCCATCGTCGGAACAGAGACGCGGACGATGTCCGCGCCGACGCGCTCTAACGCTTTGATTTGGCTTACCGTCGCGGCCACATCGGTGGTGCGCGTATTGGTCATTGACTGGACGGCGATGGGGGCCCCATCGCCAATTGGCACATTACCAACGTAAATACGTTTAGATTTTCTACGTTGAATCGGAGCCTGGTTATGCATGAAAAATCTCCCGCGTTACCCGTCTGTTACTGCGCCGGTGATTGTTCGGCATTGAGGGTCAGACGCGCAACCTGGTTAGTTCTGATAAAACGACTCAAATCGACTGGCTTGCCGAGGAACTGGATCTGTACCGCTGCCGGGGCGCCAATTTTCAGTTTATACGGCGCCTGACCGCTCAGATTCAGGTTGCCGCCTTTACGCTGCAGGCCGCTGAACAGTTTTTTACCGGTGGCATCGCTCACTTCCAGCCAGCAGTCGGCGGAAAAGTTCATCACCAGATCCTGTGCCGACGCCGCTGGGGTCGTGACGTTCGCCTGATCGGTCGGTAACGGCGAGGCCGGCGTTGCCGGGGTCGTCGGGGCCGTTCCGGCGGTATCGACATTAGCCTGAGAAGGTGCCACGACCGCGTTATTGTCCGCTGGCGTCTGAGCCGGGGCGCTGGTGGTCGGTGCGCTGGCGGTATCGGTTGGCGCGCTGTTCGCGGCGCTATCGGTGCCTGAGTCTACCGGCGCGCTGGTATCCAGCGGCACGTTCTGGTTGTTGGCGTCACCGCCGTTCAGCTCAGCGGAAGACTGATCGGCCATGGTCGAGATCTCTTCCTGCTGCGCCTTATGGTCTTGCCACCACCAGGCACCGCTCAGGCCGATAACCACAAACAGCACCAGCCAGGTAAAGCTCATCAGCCAGCCATCGCGCTTTTTGCGACGCTTGCCTAAAGAGAAGCTCTGCATTGGCGCGACCTTTGCCGCACGGATAGGTGCTTGCTTGGCCATCATCGGCAGCAGTTCTTCTTCAGGGATATGTACGAGGCGAGCGTAGGAGCGGATGTAACCGCGCAGGAAGGTGGAGGCGAGGTCGGCAGGTGCCTTATCGTCTTCAATATCACGAACCGTGGACACCTTCAGGCATAAGCGTTCGGCCACCGCTTGCTGGCTAAGTCCGAGTTGTTCGCGGGCGTGACGCAAACGCGCGCCCGTGGTGTTTGCTTCTTGATGATCTTGAGTGGCTTCAGTATTCATTCGCTACAACTACTGGTACGTGAAATTTAAAGTTCAGCGCGGGAAAACGCCGGCGCCGCGAGACATCTGTGGTACGTCAGCCTCACAGTATAGGACTGTCAGGCGCGCGATCACAGAGACGAATCAAAATTGAATGCTAAGCGGTTGTTGTGCCGCTACATACTGCCTCAAAGTCGACAAAAACGCACCGTAATTATTAACTGAATCAGCGTATTTCGCCTGGTTATTGGTCATAAATATGACCCGCGCCGCCTGTGCTGCACGGGTCATCATTTGTCAGACCGCTTTTACGTCAATCGCTTCACCCTGCATCCGCTTACGCAGCGTGCGCTTGGTACGGTCAATAACATCGCCCGCCAACTGGCCGCAGGCGGCATCAATATCGTCACCGCGGGTTTTACGCACGATGGTCGTAAATCCATATTCCATCAGGACCTTGGAGAAACGGTCGATGCGGCTGTTGGAGCTACGGCCGTAAGGCGCCCCCGGGAAGGGGTTCCATGGGATCAGGTTGATCTTGCACGGGGTGTCTTTCAGCAGCGCCGCCAACTCGTGGGCATGCTCGGTACCGTCGTTGACGTGATCCAGCATGACGTACTCGATGGTCACCCGGCCCTGGTTGGCGTTGGACTTCGAAATATAACCACGCACCGAGTTGAGGAAGGTCTCGATGTTGTATTTTTTGTTGATCGGGACGATTTCGTCACGAATGGTGTCGTTCGGCGCGTGCAGGGAAATCGCCAGCGCAACGTCGATCATATCGCCGAGCTTATCCAGCGCCGGCACCACGCCAGACGTCGACAGGGTGACGCGACGTTTGGAGAGACCAAAACCGAAGTCATCCAGCATGATTTCCATCGCCGGGACGACGTTGTTGAGGTTCAACAGCGGCTCGCCCATGCCCATCATTACCACGTTGGTGATAGGACGCACGCCGGTGGTCTTCACCGCGCCGACGATTTTCGCCGCGCGCCAGACCTGGCCGATAATTTCGGAAACCCGCAGGTTGCGGTTAAAGCCCTGCTGAGCGGTGGAGCAGAATTTACATTCCAGCGCGCAGCCTACCTGAGAAGAGACGCACAGGGTGGCGCGGTCTTCTTCCGGGATATAGACGGTCTCGACGCGCTGATCGCCAACGGCAATAGCCCACTTGATGGTGCCGTCGGTTGAGCGTTGCTCTTCCACCACTTCCGGGGCACGGATCTCGGCGACTTCTTTCAGTTTGCCGCGCAGGACTTTGTTGATGTCGGTCATTTCATCAAAGTCGTCGCAGCAGTAGTGATACATCCATTTCATCACCTGATCGGCGCGGAAAGGCTTCTCGCCCATGTTTTTGAAAAACTCGCGCATCTGCTGACGGTTTAAATCCAGCAGGTTGATTTTGGCATCTTTGTTCGGCACCGTCAGAGCGGCGGTATCAGGCGTGACAATTTGTTCAGACATAATGTTTTCCGGCCTCGTTATTACACGTTATGGCCCCAGGTGGGTTGAAAAAAGAAACGCCCCGGAGAGCGACTGCTCGTCCAGGGGCGCTATATTCTACAAATTCTGGCGCATCATTGCCACGTTTGCACAAAGCAATGAAAAAAAATCTGTTACTGACTGCTCAATCCTCTAAGGCTTTTCGATTGTCGCAAGGCGGCAAGCAAGTGACAAATTCGTCGGGAACGAATTTGACCAGCCGTAGGCTGGCCTCCGGTGAGAGGCAGGAGCCTCTCATTAATCCCCGGGAGCATAGATAACTATGTGACCGGGGTGAACGCGCGCAGCCAACGCCGCGACGGTCGAAAAGACGAGGTTTGTATCTCCAAAGTATTTCAGGTCACAGCGAGGCGGCGAGTTCGCAAATCCCCGGGAGCATAGATAACTATGTGACCGGGGTGCGCGAAGGAAGCCAACAATGCTGTGGCATGAAAGACGCAGGAGATTAGCGAGTGCGCGGGCAAACCTCGCCTTCAGCAAAGAAGAACGCGATTTCGCGAGCAGCGGATTCTACAGAATCGGAACCGTGGGTGCCGTTCTCGGTGAAGCTGTCAGCGTAGTCAGCGCGCAGGGTACCGGCCAGAGCGTTCGCCGGGTTGGTGGCGCCCAGCAGGTCACGGTGACGCTGAACCGCATTTTCGCCTTCCAGTACGGAAACCACGATCGGGCCGGAGGTCATGAATTCAACCAGACCATCGAAGAACGGACGACCTTCGTGCTCAGCATAGAAACCGCGAGCCTGCTCAACGGTCAGATGCAGCATTTTGGTGCCGACGATTTTGAACCCTGCAGCTTCAAAGCGAGAAAAGATGCTGCCAATAACGTTTTTTGCCACCGCGTTTGGTTTGATGATGGAAAAAGTACGTTCAATAGCCATGATTACCTCTAATTAAATGTTCTGTTGTTGCGCATACGATCGTATGGCCTGGCGCGCATTATAATGAGCAACGTCGGCGATGCCTACGGATGAAGGTAACATTTTGTTAAAATAAGATGAGTATTGGAAACACAAACCGCCAACAACAAATTTACCCTGGTTATTGCAAGGTGAAACTGGCGGCCGCCGTTTGCCCAGCCTCATCCATGACCACCAGCTGCCACTCGCCAGGCTTATCCAGCGTTAGCGTGGTTGTCGCACCGGCGGCGTCTAACGGCTGGCCGTTGATAAACCACCAGCGCCGCCCTTCTCCACCGCTGGTTTGCACGGGTAACATCACCCGCGCCTCGCCCGGCAGACGTTTTATTAACGCCCCTTCGCGAATACCTGACAACACCAGCGGCGCGGCATTCTGAGTTTGCAACGGTGGGCACACTTTCGATACCGGCCCCAGACGCGCGCGACGGCGCTCCCTGGCCGGCAGCCACGGTTCCAGCGGCAGCGGCCAGACATCAATAACGACTTCAGTCGCACCCGGACAATCCGCGGCCACCCTTTCCCCTGCTGCGTTGCGCCACACCGGGAAGCGGATCCCGCGCACGCCCTCCTGCCCGGGCAGCAGCAGCGTCGGTGGCTGGCTGGCATCCAGCAGCCAGCTGGCTAAGCGCCGGCGGCAGTTGCTGTCACCGGCCGGTAGATCCTGCCCGCCTGGCCAGCAAATAGCCCCGCGGCTCACCGTTTGCGGGCGCGGGTCGACCGGCAGCCCGCCGCGGCTCATCGCCTGGCGCGCCAGCAACAGATTATTGACCTGGTTTAACAGCGGCACGGCGCTGGCGAAGCCAAACTGGCCCACCACCGGCGTACCGTCGGGCCGTCCGGTCCAGATACCTATCAGATATCGCGCATTGAGGCCGACCGCCCACGCATCGCGATAGCCATAGCTGGTACCGGTTTTCCACGCCAGCGGCACCACTTGCGGCAGTGAGGCATCGGGAACCGGTTGCGCTTCGCCGGCCAAAATGCGCCGGACAATCCACGCCGCGCCGGGTGACATCAGCGATCTTTCCACCAGCGGGTCGTCGGGCTTCAGGCGCAGCCACGCCGCCTTGCCGTGACGGGCAAAGGCGCTGTACGCCGCGACGATATCTTCCAGCCGTGCCCCGGCCCCACCGAGGATCAGCGACAGGTTCGGCTCTGCGCCCGCGGGCAGCGTCAGGGGCAGCCCGGCGTTGCGTAAATTCGCCGCGAAACGTTTGGGCCCGTAGGCTTCAAGCACCTGCACCGCCGGCAGATTCAGGGAGCGCACCAGCGCCTCGCTGACGCTCACCGGGCCATGAAATCCGCTGTCAAAATTGCCGGGACGATAATCGCTAAAGCGTCGTGGAACATCCTGTAATAACGACGCCGGATGGATCAGCCCGTCATCCATCGCCATCGCGTAGACAAAGGGTTTCAGCACCGATCCCGGCGAACGCACCGCCGAGACCATATCAATATGGCCGAAGCGGCTGTCGTCGGTGATATCCGCCGATCCCACCCAGCCGCGGACTTTCATATCCGTGTGATCGACGACAACAATCGCCAGTGAACTGCGCGGCGGCAGGCGCGATTTCCAGTTCAGCGCCAGATCCTCAAGCTGCCGCTGGAGCCCGGCATCGAGCGTTGTCGTCACCTTTTCGTCGCCACTGGTCGCCAGCGCCCGGCGTGAAAAAAGCGGCGCCAGCTGCGGCATCTGCCGCGGGAATAGCCATACAGGTTCTTCCATCGCTTCCTGTACCGGCCGTTGCGGCCAGACGCCCTGGCTGACCATACGCGTGAGGACTTTATCGCGCGCCGCCTGGGCCCGCTGCGGCCAGCGGTCCGGGCGCAAACGACTGGGCGCCTGGGGCAGCACCGCCAGCAGCGCCGCCTCGCCGTAGCTGAGCTGAGCGGGCGGTTTGCCAAGATAAGCCCAGCTGGCCGCGCCGATCCCCTGTAAGGTGCCGCCAAACGGCGCGCGGTTCAGATAGAGGGTAAGAATGTCGTTTTTTGACAGATGCCACTCCAGCTGCAGCGCTCGCCATAGCTGGCGTAGCTTGCCGCCGAAGGTGCGCGGATGAGGGTCGAGCAGACGCGCGACCTGCATGGTGAGCGTGCTGCCGCCGGAAATGACCCGCCCGGAGGTTAAATCCTGCCAGGCGGCGCGCAGCACCGCGAAGGGATTGACCCCTGGATGTTTCCAGAACCAGCGGTCTTCATACTGGATGAGCGCCTGCAGATAGCGCGGCGACACGTCGGCGAGAGTCACCGGATAACGCCAGACGCCCTGCGTATCGGCAAAGCGCCAGAGCGGCGTGCCGTCTTCCGCCACCACCACGCGGGCAGGCGTGACGTCCTGCAGCGGCAGCGGCCACAGGCGATCGGCGGCCAGCACCGCCAGCCACAGCAGAAAAATAAACGCCGCCAGCCAGCGCCAGCGGCGTTTAACCCGAGACAATACGCGCATTTACGGCGTCACGGTGAGCGGACCGCTGGCCGCCCCGGTCGCCCGCCACTGCGGCACATACATCGATTCCACCTGGGGCTGCGGGACCTGATAAGTGCCCGGCGTCACCGCCCGCGCCAGATAGACCAGCGTCACCGGCTGGCCTTCATTGACAGCGACAGCGGCGACGAAACGGTCGTCACGGAACTCGATATGCTGAATATCCGCCTGCTGCATCTGGTTAAGGAGATTTTGCACCGCGTCGCCATTCTCCTGCAGGCTGGCGCTGCTGTTGGCCAGATTCTGGTTTTCCAGCTCCAGACCGGCCGGCAGCAGATCGACCACCAGCGCGTCAGGCACATTGCGTTTGGCGGTCACCTCCAGCTTCACCAGCACCAGTTCGCCGCTGCGCAACGAGGTCAGCGATTTCTGCTGGCCGTGGGTATCGAAAATAGCGCGTTCAATCCCCAACACGTTGCCACCCGGCTGTGGCGCGCTTTGCGGATAACCGCTGCTGTCGAGACGCAGCCACAGCGGCTGACTGCCGGTATTACTCACCTGCAGCGTCGCCAGCCGATCGCCGTCGAGGTTACGGGTTTGCGCTTTGTCGCCGGCCAGCGGCTCAGCCTGCAGCGAGGTTTGCGCCTGCCAGTTGCCCGGCAGGTCGGCAAGCGTACGTCCGGCAAGGATCAGGGCGTTGGTTTCCTGGGTCGACAGCCAGCGCTGGCCGTAGGCCTCTTCCGACAGCGTGCTCAACAGCGTGTTTTGCACCTCCGGCAGCAGCCTGTTCTCTTCCAGCAGCGCCAGCTTCAGGGCGTCATCGCGAAGCGGGCTACCGTAATCGCCCAGCCAACGATTCTCATCCTGGCGCGGGGTGGCAACCGCCAGCTTCATGGCCTCATCGCCGCGCGGCGCATCGCCCATGGTTTTCAGCGCAATGCCGAGCTGCAGCAGCGGCAAGCCGGATCGCGCCTGGTCGTGACGGCTCCAGATTTCACGCAATGCGCCGAGCGGGGCTTTTTGCTGACGCGCCAGCACCAGCGCGGCGTATGCCTGGGCGGCAAAGCGGCTGGCCTGGGCGTCATCGCTGTAGCGCACGGTCATCAGCCCCGGCTCCTGCAGATAGCGCAGCAGGCGTTCGTTACCTTTATTAATGGCGTTGACCGGTACGCTATAGCCCTGCTCGCCCGCGCGGACGAGGAAGTCCATGGCGTAGGCGGTCAGCCAGTACTCTTCCGGCCCCTCTTTATCCCACAACGCAAAGCCGCCGTTTTCCAGTTGCATCTGCAGCAGGCGTGAGATACCAACATCGATTGCCGCGCGGCGTTTTTCATCGCTATCGCCGCTGATGCCCAGCGCTTTTAGCTGCGCCGCGCTGGTGTACAGCGACGGGAACAGGCCGCTGGCGGTCTGCTCAAGGCAGCCGTAAGGATAGGCTTTCAGCTCACGGATATAGCGCGCGAGGTTCAACGGCGGTTTCCCGCTGAGCAGCAGTTGGCCCTGCAGCGTTTGCGGGGCGAACCCCTGGCTCTGCGCCGCCGGCGCCTGCCAGCTTTCGCCGGGCTGTAGCACCGCGCCGCTGTTGACAGTCTGGGCCGGGAACGCCGGACGGACGCCGATTCTCCACTGTTTCTGCAGCGGGGCGAAGGTTTCTCCCGGCAGACTCAGGCCGCTGATAGTAGCATTGACCTGACCATCGCCGAATCCCGCCAGCGCGCTCACCGGTATAAACAGCGTGCTGCGCGCCCCCGGCGCCAGTTGCACCGGTGGCAGTTGGCCATCGGTCAAGGTCACCAGCCCGCTGGCGGTAAGATGTACCTGCAGGGTTTGCGGTTTATCGGTTAGATTGCTGAGATCCAGCGCCAGCCGTGTGGTATCGCCGCTGGCGAGGAAGCGCGGGGTGTTCAGTTCGGCGATGACCGGGGCGGCCACCACCACTTTATCTTCGCTGCTGCCGAAGTCATCCGCCGTCCACGCCTGGGCCATCACCCGCAGCTCGCCGTTAAAATCGCCAATGGGTAACGTCACCGTGCCTTCGCCCTGATCGTTCAATACCACCGGCTGCGCCTGCTGGGCGACGATCGTCACGTGGTTGACCGGCGGTTTGCCGCCGCGTTTTAACTCGTCGCCATCGCCGCCGAAGCGCAGGCTGGCCACACGTCCCTGCCCTTCGATCACCTGGCCGTAGATGTCATAGATATCTGCGCCGTAACGCTTCTGGCCAAAGAAGGCGTTCCACGGATCCGGGGTAGCGTAATCGGTGATATTCAGTACCCCGCTATCCACCGCCGAGAGCAGGACGTTGACCTGTTTCGGCGCCTCGCCCTCTTTGACGCTGGCTTTCACTTTCACCGTCAGCGGCTGGTTGGGGCGCATTTTGTCCGGCGCTTCCAGCGCCAGCGTCAGGCGGCGGTTTTCATCGCCCAGCGGCAGATGCAGCAGACCCACCGCGCGTTTCGGCGTCGCCGAGCGGGATTTATCGCCGGGGCGAACCACCAGCGTGCTGAGGTAGAGATCGTGGCGGTTCCAGGCTTTATCCACCGGAATAGACAGATCCATCCCCTCCGCCGGGACGTCAATTTCCTGCCACCACAGCGGCCCTTCGCTGGATTCCACCATCGCGTAGCCTTTACCCGCCGCCGGGGCGGCAATATGCAGCTTGATGGTGTCGCCCGGTTTATAACTCGGTTTATCCAGCTTCATGGTGACCCGGTCAGGACGCGCCGCGCCGGTACCTTCGCTGTTATCCTGCCAGCTATAGCCGGCCCAGAAGCGCACGCTGCTGACCACGTCGTCCGGCCCTTTCACCTCCAGGCGATAGGAGCCCCACTCTACCGGGAAGCTCACTTTGCCGGTTTGTCCGGCCTGCAGATCCAGCGACTCCTCGCCCTCCTGCAGATCTTTCTGATCGAACTGCGACTGCCAGCCTTCGCTATCGGACCAGTTCCAGTAGTAGTCGCGGCGCTCGCGGATCAGCCGTACCTGCAGGCCCGAGACCGCTTTTTTCTCGCCTTTGGCGTCGGCATAGACGATATCAAACGCAGCGTTACTGTTCTCATCGACCACCGGCTGCTTCACGGTGGTATCGGTGCGGTAATCGTAAACGTCCTTCAGCGTAAATTGCGGGCGGATCCCCGGCAGCGCCCCGGCGGGCCAGATCGGCTGCTGTACGGTACGGGTCACCGGACGCCCCCCGGATTCCAGCAGGCTCGCCTGCAACACCACCTGCAGCGGCGAATGGCTATCCTGCCACTGGCTTGAGGTGGTCACTTCGCCATGGCCTTTTTCGTCCAGCGTCAGCTGGACTTCATCCAGACTACGGGAGAGGTTTTCTTCCGCAATATCGCCGAACTGGAAGCCCGGCAGCGCGGCGACGGCGTCGCGCAGCGGGCGCAGGAACAGCTTGCCCTGCAGCTGGTTGCCGCTGGCCGGCGCGCCGTAGAGATAAGCGCCGCTGACGGCAAAGGTGACGTCGGCATCCGGCGCGACTGGCGCAGCCTGCGGCGTCAGGTTCAGGGCCATGCGTTCCGGCATAAAGTCTTCGACGTGGAAGTCCCACTCGCGCGGCTGGTTATCGCCGGTGCTGGCGCGAATGTGCCACATGCCGGTAGCCGCGCCGCTGTCGAGCGGATAAGTGAACTGGTACAGACCATTCACCGGTTTGCTCATCACCGAACGGATCACCTGGCCGTCCGGCTGAACCACCTCCAGCTTCACCGGCTGCTCCGCCAGCGGCTTGCCGTCGCTATCGCGCAACAGCGCATTGAGGATTACCGTTTCGCCCGGCCGATAGAGATCGCGCGGGCCAAACATAAAGAACTGTTTGCTAAAGCCGGGCGCCCCTGCGATAGAGAATTCCGCCAGATCCAGCGCCGGCAACTTGAGATCGAGCAGCGTCGTCTGCCCCTCTTTACGCGCCAGCAGCAGCGCGGCTTCTTTATCGGTTTGCAGAGTAACGTGGCCCTGGCTGTCGCTTTTCGCCTCCGCCAGGGTCTGTCCTTTGGCGTTGAGCAGCTGGACGTCGATACCAGACTGGGCGGCGCCGTTTTCCAGGCTCTGGGTAAAGACGTCCAGCCGATTGTGGTAGCGATGCGCCGAGACGCCGATATCGCTGAGGGTAAACAGCGTCGCCGCGTTGCTGTAGCTATAATGGCCCGCCGGGTTCATCACCGCCACGTAGACGCCCGGCTGCTGGAGCGGCTTGATATCGTTCAGCGGCAGCAGCAGCTTTTCGCGGGTATTGCGTGCCGGGTTGAGATCGAAGCGGCCAGTATAGACCAGATCCGCCATCTTCAGCAGCTCGTCAGACTCCCAGTTGCTTAACGAGTTACGGTATTCCCACTGGCTGACAAACGCGGAGAGTGATTCCGGCTTAATACGGAAGAAGTTAACGTCGACATTATCAACGTTCAGCGCCATCACCGGCAGCCCGGCGACCACGTTGCCCGGCAGCAGCGAGCCGCGGCTGGCGAAACCAACGCTCGGTGCGATATCGCGGGTGGTCAGGGTCTTCTCGAACGGTTTGTCGAGCGTGGCCTTGTTCAGGGCGGTCAGCGTCGGGTCGACCGAGACAATCAGCTCGCGCTTTGGCTCAAGGTGACGCAGACGCAGCTCTTTCAGATTCGGCGCCAGCTCCCAGGCACCGTCCACCTTACCGCTTTTCTTGTCGACCAGATGCACGCTGCGGGAGAAATCCTGGTCCGGCTGCAGCGGCACGGAAAACGTCAGCACCAGGGTCGCGGCGCCATCCAGTTGCACCTCCGAGGCGTCGAGCAGCGTCAGCGCTTTGCCCTGGCTTTTTTCCGCCAGCGCCGCCAGCTGGGCGCGGTCCGGTTTTGCCGTCGCGCCTGGGTTGCTATCCGCAGCTGGCGCCGGGGCCGTGGCCTGCGGCGTACCGCTGTCATCACACCCGGTTAATGAAAATGCGGTAAGGAGCGCCAGTGACAGCGCCGCTAAACGAAATGGTTTCATCCTTCTAACCCCTCGGCCGGTGGGCCTGATGCAAATTATCACTTTTTATTATGCGTTAAGGCGGCACTTCTCAACAGTGATGACGCGGGTTTCTGCCGATTAATCAGAAAAGTGCCGTGACGTCGTCCCCACTCTGACGTCCTTAACTTGTCAGCGTGAGATAAAACGCCGACAATTCAGTCATGAATTGTAAAACGGAGGCACCCATGTCCACCTCGTTTTTTGTCGCCGCCGACTGGCTGGCAGAACATATTGATGACCCGGAGATCCAGATTATCGACGCCCGTATGGCGCCCGCCGGGCAGGAGGCCCTGCGCGATATGGCCGCGGAATACCGCGCCGGCCACGTGCCGAACGCGCTGTTTTTCGATATCGAGGCGCTGTCCGATCACACCAGCCCGCTGCCGCATATGATGCCGCGCGCCGAGGCGTTTGCCGTCGCCATGCGCGAGCTGGGCGTCTGCAGCGATAAGCACCTGGTGGTTTATGACGAAGGCAATCTGTTTTCCGCGCCTCGCGCCTGGTGGATGCTGCGCACCTTTGGCGTGGAGAAGGTGTCCATACTGGCCGGTGGGCTGGAGGGCTGGCGACGTGACGAACTGCCGCTGGAGCAAGGCGTGCCCGAGGTGGCCGAAGGGGAATTCGACGTGCGTTTCGATCCCCAACAAATTAAGCGCCTGACCGACGTCCTGCTGGTCAGCCATGAAGGGTCGGCGCAGATTGTCGATGCGCGTCCGGCGGCCCGGTTTAACGGCCAGGCCGACGAACCGCGCCCGGGCCTGCGTCGCGGGCATATCCCTGGCGCGCTTAACGTGCCGTGGACGGAGCTGGTGATTAACGGCGAACTGAAAACCGTCGACGAGCTGAACGACATCTTTTTACGTCAGGGTGTCGATTTTGAACGGCCAATCATCGCCAGCTGCGGATCGGGGGTGACGGCGGCGGTGGTCGTGCTGGCGCTCACCACGCTTGGCGTGAACGGCGTCTGCCTGTACGACGGCTCCTGGAGCGAATGGGGCGCGCGGAGCGATCTGCCGATTGAACCGGCCCCTGCCGCTCCGTAAACACGGCGTGACCGCGGGCCTCCCGTCCCGCGGTCACTAAATAATTTCTGATTTTCCCTCTCCCTTCCTTCTGCTTCTCGCTAAACCGGTTACTCTGTGCTGCCGCAGGGTTTGTACCTGCCGTATTCGCTTTACTGCCACTCACTATATAAGGAAATTGAATAATGGCATTTTCATTACCGGATCTCATGGATGTCGTACATAAGTACAACCGCAATCCCACTCCGAAACCGATGCCCGTAGATGAAGTGGATCGCCTGCGGGTACGGAAATATCGTAACCCGCAAAATAGCGAAACCGTGGCGCTTCCGGAGAGTCTGAAAGCGCTGTTGGTCTACGATTGCCAACTGAAAAGCCCCCACGGACAGCTGGTACTGGAATGGGTTGTGGACTCCATTGATGAACATGGCGTCCTGCTTTCCGACTCGCTGGATGAAGATGCTTATTACATGAATGGTCTTGATATGGCCGGACTGGACTTTGAAGAGCTGATGCCCGTCTGGAACGACGATCCGCGTCTTCCTGCCCTGATTCGCATCAGCCACGCCGGCGATCAGCAGGTATTTATCTATGTCACTGAACGTGATGAACAAGGTGAATATCCTGTTGTCCGCTTCGAGGGTAAAGAGAATGATCTCTGGCTGGCAGAATCGTCACTGATTGAATATCTGCAGGGGATCTTTGCCGGCAGCGAGGAGAGTCACGACAAATGGCAGCATCAGCAGACCCTCAATGAGGCACGCGATGGCGCCTTGCTGGAGCTGGAATATATTCATGAGGATCTTTACGCCAGGCTCGAAGGCTGTCCTGACTAATTCACTATCTCACCCCGGATGACGCGATTAACGCGCGCCGCCGGGGCCTGCTCCAGGAGGGAGCGTTTTATCCGTAACCTGATGTCACCACAAGGAGTGAAAATGGCATTAGTCTCCAACCCACATTCTGCTGATTCACCGCGCCGTCCCTGGCTGGGAGGCATAGCTGGCCTGCTGGCGGGCGGCGTCATTCTTTATTTTTGGCCGCAATGGAACCGGACATGGTTAAGCCTGGTGCCTGCGCCGGTTTCTGTTTATACCCGCTTTCTCGGGGTCACTCTGGAAGAGGTCCCGCTGATCACCTATGGCCATCAGGCGCTGCTGGGTTTTCTGATGGTGCTGCTCGCGCCCGGTTACGGTAAGTCGACCCTTGCCGCGTGGATGATGCATAACCCTGCGTCAAGCCGGCGCTGGCCCGGCGAGGTACTCCGTGCCTGGGGCATAAAATTTGGCCTGCTGATCATCGTCTTTTGCAATCTGTTCTTTTTATCCCGGGTCGGATCCGGGACCCTGGCGTTATATATTTTTATTCTCCAGCACGTCAGCGTTGCCGCGGCGGTGGCGTCAGGGGTGCTGCTCCTGCGTGACGCCCGGCGTCTGGCCCGCACGTTCGACGCTCAGCTGGCGGACCTGCGCCTTCTCATGATACTCACGCTGGGGTTCCAGACGATTTTGCCGGCACAGATCGCGCTGATGAGCGCCAGGGGCGTGAATACGCCGCTGGGCTGGTACATTGTTATCGCCCAGATGGCAGGGGTGTTACTGGCGTTTATGCTGATCGGCGGGCTGGTGGCAGCGCTACGTTCTTTGCTGGGTGAGGAGAGATGTCGGGCATGGCGTGGGGATATGGCGCTCTTCAACGGCATTGTCACGCTGTGTGTGACGGGATTCCTTATCTATAACATGGTGTCAGCCTATCCGCGGATCTTTGCTGCGCTGCATTAACCCTGGCAAAGCCGATTTTCGGCCTCACACTGGAAGCATAAAGAAACAGCGGGGGCAGCCGCCCCCGCTGTCAGATAATGCGGTTTTGTTTGAAATCGCGCAGGAAGCTGCCCCAGCGCTTTTCATAGAACGGTGTGATATGGGCAATCATAAAGTGGCTGATGCCCTTCTCGCCTTCCACCACCTGACAAATATCGATCGGCTCATCGCCGGGCAGGGTATCGGTCGCCACGCTGCCGGTGGTCTGAATAATGGACTCGATATCCCCTTCCGCTTCAATACCGATCAGCAGATTAGCGGGCGCGTCGGCGTGCTCTTTGATCGAGCACAGGAACGCCCGCTTGACGGTTTTCAGCGTTTTGAACAGCGTGGTCAGCGAATCGACCATCTGCGCCGGCGGGTCAGCGACTTCAGACAATAACAGCGCTTCGCCCCCTTCCAGCACCGTCTGGGTGCTGAGCGGGCTGCCCTCTTCCCCGAGCAGATGGCTGATTTCACGCGGGGTGAACTCTTTGCCGCTCGGCAGCTTCGGGTTGAGGAACAGCGATTCGCCCAGCGTCATCGCCATCAGCGTACGGGCCGGCATCATCACGAAAGCCTGTTCGTCTTCCACCGCCTGCTGCAGCGCCTCCAGCGAGGTAAAGAACGGGATCACCGAGCTGCCGTCATCTTTTTCCCAGTGCTGCAGATCCAGCGCGCTGTCTTCGACAATCTGCTCACCATCGGCTGCACTGCCGGGTACCCAGACGGTCGCCTCCAGCAGCGCGCTGAAAAATGCCGGACGGTGGGCAGGCTCGGTCGCCGCTTTCTCCAGCAGGGTTTCTAATTCATTTTTCGTATCAGACATAGTTTGGCTACTTCACAATGAATTGCCCGGCGGCCATTCGTCCACGCGGGCATACGGTTTTCCTGGCCGGGTAAGCGTAGCGCCCCCGGCAAGGCCGTTACTCAGCCGTCAGCAGGTTAGCAATGGTACGCACGCCAAGACCCGTCGCGCCCGCCGACCACTGCTCAACGGCAGATTTACGGTAGGTTGCCGAACAGTCGATATGCAGCCAGCCCTGATGGTAGTTTTCCACGAAGTGGGACAGGAAACCCGCCGCGGTACTGGCGCCAGCCGGATAGGCGGCACTGCCGGTGTTGTTCAGTTCAGCGAAGTTCGACGGCAGCTGGTTGCGGTGGAACTCGGCCAGCGGCAGACGCCAGAAGGCTTCGTTTTCCGCCTGGGCGCTCGCCAGCAGGCGATTCGCCAGCGCATCGTCAAAGCTGAACAGCGCGTGGTAGTCATTACCCAACGCGGTTTTCGCCGCGCCGGTCAGGGTGGCGGCATCGATGATCAGCGCCGGCTTCTGCGCCGAAGCGTCAATCAGGCCATCCGCCAGCACCAGGCGGCCTTCGGCGTCAGTGTTCATCACTTCAACGGTTTTGCCGTTACGATAATGAATAATATCGCCGAGTTTAAAGGCGTTACCACTGATCAGGTTGTCGGCGCAGCACAGGTAGAGCTTCACGCGCTTGTTCAGCCCGCGGGTAATGGCAAAAGCCAGCGCGCCGGTGATGGTCGCCGCGCCGCCCATATCGGATTTCATTGAATCCATAAAGGCGCTCTGTTTGATGCTGTAGCCGCCGGAATCAAAAGTGATGCCTTTGCCCACCAGGCAGGCGTATACCGGGGCTTCTTTATCGCCGGTCGGGTTATAATCCAGCGCCAGCAGGACCGGCGGACGCTCGGAGCCGCGGCCTACGGTGTGCAGACCGAGATAGCCCTGCTCACGCAGATCTTCGCCTTTGGTGATGCGATAGCTCATCTGCTCGCCCGCCACGCTGCACAGCAGGTCCACGGCGCGCTGTGCCAGCTGCTCCGGGCCCAGCTCTTCCGCCGGCGCGTTGATGGTGTCGCGCACCCAGTCAATAATGGTCAGACGGTTGTCCAGCTCGCTACGCTGCGCATCGTCCAGGGTCGGCCATTCAACTTTACGGGTGCCTTTCGGACCTTTATAACCCGCCCAGAACGCCCACGCGCGGTCGGTGTCCCAGCCTTCGCCGCTTAACGCGACATGTTTGATGCCCATACCGTCAATTTTACGCGCCGCGCGCTGAATCAGGCCCAGGTCGTCTTTGCCGTTGAGGTGCAGGGCGATGCCGTCGTTATTAATGCTGTAAGACGCCTTTTCTCCCCAGCGCGCATCGGCTGGCTGAGTAGAAAGCGTAATCTTCATGGCTTCGGTCATTATCATTATCCTTCTTAGCAAACGGGCCACCGTATGGCAGCCCGTAATGTTCTCTCGCTCGATGATTTATCCGACTTAATACCGTCGCATAAATCATAACGCGAAAATTATTCGGCTTCGTCTAACCAGACTAACAGAATCGCCTCGAGAATTTTTTCATTGGATGCGTTTGGGTCGTCATCGAACTCTTCCAGATCGCAAATCCACTGATGCATGTCGGTAAAGCGAACGGTTTTCGGATCGAGATCCGGATAAGCGTCGTACAGCGCTTCGCCGATTTCACGGCTGTCGGTCCATTTCAGTGCCATATTAATGCTCGCGTGCGTGGTTGATGGTGTAACGCGGGATCTCAACGACCAGATCTTCGTCGGTGACGCGCGCCTGACAGCTCAGGCGGCTGTCCGGTTCCAGTCCCCAGGCTTTATCCAGCATATCGTCTTCATCTTCGGTACTTTCCGCCAGCGAGTCAAAGCCTTCACGCACGATGCAGTGGCAGGTGGTGCAGGCACAGGATTTTTCGCAGGCGTGTTCAATCTCGATGCCGCTACGCAGCGCCGCATCCAGAATAGTTTCACCAGTCTCAGCTTCCACAACGATGCCATCCGGACACAGGTCCTGGTGGGGCAGAAATACAATTTTTGGCATTTTAAACCTCGTCCACGGATTGGCCTTTCAGCGCGATACGGACCGACTGATCCATACGGCGGGCGGCGAATTCCTGGGTTTGTGTGTCGATATTTTTAATCGCTTCTTTAATGGCGTCGGCGTCGTCGCCTGCCGCCGCGGCGCGTACCTGCTCCGCAGCGGCATCGATAACCTGACGCTCCGCGGCGCTTAACAGCGCGGCGTCGGCGGCCAGCGCGCTTGTCAGGCTCTCCAGGACGCGGGCTGCTTCCACTTTCTGTTCAGCCAGCATGCGCGCCTGGACATCCTGTTCGGCGTAGCTCATCGAATCTTTAATCATGGTGGCGATTTCGCCATCGGTCAGACCGTAAGACGGTTTCACCTGGATAGAGGCTTCCACGCCGGTCGATTTTTCCATCGCCGTGACGCTCAGCAGACCGTCGGCATCGACCTGGAAGGTGACGCGAATATGCGCCCCGCCCGCTGGCAGAGCCGGGATCCCGCGCAGCGCAAAACGCGCCAGCGAGCGGCAATCCTGCACCAGCTCACGCTCGCCCTGCATCACATGAATGGACATCGCCGTCTGACCATCTTTGAAGGTGGTAAACTCCTGCGCGCGGGCCACCGGAATGGTGGTATTACGCGGGATCACTTTCTCCACCAGGCCGCCCATGGTCTCCAGCCCTAACGACAGCGGGATAACGTCGAGCAGCAGCAGTTCGCTGTCCGGCTTGTTGCCGACCAGAATATCCGCCTGAATCGCCGCGCCGATGGCGACGACTTTGTCCGGGTCGATGGAGGTCAGCGGGGTGCGGCCAAAGAATTCGCCAACGCGTTCGCGCACCAGCGGCACGCGAGTGGAACCGCCGACCATCACCACTTCCAGCACCTCTTGCGCCTCAACGCCGGCGTCTTTCAGCGCGCGACGGCAGGCCAGTAAAGTGCGTTTTACCAGCGGGGCAATCAGATCGTTAAACTGGCTGCGGGTGATATCGCCCTGCCAGCCGCCGACCTCGACGTGCACTGCCTCGGCATCGCTGAGGGCGATTTTCGCCGCGATGGCGGCATCCAGCAGCTCACGCTGCAGGCGGTTATCGCTGCGGTCGCTGAAGCCCGCCTGCTCGCGCAGATAGTCGGCCAGCAGATGGTCGAAATCATCGCCGCCGAGCGCCGAGTCACCACCGGTCGCCAGCACTTCAAACACCCCGCGGCTTAAGCGCAGAATGGAAATATCAAAGGTGCCGCCGCCGAGATCGTAGACCGCAATTACCCCTTCCTGACCGGAATCGAGGCCGTAGGCGATAGCCGCCGCGGTCGGCTCATTGAGCAGGCGCAGCACGTGCAGCCCCGCCAGACGCGCCGCGTCTTTGGTCCCCTGACGCTGAGCGTCGTCGAAATAAGCGGGAACGGTGATCACCACGCCGTCGAGTTCACCAGCCAGCGCTTCGGTTGCCCGGGCAGCCAGCGCTTTCAGGATGTCGGCGGAGACGCGAATCGGGTTCAGCAGGCCGCCGGCGGTCTGGATCATCGGCAGGCCGTTTTCACTGGCCTGCAGCTGATACGGCAGATGCGGGTAGCGGTTTTGAATATCGGCGAGGGAGCGCCCCATCATTCGCTTCACCGAGCTGATGGTATTGGCAGGATCCTGGGCGGCGTTAAGCCGGGCATCATAGCCGACGGTCAGCCCCGAAGCGTGGTAGTTCACCACCGACGGCAGCAGATAGCGGCCTTGATGGTCGGGCAAGGTTTCGGCCTGGCCGCTACGCACGGTAGCCACCAGAGAATTGGTGGTGCCCAGGTCGATACCGGCCGCCAGACGACGCTGGTGCGGCGCGGCGCTCAGGCCGGGCTCACTAATTTGTAATAAGGCCATAATTGCTTCCGAAAATTAAAAATCGAGCAGTTTTTCTTCGAGTTCTTCAGCACTGCTGCGCAGTTTATCAAGAAAACGGAGCTTACGTACCGTATCCGCCGCCGCCTCCCAGCTCTCATTATGCAATTGGTCAACCATCAGTTGATGGCGGGTATCAAACAGCGCTTTCACTCGTTTGATAAAGGCTTCCAGCCGCGCATCGTCTTTCGCCTTACCGATCTCGTCGAGCTCTTCGCGTAGCTCCAGCTGTTCCATCAGGAATGCGGTATCGCGAACGGTATGCTGCTCGCTAGCCAGATCGAAGCCATGAAGCGAGAGGAGGTATTCCGCCCGGGTCAACGGATGGCGCAGCGTCTGCCAGGCCTGGTTTATGGTCGCGGAATGCTGAACCGCCGCAAGCTGTTCCGCAGCAGGCGCGCTGGCAAATTTATCCGGATGGTACTGGCGCTGCAGATCCTGATACCGGACAGCCAGTTGTTCAAGCGAGAGGGTATAGCTGGCTGGTAACCCGAAGAGGGTGAAATAGTCCATAGTAACCTCAGGGTCATGCATCTAAATGAAAACCCCACGCGCGGCGTAACCGCGGTGGGGTTGGGGATGACCGATTATACGTTAAAGCTTTCGCCGCAGCCGCACTCGTCTTTGACGTTAGGGTTGGTGAACTTGAACCCTTCGTTGAGGCCTTCTTTGACGAAGTCCAGCTGAGTGCCGTCGAGGAATTGCAGACTTTTGCCGTCGATCACGACCTTCACGCCTTTGTCTTCAAACACGGTGTCTTCTGCCGCCGGCTCGTCAACAAACTCCAGTACATAGGCCATTCCCGAGCAGCCGGAGGTTCTCACGCCCAGGCGCAGGCCAAACCCTTTACCGCGGTTCGCCAGAAAGGCATTGACTCGCGCTGCAGCACTGTCGCTAAGAGTAATCGACATAACAAAACCTCAACTAATTATTTTGCTTCACGTTTGCTTTTGTAATCCGCAATCGCGGCTTTAATCGCGTCTTCCGCCAGAATAGAGCAGTGAATTTTCACCGGCGGCAGTTCCAGTTCATCGGCGATATCGGTGTTCTTGATCGCCTGCGCTTCGTCCAGGGATTTGCCCTTCACCCACTCGGTGACCAGGGAGCTGGAAGCGATGGCGGAACCGCAGCCGTAGGTTTTGAAGCGCGCGTCTTCAATGATACCTTCATTGTTGACTTTAATCTGCAACTTCATCACGTCGCCGCAGGCCGGCGCGCCGACCATACCGCTGCCGACGTTCTCGTCGCTGTTGTCAAAAGAGCCGACGTTGCGCGGATTCTCGTAATGATCGATAACTTTTTCGCTGTATGCCATGTTGAATTCTCCTTATCGGTGCCGAATTAGTGATGTGACCATTCAATACTGTTCAAATCCACGCCCTGCTTAAACATTTCCCACAGCGGAGAAAGATCGCGCAGACGGCCGATGGAGTTACGAACCAGTTTGATGGTGTAGTCAATCTCTTCTTCGGTAGTGAAACGACCTAAAGAGAAACGAATAGAGCTGTGCGCCAGTTCATCAGTCATGCCTAACGCGCGCAGCACGTAGGATGGCTCAAGGCTCGCGGAAGTACAGGCTGAACCGGAGGAAACCGCCAGGTCTTTCAGCGCCATAATCAGCGACTCACCTTCAACGTAGTTGAAGCTGACGTTAAGAATGTTCGGCGCGCCCTGCTCGAGGTCGCCGTTGAGATAAACTTCTTCCATATCCTTCACGCCGTTCCACAGACGGTTGCGCAGCGTGCGCAGACGCGCCATTTCGCTTTCCATCTCTTCTTTGGCGATACGGTAAGCTTCACCCATGCCGACGATCTGGTGAACAGGCAAAGTACCAGAACGCATACCGCGCTCGTGGCCACCGCCGTGCATCTGCGCTTCGATACGGATACGCGGTTTCCGGCGAACGTACAGCGCGCCAATGCCTTTCGGACCATAGATTTTATGGCCGGAGAAGGACATCAGGTCCACCTTCAGCTGGCTCAGATCGATAGGCAGCTTGCCCACGCTCTGGGTGGCGTCTACGTGGTAAATGATACCGCGGGCGCGACACATCTCGCCGATGGTAGCGATATCCTGCACCACGCCGATTTCGTTATTCACATGCATGATGGAAACCAGGATGGTGTCGTCACGCATCGCCGCTTCCAGCTCTTTGAGATCGATAATCCCGTTGCGCTGCGGCGCCAGGTAGGTCACCTCGAAGCCTTCACGCTCCAGCTGACGGCAGGTATCCAGAACCGCTTTATGCTCGGTTTTGCTGGTGATGATGTGCTTGCCTTTTTTCTGATAAAAGTTGGCTGCACCCTTGATCGCCAGGTTGTCGGATTCAGTCGCACCAGAGGTAAAGACGATTTCGCGCGGGTCGGCACCGACCAGCTCGGCAATCTGATTGCGGGCGATATCAACCGCCTCTTCAGCCTGCCAGCCAAAACGGTGGGAACGGGAGGCCGGGTTACCAAAGGTCCCGTCCATGGTCAGGAACTGCATCATTTTCTCGGCAACACGCGGGTCCACCGGCGTGGTTGCGGAGTAATCGAGATAAATCGGTAATTTCATTGCTCTTAAACTCCGTACATCACTCAATGCAAGGAATCAGGCAACCGGCTTGATGTACGACCGAGTACACGGAATGCTGGCGCATCCCGGCCTGATTCTGAAAGCTCTTTATAATCGTTGTCCCGACCGTTTCGTGCTGCCTCGCCCTGTCAGCCGCAGTCCGAAACGGGACGGGTCACTCAGGCGCGCAGCTTAACGTTGATCGCGTCCTGGGTGCGCGCATTGCGCTGGGTTTCGTGCTGATGCTGACGGCCGGACACATCAAGGATCTCCTGGTTATTCACCAGTTCACCCAGGGTGATATTGTTCAGGAAGCCGGTCAGGCGTTCGCTCAAATCGCGCCACAGCGCGTGAGTCAGGCACTTATCGCCGCCCTGACAGCCGCCTTTGCCCTGGCAACGGGTCGCGTCAACGGATTCGTCTACCGCGCTGATCACTTCGCCGACGGCGATGCTGCTGGCATCTTTACCTAACAGATAACCACCGCCTGGACCACGAACGCTGGAAACCAGGCCATTTTTACGCAGGCGAGAGAACAGCTGTTCCAGATAGGAAAGCGAAATTCCCTGACGCTCTGAAATATCTGCCAACGGCACCGGGCCCGTTTCAGAGTTGAGCGCAACGTCAAGCATCGCGGTCACGGCATAACGCCCTTTAGATGTCAGTCTCATGTCTTACTTAACCTCAAACTCGCCCCTGGCCGGGCTTTTTATTAATATGGGTATTGCATAGCAGGGCCAAGTCTGACATTCCCGAGTAATTTGGTCAACTATTTACTTGACTGTTTTAGTCAGGTATTTGGCTTTCCGTGCCGTTATTAATTTCGAGCCGCTCCCGGGGTCGGCCAAAGGCCTCGCCCGGGCTACAACAGAGATGTAGATTCGTAGGCCGGATAAGCGAAGCGCCATCCGGCGTTAACGCGCTTACTTACCTTTATTCTGCTGCTCAATAGACGCCAGCATGCCGCGCAGAATGTTCAGCTCCTGACTTTCCGGACGCGCGCGGGTGAACAGACGACGCAGCTTGTTCATCACCTGCCCCGGATGATTCGGGCGGATGAAGCCCGTCGCCAGCAGCGTCTGCTCAAGATGGCCGTAGAAACGCTCCAGATCGTCCACCAGCGGGTACGGCGCCTCTTCATGGTCAACCGCAGGCTGCGCCTGCTCCTGCGTCGCCAGCCATGCCATCCGCACTTCATAAGCGATAACCTGCACCGCCATCGCCAGGTTCAACGAGCTGTACTCCGGGTTCGCGGCGATCGCCACGTGGTAGTGGCACTTCTGCAGCTCTTCGTTGGTCAGGCCAACGCGTTCGCGGCCAAAGACCAGCGCCACCGGCGCATGCTGCCCCTCGGCGACGCTTTTCAGGCCGCATTCGCGCGGATCGAGCATTGGCCACGGCAGTGTGCGGGAGCGCGCGCTGGTACCCACCACCAGGCTGCAGCCCGCCAGGGCTTCATCAAGGGTATCGACGATCTGCGCGTTGCCGATCACATCGCTGGCGCCCGCGGCGAGGGCTATCGCCTGTGAATCGGGTTTGACCAGTGGGTTGACCAGCCACAGGTTAGTTAAGCCCATGGTTTTCATCGCGCGGGCTACAGAGCCCATATTGCCGGTGTGGGAGGTTTCTACCAGTACGATTCGAATATTTTGCAGCATTATGGTTCTTCGGCTAAAGATTATTCGGGCATGCTACCATAAAACGGAGACATAAGCAGATTTCGCTGTTATTATATGCGCCGTTTTTTCCCGTTCTTTAACATCCAGTGAGAGAGACCGATGCATCCGATGCTGAACATCGCCGTGCGCGCCGCGCGCAAGGCGGGTAATTTAATTGCCAAGCACTACGAAACGCCAGACACCGTAGAAACCAGCCAGAAAGGCAGCAATGATTTTGTGACCAACGTCGATAAAGCCGCTGAAGCGATTATTATCGAAACCATTCGCAAATCTTACCCGCAGCACACCATTATCACCGAAGAAAGCGGTGAACACGCTGGTGAAGAGCAGGATGTTCAATGGGTTATCGATCCACTGGATGGCACCACCAACTTCGTTAAACGTCTGCCCCACTTCTCTGTTTCCATCGCCGTACGCATCAAAGGTCGTACTGAAGTCGCGGTGGTTTACGATCCGATGCGTAACGAACTGTTTACCGCGACCCGCGGCCAGGGCGCGCAGCTGAACGGCTACCGTCTGCGCGGCAGCAACGCTCGCGACCTCGACGGCACCATCATCGCGACCGGCTTCCCGTTCAAAGCGAAGCAGCACGCCACCACTTACATGAATATTCTCGGCAACATGTTTACCGAATGTGCCGACTTCCGTCGCACCGGCTCTGCCGCGCTGGATCTGGCCTATGTAGCCGCCGGCCGCGTTGACGGTTACTTTGAGATCGCCCTGAAGCCTTGGGATTTCGCCGCAGGCGAGCTGATCGCCCGTGAAGCTGGCGCGATTGTCTGCGACTTCACCGGTGGCCATAACTACCTGCTGACGGGCAACATCGTTGCCGGTAACCCGCGCGTGGTGAAAGCGATGCTGGCGAATATGCGTGAGCAGCTGAGCGATGCGCTGAAGCGTTAATCTCTTACAGATGTCAAAAAGGAAGCCGCGGCTTCCTTTTTTTATGTCATTTTATCATGTTGAGGATCTGGCGAATCACCGCATTGCCGCCGATGCACAGTACCGTCAGGCCGCTAAACAAGGCCAGCGGCCCGCGCCAGCGCAGGCAGCCCTGCGGTCCCAGCCAGCGCCGGAAACACAACGCTATTCCTACTGTCGCCAGGCGGGCTAACAGCACGCCGACCATCGCCGGAACCAGCAGCAGCCATCCCCACAGCGGCAACTCGAACTGCTGCGCACTGAGTAAAATCCATACCAGCTGAAACGGCAGATAAAAGCTCAGGGCAAAGATCAGCGGAATGCGAATATTGCTTGCCGGTGCGGAAACGCCTTGAAAGTCTCGCCAGCTATCGCGCAGCAGTATCCCAGCCAGCACCAGCGTGGCCAGATAGCAGACGTCGTTAAAGATGCCCACGAACTGCATCAGCCGATAGCTGGTCAGCTTCCCCATGAAAGCAAAACGCCAGAAAATGATCACCAGGAAACCGAACTGCAATACCCAGCTGCGCAGGATCCAATCGACCATCTCCCGTGGCGAAGGCTGATTATGCACAGCCCAGGCAACAATGGGCAGTTTACTGTGCCCGGGGTGGCAAAAAGCCATGACGAAACCCGACAGCGTTAAGGTGGCGTAGGCCACCAGCGGGATATCCCCGATACGCGACACCCCGAATCCCATGACATACGACATGGCGTGGTAAACGCGCACCAGATCTGACGGCCACCAGCTGGCCAGCGCCGGAAACCAGTAGACGATCGCCAGGCCCGCCAGCAGCCCGGCGGCACCGGCGCAGCCATAATAAAACCGCCCGCTCGGTGCGGAAGAAACGATATTTGCGGCCATAGCGACTCCTTGTCATCCGCCGAAAAGCGGAAAACTAGAGCATCGCTTCGCCAGCGGCAAGCACAGGCGCCCACTTTCGGATTTGCGCCCGGCGTCTGACTAAAACGGGCGGATCCCACCGCCGGCCGGGACCGCGGTGAACCACATCACTCCTGCCGCCGCCAGCAAAATCACGCCGCCGGCCAGCGCCAGCGTCAGCCAGCCCACCTGACGCCACAGCGGCGGCGCCTGATGCTGACCCAACTTCACCGCCAGCTGGCGAAAACTGTGCACCAGCAGCGCCAGCGCCGTGATGGTCAACGAGGTTCCCGCCGCCATCGCCAGCGCCGCCGCCATTCCCCAACTGAACACCCCGATCACCTTGCTGAACAGCAGCACCATGATCGCTCCCGAGCAGGGGCGCATGCCCATCGACAGGACGATCGCGGCGCGTGCCCGCCAGTCGTCGCCGCTCTGAAGCTGATCCGGCGCCGGGAGATGCTGATGCCCGCAGCCGCAATGCTCGTGATGAACATGATGTGGGGTAAAAGCGGTAAACGTTGGCCGGCTCAGCAGCAGACGCAGCTTTTTTAACGCCCGCCAGCACAGCAGCAAGCCTAATGCGCCCACCAGCAGATAGCTGCCCTTCTCCAGCCAGAAACTGCTGAGATGCAGCTGGCGCGCCGGCAGCTGCAGCAGCGCCAGCACCACGACCACCAGCGCGATGGCCACCAGCCCCTGTAATAAAGAGGCGGCCAGCGTCAGGTTAATGCTTGATTTCAGCTTCGAGGGATGGGTGGCGAGCCAGGTAGTAATGACAATTTTGCCATGGCCGGGCCCTAAGGCATGCACTACACCATAAACGAAACTGAACCCGAGCAGCGACAGGCCCGCCGCTGCCGGGTTCTCCGCCACCGCCTGCAGCAGGCGGCTGAGTTCCAGATTCAACGAGCGCTGCCAGACCGCGCTCTGCATCAGCACCTGCGGCCACACCCGCCATAGCCAAATGCCGCCGATGATGCTCACAGCCAGCAACAGCGCCAGCGGCCACAGCGCTTTCCAGCGCGAGGATCGCGCGCGGGGGGTGAAAATTACTGACATGTCAGGGTCACCTTCTGGGCAAAATAGCTGCCCAGCGCCATATCCTCCGGCGGCGCATCCGCTTTATCCAGCGACTGAGCGTACGAGAGCATTTTGTCGTTCGGTTTTGGCGTCATCACCGTTGCCTTACAGGCGGCCCGCAGCGCGGCGGGCAGGGAAAAATCGCTATCCTTGTCATAAAACATGTCGACGTAGTAGGTCGGGTCGAAGGTGGAAAAGGTAAACGTCTGCCCGGCAACGGGTTGCGGCGTCGCCAGCGGCAGCGTAAAGGTCAGTACCGCCTGCAGTCCGTCACGCTCGAGGCCATAGCCGTCGGGACGATTTTCAAATTTCACCCGCTGGCCGTTGTGCCACAGCTCGCTGAAATAGTGCTGGCCGAGTACGTTGGCCATCACCTCCGCCGCCAGCTTTTTCCATACTTCGCTGCCCGGTTTGGCGTTACCGGCGTCATAGAGCAGATCCGATGAGGTAATTTCATCCATGGTCCAGCGCATTTTAAACCCGCTCAGCAGACCATCTTTAACCACCGGCTCGCTCTGCAAACTAATGAAGCTATGCGGATGCGCGGCGGCTGAAAATGATAAAACCATGAAAAACGCCGCGCTGGTGCATTGTTTCACTCTGTTCATCTGTTCCTCACGTGAAAAATTCTGTGAACTTCACCAGCAATCCTGAGCTAAAGCGGGCGTTTCGCCCTGCCCCCGCCTCTGCCATTGTCTATTCTTAGCGAAAACCCTAACTGGAACTTACCAGATGATGACCGTCATTGAACCACCATCTGCGCTTTCCAGTCCACAGCGCCGTAGCCAGGTGCTCCTGATGTTTTATCTGCCCGGACAGTCGGTGACGACTGAACGGCTTGGCAGGATCAACCTCGTTGATGAGACCACGGCCCGGCAGGATATTGAGGAGACCGGACGCGAAATTCAGCGTTACCACCGTTTGACCCTCCGGTCAGAGGTGGACGGCAGCTATCGGATTGAAGGCGCCGCGCTCGACCAACGTTTATGTCTGCTGCATGCGCTGCGGCGGGGGCTACGCCTCTGCCCGCAGTTCGTCAATCATCATTTTACCCCTGCCCTGAAAACGCAGCTTAAACAGGAAGGCATTGCCCGTACCTTATACGATGATACCAATCTGCAGGCGCTGGTGAACCGCTGCGCGCGGGCGCTCAATCGCCAGTTTGACTGCCGCGACGTGCAGTTTCTGCGCTTATATCTGCAGTACTGTCTGCTTGAGCATCACCGGGGATACTCTCCGGACTTCAATGATGAACAGCAGCGTTGGGCCCAGACCGCCGCCGAGTTTACCCTGGCGCAGGAGATTGTCCGCCACTGGCAGCGCCGGGTCGGCGCTCCGCCGCATGTTGGAGAGCCCTTCTTCCTCTCGCTACTGTTTATGTTGCTCAAAACCCCCGACCCGGTCCGCGACGGTCACCCGCACGATCGCCGCCTGCGACTGGCTATCTCCTGCCTGATCCATCGCTTCCAGGTCCTCGCCGGCAGGGCTTTCAGTGATGAGCAGGGGCTCAGCGATCAACTCTATATTCATTTATCGCAGGCGTTGATCCGCAGCGTGTTTGCCATCGGCATCGACAGCACGCTCACGGAGGAAGTGAGCCGGCTCTATCCTCGCTTACTGCGTACCACCCAGGCGGCATTGAGCGAATTCGAGGAAGCCTGGCACATCCGTTTTAATGAGGAAGAGACTGGCTTAATCGCGGTGATCTTTGGCGCCTGGCTGATGCAGAAAAGCGACCTGCACGAAAAACAGGTGCTGTTGCTAACCGATGACAACCCGGCTATAGAAGAGGCTCTGGAACAGCAGCTGCGCGAACTCACGCTGCTGCCGCTGAATATCAAATACCAGACCGTAGAGCGCTTTCAGAAGGAAGGTGCGCCCAAAGGGGTGACGCTTATCGTCACCCCTTATGCGACGGCGCTACCGCTGTTTTCGCCGCCGCTGATCCACGCGGAGAACTGCTTCACTGAACGCCAACAGCAGCATATCTGCGCGATGCTTGAGGACTAGGCCGCCACCGCTTTTGGCCGGATAATCAGCGCCGGGATCGTCAGCAGGGCCATTACCCAGAACACGCCCTGGTGCAGGTGCTGATAGAGGAAACCGGCGAAGACGGTCATGATGGCAATACTCCCGCCCATCGCCACCGCGGAGTAGACGGCCTGCAGGCGGATCACTTCGCTGCCCTGACGGGCGGCGATATAGCGCATCGCCGCCAAGTGACACACCGTGAAGGTGCCACAGTGAAGGATCTGCGCAAGGAGGAGTCCCGGCAGCGCCGTGGTCCAGCCCATCAGTCCCCAGCGAATCAGCCCGCAGACGGCGGAGAGCAGCAGCAGGTCGCGTGCGCTGAAGCGGCGGAACACCTTTTTACTCAACGCGAAGATCACCACTTCCGCCACCACGCCTAACGACCACAGATAACCGACCGCCGAGGCAGAATAGCCGGCCTGCTGCCAGTAGATGGCGCTAAAGCCGTAGTAGGCGGCGTGCGCCCCCTGTAGCAAACAGACGCAGGCGAGAAAGCGCCAGCTCTGGCGTACCAGCGTCAGCCAGGCCGTCAGTCCTGCTCCCTGCTGCTGGCGCGACTCCCCGTGGGGCATCACCGACGGCTTAAGCAGCATACCCAGCAGCATCGAGGCGACACCCAGGCTTAACATCAGCAGGATCGCCCGATAATCAAACAGGCTGACCAGCTTGCCGGTCAGCGCCGAACCGATGACAAAGGCAATGGAGCCCCATAGCCGCACCCGGCCATAGTCCATGGTGATCTGCTTTTGCCAGGTATTGGCCAGGGCATCCGTCAGCGGCACCAGCGGCGAAAAGAACAGGTTGAAGCCGATAATGACCGCCAGCAGCCATGCCACGTGACTGCCGACCCAGAAGGCCAGCGCGAAAAGTAAGGTTAACAGGGCCAGCACGCGCAACGCGGCAATGAGCCGGGAGGGATCGCTGACCCGCGGGGCAATCAGCAGGCTCCCAAGAAAACGAGCCACCAGGCCAGCGCCAAGCAACAGGCCGATGGTTTCCGGAGTCAGCCCGTTTCCGGCCAGCCAGACGCTCCAGAAGGGCAGAAAAATACCGTAGCTAAAAAAGTAGGTGAAATAACTGAGCGCCAGCCAGCGCGTGGAGTGCAAGACCATGATTTCCTCCCGAATGGTGGCGACAGTCTGGCGACAAACCCCATCTTGAGTAAACCGGTGTCTCACTCTCTATATGGAAGTTGAGTACATTTGTCTTTAAATCGTGACGCACATCACAGAGCGAGCACCATCCCATCGCCGGTTGTATTAAATAAAATCCGATAACCGGGTATCAAAGTGCGAGCAACCCCGCAGCCAAATCCTGATGAAACGACGCGCAACATTATTATTTTCTCACCATGGCGGCGGGCAAATTTGTGTATTACGTTTAGATCACACTTCTCTCATAACGAGCTGATTATGAACACACTCCGCTATTTTGATTTTGGCGCTTCCCGCTCCTTGCTGCTGCTCATCGCCCGCATCGCCGTGGTGGTCCTGTTTATCCTTTTTGGTTATCCGAAACTGTTAGGCTTTGGCGGTACG
Source organism: Klebsiella sp. HMSC16C06 (assembly GCF_001808325.1). Taxonomy (NCBI): domain Bacteria; kingdom Pseudomonadati; phylum Pseudomonadota; class Gammaproteobacteria; order Enterobacterales; family Enterobacteriaceae; genus Klebsiella; species Klebsiella sp. HMSC16C06. The sequence continues at coordinate 305,125 of NZ_KV793024.1, forward strand.
GTGCAGTACATGGCCGCCTCCGGCGCGCCGATGCCGACGCTGGCGGCGATTATCGCTGTGATAATGGAGGTCCCTGCGGCGATCTTAATTGTGTTGGGCTTTTTCACCCGCCCGCTGGCGGTCATCTTTATTTTTTATACGCTGGGTACGGCGGTGATTGGCCATCATTACTGGGATATGACCGGCGATGCGGTATTGCCGAACATGATTAATTTCTGGAAAAACGTCAGTATTGCCGGCGCTTTTCTGCTGCTGGCGATTACCGGCCCCGGCGCGATTTCGCTCGACCGCCGCTAATCGGCAGGCACAAAAAAGGCCGCAATCGCGGCCTTTTTTATTGCAACGTTAACGCTTACGCATAAACCGGGAAACGGGCGCAGATATCCAGCACTTTGCCTTTCACACGTTCAATGACCGCTTCGTCATTGATATTGTCCAGCACGTCACACATCCAGCCAGCCAGCTCTTTAACTTCCGCTTCTTTGAAGCCGCGGCGAGTCACAGCCGGAGAACCGATACGGATACCGGAAGTCACGAACGGGCTCTTCGGATCGTTCGGCACGCTGTTTTTGTTCACGGTGATGTTGGCGCGGCCCAGGGCGGCGTCAGCTTCTTTACCGGTCAGGTTTTTATCCACCAGATCCAGCAGGAACAGGTGGTTCTCAGTACCGCCAGAAACCACTTTGTAGCCGCGGTTCAGGAACACTTCCACCATCGCTTTGGCGTTTTTCGCAACCTGCTGCTGGTAAACTTTAAACTCTGGCTCCATCGCTTCTTTCAGCGCCACCGCTTTCGCCGCGATAACGTGCATCAGCGGGCCGCCCTGCGCGCTTGGGAACACGGCAGAGTTCAGTTTTTTGTACAGCTCTTCGCTACCGCCTTTCGCCAGGATCAGGCCGCCGCGCGGACCCGCCAGGGTTTTGTGGGTGGTGGTGGTCACAACGTGAGCATGCGGAACCGGGTTCGGATACACACCCGCGGCAATCAGGCCAGCCACGTGCGCCATATCGACGAACAGGTAAGCGCCGATGCTGTCGGCGATTTCACGCATTTTCGCCCAGTCAACGATACCGGAGTAAGCGGAGAAACCACCGATGATCATCTTCGGTTTGTGTTCCTGAGCCTGCTTCGCCATGTCGTCATAGTCAATTTTACCGGACTCATCAATACCGTAAGGGATGATGTTGTACAGTTTGCCGGAGAAGTTCACCGGAGAGCCGTGAGTCAGGTGGCCGCCCTGCGCCAGGTTCATACCGAGCACGGTATCGCCCGGCTGCAGCAGCGCGGTGTAGACCGCAAAGTTAGCCTGAGAGCCGGAGTGCGGCTGGACGTTAGCATAGTCAGCGCCGAACAGTTCTTTCGCGCGGTCGATAGCCAGTTGCTCAACCACGTCGACATATTCACAGCCGCCGTAGTAACGCTTGCCCGGATACCCTTCAGCATATTTGTTGGTCAGCTGAGAGCCCTGCGCCTGCATGACGCGCGGACTGGTGTAGTTTTCGGAGGCGATCAGTTCGATGTGCTCTTCCTGACGTACTTTTTCCTGCTCCATAGCCTGCCACAGTTCGGCATCATAATCGGCAATGTTCATTTCACGCTTTAACATCCGCATCTCCTGACTCAGCTAACAATAAAATTTCGGCCTAAAAAGGCGGTCCGATTGGACAACGGCCCACAGTATAACCTAATCATTCTGTGATAACAGGTCTTGACAAAGGATTTTACGCAAACGATTGGCTCCGCATGACACAAGGCTTTGAGCAATAACGTCTCTCTCATTATCAACGGATTTCTTTTCAGGTTTGTGATGCAAATTCTTCATGTTGTAACGGCATCGGGGTTAAGTGTTAAAGAACCATTTACATAGCAGGGTTATTTCTATAAGATGCATTTAAAATGCATCAATAAGATAACACACAAGGAAGCACGCTATGCTCGACGCTCAAACCATCGCCACGGTCAAAGCCACCATCCCCCTGCTGGTAGAGACCGGCCCAAAGCTCACCGCCCATTTCTACGATCGTATGTTCGCGCATAATCCGGAGCTCAAAGAGATTTTCAACATGAGCAACCAGCGCAACGGCGATCAGCGCGAAGCGTTATTCAACGCCATTGCCGCCTACGCCAGCAATATCGATAACCTGCCCGCCCTGCTGCCGGCGGTGGAAAAAATTGCCCAGAAACACACCAGCTTCCAGATCAAACCGGAGCAGTACAACATCGTTGGCAGCCATCTGCTGGCGACCCTCGATGAAATGTTCAGCCCGGGTCAGGACGTGCTTGATGCCTGGGGAAAAGCTTACGGCGTGCTGGCGAACGTCTTTATCGGCCGCGAAGCCGAGATCTATCAGCAAAACGCCAGTAAAACCGGCGGCTGGGAAGGGACCCGCGCGTTCCGCATCGTGAAGAAAACCCCGCGCAGCCAGCTTATCACCAGCTTTGAGCTCGAACCGGTTGATGGCCAGCCGGTCGCCGATTACCAGCCTGGCCAGTACCTGGCCATCTGGCTGAAACCGGAAGGCTTCGAATATCAGGAAATTCGTCAATACTCTTTAACCCGCAAAGCAGACGGCAAAGGCTACCGCATCGCGGTAAAACGTGAGGACGGCGGTCAGGTTTCCAGCTGGCTGCATAACCATGCCAGCGAAGGCGATGTGGTCTATTTAGCCGCCCCGGCGGGTGACTTCTTCCTTAACGTTGAACCGCAGACGCCGGTCACCCTGCTCTCCGGGGGCGTCGGGCAAACGCCGATGCTGGCGATGCTGGATGCGCTGGCGAAGAGCGGTCATCAGGGTCAGGTGAACTGGTTCCATGCGGCGGAAAATGGCGACGTTCACGCCTTTGCCGATGAAGTGAGTGCGCTTGGCGCGGCGCTGCCGGCGTTTACCTCTCACGTGTGGTATCGCAACCCGAGCGAAGCCGACCGTCAGACTGGACGTTTTGATAGCGAAGGTTTGATGGATTTAGCGGCAGTGGCGGACAATATTCGCGCCCCGCAGATGCAGTTCTATCTCTGCGGCCCGGTAGCGTTTATGCAGTTTGCAGCGAAGCAGCTGGTAGAATTAGGGGTTAATAAAGACCACATTCATTACGAATGTTTCGGCCCGCATAAGGTCCTGTAAGCCCCGACGACGCGGGGATTTGTAGGCCGGGTAAGCGCAGCCTCACCCGGCAATACTGCAGCGAGCGGCGAGGATTAAATCGCCGCGTCGTCTTCTTCACCGGTACGGATACGAATGACCCGCGCGACGTCGAAGACAAAGATCTTGCCGTCGCCAATCTTGCCGGTCTGCGCCGTACGGATGATGGTATCCACACAGGTATCGACGATATCGTCGGTCACCACGATTTCAATTTTTACTTTTGGCAGAAAATCCACCATGTACTCCGCACCGCGGTACAGCTCGGTATGACCTTTCTGGCGGCCAAAGCCCTTCACTTCCGTCACCGTCATCCCGGTGATGCCGACTTCGGCCAGCGCTTCACGCACGTCATCCAGTTTGAAAGGTTTAATAATCGCATCAATCTTTTTCATGGTGTTCCTGTCTTAGTCGCGTAACCGGTTGCTTACCGTATCATAACTTGCGCTATGTTGCGGAGCTACTCTTTAAAGTCGTTGGCGTCGAGCTCATGGCGCGACAGCAGTTTATAGAATTCGGTGCGGTTGCGCCCTGCCATCCGCGCGGCGTGGGTGACATTGCCTTTAGTAATTTGCAGCAGCTTGCGCAGGTAGTTCAGCTCAAACTGATTGCGCGCCTCCACGAAGGTCGGCAGCGCGGTATTCTCTCCTTCCAGCGCCTGCTCCACCAGCGCGTCGCCAATCACCGGCGACGAGGTCAGGGCCACACACTGCTCAATCACGTTCACCAGCTGGCGCACGTTACCCGGCCACTTGGCGGCCATCAGCCGCTTCATCGCATCGCTGGAAAACGCCCGGACAAACGGCTTATGGCGATCGGCGGACTGGCGCAGCAAATGATTAGCCAGCAGCGGGATATCCTCAGCCCGTTCGGAAAGCGGTGGGATCTTCAGATTCACCACGTTGAGTCGGTAAAACAGATCTTCGCGGAACTCGCCGCGGGCCATCGCCTTCGGCAGGTCGCGATGGGTGGCGGAGATGATCCGCACGTTGATCTCGATATCGCGGTTGCTGCCCAGCGGACGCACCTTACGCTCCTGCAGGACGCGCAGCAGCTTCACCTGCAGCGCAACCGGCATATCACCGATCTCGTCGAGAAACAGCGTACCGCCCTCAGCGGCCTGGAATAATCCTTCACGGTTACTGACCGCGCCGGTAAAGGCGCCCCGCGCATGGCCAAACAGTTCGGATTCGAGCAGCTGTTCCGGCAGCGCGCCGCAGTTGATCGCCACGAACGGTTTATCATGACGCGGGCTGGCGTTATGGATTGCCTGGGCGACGATCTCCTTCCCGGTCCCACTCTGGCCGTTAATCAGCACGCTGACATCCGATTGCGCCACCATCCCGGCCTGCTCAAGCAGACGCAGCATCAGCGGGCTGCGGGTCACAATCGCCTGGCGCCAGGCTTCGTCGGTGGCCGGCGAGCGCTGCTCCAGCGCCTCATCAATGGCTTTATACAAGGCATCTTTATCGACCGGCTTGGTCAGGAAGCTGAACACCCCCTGCTGGGTCGCGGCCACGGCGTCGGGAATCGAACCATGGGCGGTGAGAATAATCACCGGCATGCCGGGCAGCCCCTTCTGGATCTCGCTGAACAGCTGCAGGCCATCCATTTCATCCATCCGCAGATCGCTAATCACCAGATCCACTTTCTCACGCCCCAGCACGCGCAGCGCTTCCGGCCCGCTCTCGGCGGTGACCACGCTGTAGCCTTCGCTGACCAGGCGCATGCCCAGCAGCTTCAACAGCCCCGGATCGTCATCCACCAGCAGCAAACGCGCCGGTTTACGGATCGTCATGGATCACCTCCGGCACTTTTTCGCTGCCGAAGTTGCCGCCCGGCTTGCGGCTGGAGAGCTGGCGTTCGATATCCGTCAGGTTCTCCAGCTTACGGGTGGTCAGCTCCAGCTGTTCGCGCAGCGCCTGCTCCTGCTGTCGCAGCGTCTCCAGTTCGCTATCGCTGGACTGCTGAAGCTTCGCGTAACGGGCACGCTCTTCCACCAGCTGCAGCTGACGGGTCTGGCCGTCGCGCCAAAGCTGATACAGCGGGCGGACCTGAACGGCGATTTGCGGGCTGAAGGTATCGAGACGCGCCACCAGGTCGCGACGCTCGTCGGGAGTAATTTTGGCATCAGCAAGCAGGATGCCGCGACGGAACGCGTCCTGCCAGCTGTCGTCGGTATGGCGTTTCGCCTCCGCCCGCGCCTGCGCCGGTGCGAGGCGATCGGCACAGTCAATGCCCCGCAGCCAGTAGAGGGGATTTTTGTCGCTGGCATCGCTGCTGTGGGCCCAGATGTCCGCGCAGTCTACCGCGACAAAATCGGCCACCTGATGCTGCGCCTGCCCGGGGGCGGCGGTACCTTCCGCGGTATGCGGTGAAAAGCCGGCGGAACACCCCGCCAGCGTCAGACAAGCAATGCCTGAAAGCAGCCATCCGCGAAGGGAACGGCGCCAGGCCAGGAATTGGGACATAGTTCCCCGATATCGATTCATAAGTTGGATTATTCCGGCGCTGAGGGAAGCGTAATGCGAAAACAGACCTGCCCGGCGGGCGCGTCAACTAAGCTGAGCTCCCCTTGCATCTGCCGGACGCAGTCGCGGGCGATACTCAACCCCAGCCCACTGCCCTTAACGGCCCCTTTACGCTGGTGACTCCCCTGGTAAAAAGGCTCGAAAATCATATTCTTTTCCGCGGCCGGGATCGGTTCGCCGCTGTTGGCGACATCAATACGCACCTGCTCTCCGTGCCGGTAGCTGTGGATACGGATGTTACCGGATTCAGCGCCATAGTGCACCGCATTGGAGTAGAGATTATCCATTACGCTTATCAATAGTGCAGGCTCTGCCAGGCAACGCCGCGCCTGCAGCGTCAGTTCAGTATGCATCAGTTTAGCCCGCGCGGGCAGGCTGTGCGCCGCCACGACGTTTTCCACCAGGTCCACCAGATCCACCGCTTCGCGAGCCACCGGGCTGTCGGCCTGTTTTCGGTTGTAATCCAGCAACTGTTCAATCAGCTTTTGCAGGTTACGACTACTGCTGTCGAGGATCTCGACGATCTCCTGCTGCTCAGGGGTCAGTGGCCCGGCGACCCGGTCGGCCAACAGCTCGGTACCTTCACGCATACTGGCCAGCGGGGTTTTCAGCTCATGCGACAGATGACGAAGAAATTGATGCCGCTGCGACTCCAGCCACGCCAGGCGCTCGCTGAGCCAGATGATGCGCTTGCCCACCGAGCGCAGCTCGCGCGGGCCGGTAAACAATGCGGCGTCGTCCAGCGACTTCCCTGCTCCCAGCTGATTGATCATTCTTTCTATGCCTTTCACCGGACCGATAATCATGCGGGTGAAGAGCAGCACCAGCGCCAGGCTCAGCAGAAACAGCACCAGCGCCTGCCAGCCGAAAAACTGGCCGCGTTCGGCAATCTCCTGCTGCAGCTGCTGGCCGCGGGAATAGACGACTGCCCGGGTCGCCTGCACCATATCGCTGTTATTGCTGGCGAAAACTTCCAGTCTGGCGGCCGCCTGGGCATCGGGGCCGCTATTTTTACATTGCAACTGCGCCAGATCGCTGACGTCCTGACGCAGCGCCTGCCAGAGTTTCTCGTCCGGTAGCACGCCGGCATGGGCATCCAGCATCTGGCTGTAGCGCTGTCGCTGATTCTGATACACCCGCGCCAGCGTCGGATCGTCCAGCACGCAGTACTGGCGATAGCTGCGCTCCATCTCCAGCGCAGCATTGATCATCGCCTCGCTGCGTCGGGCATCGACCAGCGTAGTGCGGTTAATATGCGCCGCCTGGGCGCTAAGGGCATTCAGGCTCTGCCAGGCCTGCCACGCCAGCACCAACAGCGGCAGCAGGATCAGCACAAAGGAGAGCGTCACCAGTTGACGCAGCGAACGGGGAAAAAGAGAGAGTCGCTTCAAGGATGTTGTCTCAATCATTAGCTCTGGTCGATGCTAACTGAGGAGCGCGCCGGAGAAAAGCGCTACCGCTGGTTACTGCGCCGCAGAAACAACAAAGCCAGGCGCAAGGCCTGGCTTTGTTCAGGAATGAGGCGGTGCCTTACTCGACGTTTCGCCCGATGTCTGATAAAGCCAGGCTGTTATCAGGAGTTGGACGGCAGGCACCTGTTTGTGCGTCATTCGAAGTTTATGTAGCGCGTCCCGAAGGGGCTGACATAAGAAGGTGAATGAGCCACTGGTTAATATTATGCATGAACTATGCCACCTTTCAAAACATTTTATTAACACGCTGATATATATGATATTAGCTCACGATCATTGCCATACCGGAACCGTACATTTTTTATTCATATTGTCGCTAATTGACGACACTAAACAGGCGTCGCACCACTGCTCAATAAAATCAATATGTTAAGTGTCTCCTATTGACGACACCATAACATAGGGGTTGTCGGCAATTCCCGACACCCTGGCGTGCCGGCCATCACAGATAAAAAAAGCCCCCTGCCTGAGCAGGGGGCTGATACATTCACATGAGGCGCTGCCGGAAGGTTAACCCAGCTGTTTACGCGCGTTACGGAAGATACGCATCCACGGGCTGTCCTCGCCCCAGTTCTCCGGGTGCCAGGAGTTGCTTACGGTGCGGAAGACGCGTTCCGGGTGCGGCATCATGATGGTCGCGCGCCCGCTTTCGCTGGTCACCGCGGTGATACCGTTCGGGGAACCGTTCGGGTTCGCCGGATAGGTTTCGGTCACTTTGCCAAAGTTATCCACGAAGCGCAGCGCCACCAGACCTTTGCTCTCCAGCTGGGCCAGATGCACGCTGTCGCGCACTTCCACCTGACCTTCGCCGTGGGAGACCGCAATCGGCATCCGTGAGCCAACCATGCCTTCCAGCAGCAGGGATGGGCTTTGCGTCACTTCCACCAGGCTAAAGCGCGCTTCGAAGCGGTCAGACTGGTTACGCACAAAGCGCGGCCACAGGTCGCTGCCCGGGATCAGCTCGCGCAGGTTGGACATCATCTGACAGCCGTTGCACACGCCGAGCGCCAGCGTCTGCGGACGATGGAAGAACGTCGCGAACTCATCGCGCACGCGCTCGTTGAACAGAATCGACTTCGCCCAGCCTTCACCCGCGCCCAGCACGTCACCATAGGAGAAGCCGCCGCAGGCCACCAGGGCATGGAAATCCCCCAGACCGGTGCGGCCCGCCAGCAGGTCGCTCATATGCACGTCGATGGCGTCAAAGCCGGCGCGATGGAAGGCTGCCGCCATTTCAACGTGGGAGTTCACCCCCTGCTCGCGCAGGACGGCCACTTTCGGACGCGCGCCGGTGGCAATGTACGGCGCCGCAATGTCGTCATTAATCTCAAACGAAAGCTTCACATTGAGGCCCGGATCGGCGTCATTGGCTTTCGCCTCGTGCTCCTGATCGGCGCAGGCCGGGTTGTCGCGCAGACGCTGCATCTGCCAGGTGGTTTCCGCCCACCACATGCGCAGCGTAGTGCGGCTCTCGCTAAACACCGTCTGACCGTTGGCGGTCAGCACGAAGCGATCGCCCTCGACCGCTTTACCAAGGTAATGCACGCAGTCTGCCAGGCCGTTAACCGCCAGAATGGCTTCCACCGCCTCACGGTCTGCAGCGCGCACCTGGATCACCGCCCCCAGCTCTTCGTTGAACAGCGCGGCCAGACGGTCATCGCCCAGCGCGGCGAAATCTGCTTCCAGGCCACAGTGGCCGGTAAAGGCCATTTCCGCCAGGGTCACCAACAGGCCGCCGTCGGAGCGGTCGTGATAGGCCAGCAGTTTACGCTGCGCCACCAGGGCCTGCATCGCATCCCAGAAGCCTTTCAGCTGAGCGACATCACGCACGTCTGCCGGCTTGTCGCCGAGCTGGCGATAGACCTGCGCCAGCGCCGTCGCGCCCAGCGCGTTGTGCCCTTTACCGAGGTCGATCAGCAGCAGAGCGTTATCTTCTGTAGAAAGCTGCGGCGTGACGGTATGACGAACATCTTCGACACGGGCGAAAGCGGAGATCACCAGCGACAGCGGGGAGGTCATCTCGCGCTGCTCGCTGCCTTCCTGCCAGCGGGTTTTCATCGACATCGAATCTTTACCGACCGGAATGGTCAGGCCCAGCGCCGGACACAGCTCTTCGCCTACCGCTTTCACCGCCTCATACAGGCCAGCGTCTTCGCCCGGGTGACCTGCGGCGGCCATCCAGTTAGCTGACAGTTTCACGCGGTTCAGCTCGCCAATCTGCGTGGCGGCGATGTTGGTCAGCGCTTCGCCGACGGCCAGACGGCCAGAGGCCGCGAAGTCCAGCAGGGCAACCGGGGCGCGCTCGCCCATCGCCATCGCTTCGCCGTAGTAGCTGTCGAGGCTGGCGGTGGTCACCGCGCAGTTGGCCACCGGGATCTGCCACGGGCCGACCATCTGGTCGCGGGCGACCATACCGGTCACGGTGCGGTCGCCGATGGTCACGAGGAAGGTTTTCTCGGCCACCGTCGGCAGGTGCAGAACACGGTTTACCGCATCAGCAAGGGTAATCGGTTGGCGATCCAGCGCGCTGCCCTGGGCTTTCAGGGTCTGCACATCGCGGGTCATTTTCGGCGTTTTGCCGAGCAGAACGTCCAGCGGCAGGTCGATCGGCTGATCGTTAAAGTGGCTGTCGCTCAGGCTCAGGTGCTGCTCCGCGGTAGCTTCGCCGATAACGGCATAAGGCGCGCGTTCGCGGCGGCACAGTTCGTCGAACAGCGGCAGTTGCTCCGGGGCGACCGCCAGAACATAACGCTCCTGCGATTCGTTACACCAGATCTCCAGCGGGCTCATCCCTGGCTCATCGCTGAGAATATCGCGCAGCTGGAATTTACCGCCGCGGCCGCCGTCGCTCACCAGCTCCGGCATGGCGTTGGAGAGACCGCCCGCGCCAACGTCGTGGATAAAGAGGATCGGGTTGGCGTCGCCCAGCTGCCAGCAGCGGTCGATCACTTCCTGACAGCGGCGTTCCATTTCCGGGTTGTCACGCTGTACGGAGGCGAAATCGAGGTCGGCATCGGACTGGCCGGAGGCCATAGAAGAGGCCGCGCCGCCGCCGAGGCCGATGTTCATCGCCGGGCCGCCCAGCACGATCAGCTTCGCCCCGACGGTAATCTCGCCCTTCTGCACATGCTCGCCGCGGATGTTGCCGATACCGCCGGCCAGCATGATCGGTTTGTGGTAGCCACGCAGCTCTTCGCCATTGTGGCTGGTGACTTTCTCTTCATAGGTGCGGAAGTAGCCGTTCAGCGCCGGACGACCAAACTCGTTGTTAAACGCCGCGCCGCCCAGCGGGCCTTCGGTCATGATGTCCAGGGCCGTGACAATGCGGTCCGGTTTACCGAAATCTTCTTCCCACGGCTGCTCGAAGCCCGGAATACGCAGGTTGGAAACCGAGAAGCCCACCAGGCCCGCTTTCGGCTTCGCGCCGCGGCCGGTGGCGCCTTCATCACGGATTTCGCCGCCGGAGCCGGTTGCCGCGCCCGGCCATGGAGAGATGGCCGTCGGGTGGTTATGGGTTTCCACCTTCATCAGAATGTGCGCCGGCTCCTGATGGAAGTCGTAGCGCCCGGTCTGGTGGTCGGCAAAATAGCGCCCCACTTCAGACCCTTCCATCACCGCGGCATTGTCTTTATAGGCCGACAGGACGTAGTCCGGCGTTTTTTCGAAGGTGTTTTTGATCATTTTGAACAGCGACTTCGGCTGCTGTTCGCCGTCGATGATCCAGTCGGCGTTGAAAATCTTGTGGCGGCAATGCTCAGAGTTCGCCTGGGCGAACATATACAGCTCAATATCGTTCGGGTTGCGGCCCAGACGGGTAAACGCATCCTGCAGGTAGTCAATTTCATCATCTGCCAGCGCCAGCCCCAGACGGAGGTTGGCGTCAATCAGCGCCTGACGGCCTTCGCCCAGCAGGTCAACGCTGGTGACCGGCGTCGGCTGATGATGGGCAAACAGCGTCTCGCCCGCTTCCAGGGCGTCGAAGACGCTCTCCATCATGCGGTCGTGCAGTTCCGCCGCCACCGCGGTCCACTGCGCTTCGGTCAGGGTTGAGGCTTCAACGTAATACGCCACGCCGCGCTCCAGGCGCACGACCTGAGTCAGACCGCAGTTGTGAGCGATATCGGTAGCTTTAGAAGACCAGGGAGAGATGGTGCCAGGGCGAGGGGTCACGAGCAGTAATTTACCGGTCGGGGTATGGCTGCTTAAGCTCGGGCCATACTGAAGCAGTCGCGCCAGGCGCTCGCGATCGTCAGCGCTCAGCGGAGCGTTCAGATCGGCAAAATGAATATACTCGGCATATATGGCGCTTACCGGAAGGTTGGCCGCCTGAAATCGTGCCAGCAGTTTATTAATACGGAATGCCGACAGTGCAGGTGAACCACGCAAAATTTCCATCATAAGTCTCTCGTCTTCGAAGCTTTCAGGGTGAGCCAGGGGGGGAAACGGGCGTCATTATAGTGAATCCTGCGCCCCGACGAAACCGTTTGCGTAGAAATAAAATCATTGATGCTGTTTATCAATAAATGTGACGACCATCGCGAATAAGTTGCCAACTGGCGCATTCTTAAGCAGAATGCCGCACATTCGACGACAACCTTGCGTTTTTTCCGGACATCGCCTGCTGAGGAACCTGAAGCTGCAGAAGATTAACGCTCTGAAAAAATTAAAGATTAATTATCTGCTGATCGGCATTGTCACCCTTTTGCTGGCGGCGGCCCTGTGGCCGTCAATCCCCTGGTCCAGTAAACCCGAGAACCGGGTGGCGGGTATTATCGCTCGCGGCGAGCTGCGCATCAGCACCATCAACTCGCCGATGACCTTCGCCACCATGAACGATAAAACGTTCGGTCTGGATTATGAACTGGCGAAGCAGTTTGCTGACTATCTGGGCGTGACGCTTAAGATAACCGTCCGGCAGAATATCAGCCAGCTGTTTGACGACCTCGACGACGGTCAGGCCGATATGCTGGCTGCCGGTCTGGTTTATAACCAGGAGCGGGTGAAAAACTACCAGGCTGGCCCCACCTACTATTCTGTTTCCCAACAGCTGGTCTATCGTGTCGGTAATATCCGGCCGCGCACTCTCGCGTCGCTAACCGCCGAGCAACTCACTATCGCTCCGGGCCACGTGGCGATCAACGACCTGCAGGCCTTAAAAGCGGAGAAATATCCGGATCTTACCTGGCGCGTGGACGAGAAGCGCGGTACCACGGCGCTGATGCAGGCGGTGATTGACGGCAAACTCGATTACACCGTCGCCGATTCGGTGGCCGTCAGCCTGTTTCAGCGCGTCCATCCGGAGCTGGCGGTGGCCCTGGATATCACCGACGAACAGCCGGTCACCTGGTTTAGCGCCCGGGGCGAAGATAATTCGCTGTCGGCCGCAATGCTTGATTTCTTCAATAACATTAATGAAGACGGGACGCTGGCGCGCCTGGAGGAGAAATACCTCGGCCACGGCAACGACTTCGATTATGTCGACACCCGCACCTTCCTCCGTGCAGTGGAAAATATTCTCCCGGACGTGCAGCCACTATTTGAAAAGTACGCCCGCGAGATTGACTGGCGCCTGCTGGCCGCGATCGCCTGGCAGGAATCCCACTGGGATCCGCAGGCCACTTCCCCCACCGGCGTGCGCGGCATGATGATGCTAACGCGCAACACCGCGCAAAGTCTGGGACTGACTGACCGGACCGATGCGGCGCAGAGTATCGACGGCGGCATGCGCTATCTGCAGGATATGATGGATAAAGTGCCGGATTCGATTCCGAAAGACGAACGCATCTGGTTTGCGCTGGCTGCTTACAATATGGGCTATGCCCATATGCTGGACGCCATGGCGCTCACCCGCAAACAAAAAGGCAATCCCAACAGCTGGGCAGACGTTAAGCTGCGTTTACCCCTGTTGAGCCAGAAGCCCTATTACAGCAAACTTAAATACGGCTACGCGCGCGGCCATGAGGCCTACGCCTATGTGGAAAACATCCGCAAATATCAGATAAGCCTTGTCGGCTATTTGTCAGAGAAGGAGCGCCAGCAACAGCAAACGCTGGCCCTGGCGGAGGATTACCCGGCCGTGCTCCCGAATGAACTCGAACAGCCGCAGGAGACCACCCTGCCCTTTTTCAAGTTTCGCGCCGATAAGCAGATGGATAATGCCCGGTTAAAACTCCCCGGCCACCTGTATTAACCTTCTCCGGTCTGCTCCCGGGCTTTCTTCAGCGCTTTTTTCTCTTCCCGCCGCCAGCGAAAGAAGTCGCTCAGCATGGTAGAGCAGGACTCCGCCAGCACACCTTCGCTTATTTCAACCCGATGATTCATTCCCGGATGGTGCAGGACATCTATTAGCGAGCCAGCGGCGCCGGTCTTGGCATCCCTGGCGCCAAAGACCAGGCGGGCGATACGGCTGTGCACCATGGCGCCAGCACACATGACGCAAGGCTCCAGGGTCACGTACAGCGTGGCGTCGATCAGGCGATAGTTTTGCAGCACCAGCCCGCCCTGGCGTAAAGCCATAATTTCCGCGTGAGCGGTGGGGTCGTGACGGCCGATCGGCCGGTTCCAGCCCTCGCCGATGACCTGGTTGTTATACACCAGCACCGCGCCCACCGGCACCTCGCCCTCTTCCCAGGCGCGCTTTGCCAGCGTCAGGGCATGACGCATCCAGTATTCATCATTGAGTTCGAGGTCAGACACAGCGGCCACTCCAGCAGAAAAAGCGGGGCGCATTATACATGGGCGCTATCAATTACACACTATTACTCCAGCTGCTGGAGCTCTCCCTGAGGCGTTACCCGCCAGCGATGCTGGCAAAAGCCGAGCAACGGGTTGTCCTGCTCGCTGTCGCTATAGCCGCTGTACAGCCGCAGCGGCGCGCCAATCTTTTTCTCCAGCTGCACCACTTTTTCATGCCCCAGGCAGCGCAGGGTCAATACCCAGCCGCCCCAGCGGCGCGCGGTGCGGCTGGCTATCAGATTCACCCGCGGCAGCCAGAGAGTATCGCGATAGACCTGCTCCACCAGCGACTGCGGCGAGCCGGTGATCAACCAGACGTCGGCATCGGTACTGGTCAGGTAGGCCGTGAGCCGCGCATGAACCACCGGAAACGCCGTCACATGATGGCGAAACCAGCCGACAAATTCCGCTTCCAGCCGCTTCAGTACCGCCTCGCGACGGCCAAAGGTTGACGCCCACAGCAGGAGGCTCATTGGCCAGCGCGCCGCCCGCCCACACACCGCCAGCCCGGCAAGGATCGCCGGCCCCATCGCCACCACCAGCAGCAGGTTTAGCGGCAGATTACGCAGCAGGTAGCGCAGGAAACTGCCGAACATATCCTGCTGATGCAAGGTTCCGTCCAGATCGAAAAACACCACTTTCCGTTCATTGTGCTGCAAACTGCCTCCTTATGTCAGGACTCGCTTCTCGTTAGGTTAAGCTTAACAGCCTTACGCCGCGAAGAGGGAAAACATCCCCTGCCGTTAAGGAACAATTAAATTAGCAGGCGAAGGAAAAATTGTGGCTCAAGAATTTTTAATTCGTGGTATACCCCTTATAATCGAATAAAAATTCTGTCAGTCACGAGCCGGACGGCTCCAGCGGAGCTCCAATGAACTGTTTAACGCGTATTCGTCAGCGCTATCCCACCCTGGCGGCGAGCGACAAAAAGTTGGCCGATTATATTCTGAGCCAGCCCGATGAGACCCGGCACCTCAGCTCGCAGCAGCTGGCGGCGGAAGCCGGTGTGAGTCAGTCCAGCGTGGTTAAATTTGCCCAGAAACTGGGGTTCAAAGGCTTTCCGGCGCTGAAGCTGGCGCTGAGTGAAGCGCTGGCCAGCAGCCCGGATCCGCACTCGGTTCCGGTACATAACCACATTCGCGGTGACGACCCGCTGCGTCTGGTCGGCGAGAAACTCATTAAAGACAATGTCGCCGCCATGCATGCCTCGCTGGACGTCAATACTGAAGAGACGCTGCGGGAAGCCGTCACGCTGCTGCGCAACGCCCGGCGGGTGATCGTCACCGGCATCGGCGCGTCCGGTCTGGTGGCGCGTAACTTTAGCTGGAAGCTGATGAAGATCGGCATCAACGCGGTTTCTGAGCAGGATATGCACGCCCTGCTGGCGACAGTGCAGGCCATGTCCAGCGACGATCTGCTGCTGGCGATCTCTTACTCCGGCGAGCGCCGGGAGATCAATATGGCGGCAGGTGAAGCGCTGCGCGTGGGCTGCAAGATCCTGGCGATCACCGGCTTTAGCCCTAACGCCCTGCAGCAGCAGGCAACCCACTGCCTGTATACCATTGCCGAAGAGCAGGCGACGCGCAGCGCGGCCATCTCCTCCACCAGCGCGCAAATGATGCTCACCGACCTGCTGTTTATGGGGCTGGTGCAGCAGGATCTGGAGCGGGCGCCGGAGCGCATTCGCCATAGCGAAGCGCTGGTGAAAAAGCTGGTCTGAGCAGAAAATGGGCGTATAATGCCCGCCCTGTTTGTGTTGTTTCTGAGACTTTCCTGATGGCGCTGTTAATTACCAAAAAATGCATCAACTGCGATATGTGCGAACCGGAGTGCCCGAATGAGGCCATTTCGATGGGTGATAGCATTTATGAAATTAACAGCGACCGCTGCACCGAGTGCGTGGGTCATTACGACACGCCAACCTGCCAGAAAGTGTGCCCGATCCCGAATACGATCCTGAAAGATCCGGCACACGTCGAGAGTGAAGAACAGCTGTGGGACAAATTCGTGCTGATGCACCACGCGGATAAAATTTAACCGCCATCCTGGCTAGCTTTCGACAATCACCGTGGCGCAGGCGTAGTGGCGTTCATCGGCGAGGGTGACATGAATAGCCCTTACCCCCATTCGTTCCGCCAAAAGCTTTGCTTCGCCCCATAGCCGCAGCTTCGGCTTGCCCAGCTCGTCGTTGTATACCTCGAACTGATTAAACGCCAGTCCGTTACGGATCCCGGTTCCCAGCGCTTTCGCCGCCGCTTCCTTGACCGCAAAGCGTTTCGCCAGGAAACGCACCGGCTGCTGGTGCTGCTCCCAGATGCTCCATTCATGGTCGCTCAGCACCCGGCGGGCAAGGCGATCGCCGCTGCGGGCGATCACCGCTTCGATGCGGGCGATCTCGACGATGTCGGTACCCAGCCCGAGAATGGCCATTAGCCGCGCGCTTCCAGCATCAGACGCTTCATTTCCGCGACCGCCTCTTTCAGGCCACTCATCACTGCGCGACCGATAATCGCATGGCCGATATTCAGCTCATGCATTTCCGGCAGCGCAGCAATCGCTTTCACGTTGTGATAGGTCAGACCGTGGCCGGCATTCACCTTCAGGCCAAGGCTGGCGGCATAGGTGGCCGCTTTGGCAATACGTTCCAGCTCCTTCGCCTGCTCAGCATCGGTTTTGGCATCGGCATAGCAGCCGGTGTGAATTTCGATATAGGGCGCGCCAACGTCTGCCGCCGCTTTGATCTGCTCGTTATCCGCATCGATAAACAGAGAGACCAGGATACCGGCATCCGCCAGACGTTGGCAGGCATCGCGCATCTTGTCGCGCTGCCCGGCAACGTCCAGTCCGCCTTCGGTAGTGACTTCCTGACGTTTCTCCGGCACCAGGCAGCAGAAGTGTGGTTTGGTTTCGCAGGCGATCGTCAGCATCTCTTCGGTGACCGCCATTTCAAGATTCATCCGGGTGTGCAGCGTCTCGCGCAGGATACGCACATCGCGATCGGTAATATGGCGACGGTCTTCGCGCAGATGCACGGTGATGCCGTCAGCGCCGGCCTGCTCGGCAATGAACGCTGCCTGAACCGGATCCGGATAGGCGGTGCCGCGCGCGTTACGCAAGGTCGCGATATGGTCAATATTGACCCCTAACAGTAATTCAGCCATGACAATCCTCATTAATCATTATTCGTATTATCCGCCCGCACCTTTCGCGCGGGCATAAACTGGCGAAACAATTCCCGACTCTTAAGCGGTTTGCCGCCAAGATAGGGCTTCAGGGCGATACGGGTAAAGCGCTTCGCGGCGCGCAGCGTATCAACATCTGGAAATTCGCGACTCGCCAACGCTTTCAAATGGTGCCCGGTAAACGTGTTGTTATCAATCACCAGGCTGGCAATAAAGCCCTTTTCTTCGCGATAGCGATAGGTCATGGTGTCATCCACCGGCTCACCGCTGCCCGCGCAGTGAAGAAAATCCACGCCATAGCCCAGGTGCCCGAGCAGCGCCAGCTCAAAACGTCGCAACGCGGGCTCCGGCGAGCCGCTGGTTCCGGCAAGCGCCTGAATGCAGTGCAGATAGTCAAAAAAGAGTTCGGAGAAGCGTGTTTCGTGCTCCAGCACGCGGGAGATAAGCTCGTTCACATAGAGACCGCTGTAGAGCGTGATACCACTGAGCGGCAGCGCCAGCGAGACGGCTTCCGCGCTGCGCAGGGTTTTGACTTCGCCGCGGCCGCCGAAGCGAACCAGTAAGGGGGTAAAGGGCTGTAAAGCGCCTTTGAGATTAGAGCGTTTGGAGCGTGCGCCTTTGGCCACCAGGCGCACACGACCCGATTCTTCCGTGAAGACGTCCAGCATCAGGCTGGTTTCGCTCCACGGTCGGCTATGCAGGACAAAGGCGCGCTGCCATCCATCCACGTTGCGTTAACTCAGAGGTCGTCAACGTAACCGAGACTGCGCAGGGCGCGCTCGTCATCGGCCCAGCCGGATTTCACTTTGACCCACAGCTCGAGGTGTACCGGCGCTTCAAACATGTCCTGCATGTCCTTACGCGCTTCGATACCGATGGTTTTAATTTTGGCGCCTTTATTGCCAATCACCATCTTCTTCTGCCCTTCGCGCTCGACAAGGATCAGGCCGTTGATATCGTAGCCGCCGCGCTCATTGGTTACGAAACGTTCGATTTCCACAGTGACGGAGTACGGCAGCTCAGCACCGAGAAAACGCATCAGTTTTTCACGGATGATCTCGGAGGCCATAAAGCGCTGGGAACGATCGGTAATATAATCTTCCGGGAAGTGATGGATCGCTTCCGGCAGATGCTTACGCACGATCGCCGCGATAGTATCGACGTTGGTGCCGGTTTCCGCAGAGATCGGCACAATGTCGAGGAAGTTCATCTGGCTGGCGAGGAACTGCAGGTGCGGCAATAGCTCCGCTTTGTCCTGCACGTTATCCACCTTATTGACCGCGAGGATCACTGGCGCTTTCGCGTCACGCAGCTTGTTGAGCACCATCTCGTCGTCTTGCGTCCAGCGAGTGCCTTCCACCACGAAAATGACCAGTTCAACATCGCCAATTGAGCTGCTGGCCGCTTTGTTCATTAAGCGGTTAATGGCACGCTTCTCTTCCATATGCAGGCCCGGGGTATCGACGTAAATCGCCTGATACGGCCCTTCGGTATGGATACCGACGATGCGGTGACGCGTCGTTTGCGCTTTTCGGGAAGTGATCGAAATCTTCTGCCCAAGCAGCTTATTCAACAGCGTGGATTTGCCAACGTTTGGACGACCAACGATGGCGACAAATCCGCAATAACTTTTTTCTTCGCTCATTCCAGCTCCAGTTTTTTCAGCGCCTGTTCGGCGGCAGCCTGCTCCGCCTTGCGACGGCTGGAACCTGTGCCAACCACCGGTTCACTCAGGCCACTGACCTGGCAGTGGATAGTAAATTCCTGATCGTGCGCTTCGCCACGCACCTGGACCACCAGGTAGGACGGCAGCGGCAGATGACGTCCCTGCAGATACTCCTGCAGACGCGTCTTCGGATCCTTTTGCTTATCGCCCGGACTGATTTCGTCCAGACGGGTCTGATACCAGGAGAGGATTAAGCGTTCAACGTTCTGAATATCGCTGTCGAGGAAAACCCCGCCAATTAACGCTTCAACGGTGTCCGCGAGAATGGATTCGCGACGGAAACCGCCGCTTTTCAGTTCGCCCGGCCCGAGGCGCAGACACTCACCCAGTTCAAACTCGCGAGCGATCTCCGCCAGCGTGTTGCCACGCACCAGCGTCGCGCGCATGCGGCTCATATCGCCTTCGTCTACGCGAGGAAAACGATGATAGAGCGCATTCGCGATCACAAAACTTAAAATGGAGTCACCTAAAAACTCCAGGCGCTCATTATGTTTGCTGCTGGCACTGCGGTGAGTTAATGCCTGTTGCAACAGCTCCTGATGATGAAAAGTGTAGCCCAGCTTTCGTTGAAGCCGATTAATTACGATGGGGTTCATGCGTTACCAATAAATGAATGCGTCAAAGATGCAGCACACGAAACCGACCTGAGCATACGCTTCATACAGCAAGTTGAAACAGTCCAATACGCTTTCGTGTGCAGTGTCACCCGGCAGAGCGACAACCAAAAACTTCGGGGGGATATTCTATACGCAACGACACGTGATGTCGTTAGTTTGAATGGATTTAAATATTAAATAATTCACGTCGCTGCGGTTATCGCAGCGACGTGAATTCAACAGGGGAAATTAATGAATTCCACCAATGCGCGATAACCGCACGCCGGTCGGCCATTCACCTTCCTGTTTTTCAAAACTCATCCAGATAGCGGTCGCTTTTCCGACCAGGTTCGCTTCCGGCACAAAGCCCCAGTAGCGGCTGTCGGCGCTGTTATCCCGGTTGTCACCCATCATAAAATACTGACCGGGCGGTACAATCCAGGTGGCCAGCGGCAGGCCGGACTGATGGTAGTACATCCCAACCTGATCCTGGGCGATCGGCACCATCAGAATACGGTGCGTGACGTCGCCCAGCGTCTCCTGACGCTCGGTCAGACGAATGCCGTCCGCTTTGGTTTCGCCCTTCGGCAACTGCCAGAAACCGCTGGACGCTTCGCCGCCGTTGCTGCGGGAGAAGGTCTGAACGAAATCGCTCGGCTCAACATTGGAATAGGTCACCGGCAGCGCGTTGCCGCAGGCCTGTCCGGAGCTGCAGCCCGGCTGAATAGTGACCTGCTTGGCAACCGGATCGTAGGTGACTTTATCGCCCGGTAATCCCACCGCGCGCTTAATGTAGTCGAGACGCGGATCTTCCGGATATTTAAACACCACGATGTCGCCGCGCTTTGGATGACCCGTTTCGATCAGCGTTTTCTGGTAGATCGGATCTTTAATGCCGTAAGCGAATTTCTCCACCAGGATGAAATCGCCAATCAGCAGGGTCGGCATCATCGAACCTGACGGGATCTGGAAAGGTTCATAGATAAACGAACGCACAATCAGCACAATCGCCAGCACCGGGAAGACCGAGGCGCCAGTTTCCAGCCAGCCCGGTTTCGGGCCCACTTTCTTCAGCGTTTTCTTATCCAGTTGCTCGCCGGTCGCTGCCTGAGCAGCGGCCTGACGCTCACGACGTTTTGGTGCGAAGATGAACTTATCCAGACACCACAACAGCCCTGTCACAAGGGTCGCAATGACCAAAATCAGGGCAAACATGTTCGCCATGCCAACTCCTTAATTATTTGCCGTCTTTACCAACGTGCAGAATGGCGAGGAACGCTTCCTGCGGCAGTTCAACGTTACCGACCTGCTTCATACGCTTCTTACCTTCTTTCTGCTTCTGCAGCAGCTTTTTCTTACGGCTGACGTCGCCGCCGTAGCATTTCGCCAGGACGTTTTTACGCAGCTGTTTCACAGTAGAGCGCGCGATGATGTGGTTGCCGATAGCCGCCTGAATGGCGATATCGAACTGCTGACGCGGGATCAGCTCTTTCATCTTCTCGACCAGTTCGCGACCACGATAAGGGGCGTTGTCGTTGTGGGTGATCAGCGCCAGCGCATCGACACGCTCGCCGTTGATCAGCACGTCAACGCGCACCATGTTCGAGGCCTGGAAGCGTTTGAAGTTATAATCCAGCGACGCATAGCCACGGGAGGTAGACTTCAGGCGGTCGAAGAAGTCGAGAACCACTTCCGCCATCGGGATTTCGTAGGTCAGCGCCACCTGTTTACCGTGGTAAACCATGTTGGTCTGCACGCCACGCTTCTCGATACACAGGGTGATCACGTTGCCGAGGAACTCCTGCGGCAGCAGCATGTGACACTCGGCGATAGGCTCACGCAGCTCCTGAATATTATTCAGCGGCGGCAGCTTGGACGGGCTATCGACGTAGATAACTTCTTTGGAGGTCGTTTCCACTTCATAGACTACCGTCGGCGCCGTGGTAATCAGGTCAAGATCGTACTCACGCTCCAGACGCTCCTGAATGATTTCCATGTGCAACAGGCCGAGGAAGCCGCAGCGGAAGCCAAAGCCCAGCGCCGTTGAGCTTTCCGGCTCATAGAACAAGGAAGCATCGTTCAGACTCAGTTTACCCAGCGCATCACGGAAGTTTTCATAGTCATCAGAGCTCACCGGGAACAGACCGGCATAGACCTGCGGCTTCACTTTTTTGAAGCCCGGCAGCGCTTTATCCGCTGGATTACGCGCCGCGGTCAGGGTATCGCCCACCGGCGCGCCGAGGATGTCTTTGATCGCGCAGACCAGCCAGCCTACCTCGCCGCATTTCAGCTCGGTACGGTCGACCTGTTTCGGGGTGAAGATGCCCAGACGGTCAGCGTTATAGACCTGGCCGGTGCTCATCACCTTAATTTTATCGCCCTTGCGCATGGTGCCGTTTTTAATACGCACCAGCGACACGACGCCTAAGTAGTTATCGAACCAGGAGTCGATGATCAGCGCCTGCAGCGGCGCGTCCGGATCGCCTTCCGGCGGCGGAATATCGCGCACCAGACGTTCCAGCACGTCCGGCACGCCAACGCCGGTTTTCGCCGAGCAGCGAACCGCGTCGTGAGCATCGATACCGACGATATCTTCAATCTCGTCCGCTACGCGCTCCGGATCGGCCGCAGGCAGGTCGATCTTGTTGAGCACCGGAACGACTTCGAGGTCCATTTCCATGGCGGTATAGCAGTTCGCCAGGGTCTGGGCTTCTACGCCCTGCCCGGCGTCAACCACCAGCAGCGCGCCTTCGCACGCCGCCAGGGAGCGCGATACTTCATAGGAGAAGTCAACGTGGCCCGGGGTGTCGATAAAGTTGAGCTGATAAGTTTCACCATCGCTGGCTTTATAGTCCAGGGTGACGCTCTGCGCCTTGATGGTAATCCCGCGCTCACGTTCAAGGTCCATGGAGTCCAGAACCTGGGCCGCCATTTCGCGATCAGAAAGGCCACCGCAAATCTGGATGATACGGTCAGACAGCGTCGACTTACCGTGGTCGATGTGAGCGATGATCGAAAAGTTACGTATATTCTTCATATTTAGAGTTAATTATGCCTTACGAGTATCATGAGGCCGCTGTACTGTGCCTGACGTTTTTTAATCCGAAAACGCCGCATTCTACACTACATCCGTGAAACCAGGAAATGCTGTTAGATCCAGCATAACGGCAGAAATTGTGGCGTTGTTACAGGAAGAGTAAATAAAGATGAGGGGCAGTGAAATCACTGCCCCATTTCAGAGGAGGGCGTATCAACACGCAGCAGATCCGGCGGCAAACCGACGCTTAAAATCACCGGCTGCCATGACTGGCGAGCAGCCAGCTGCGGCGACAGACCGCGCGCCACCAGGAAGCCGCCGACGCCGCCCAGCAGCGCGCCGCAAAGTGACGCGATATCGCTGGCAAACAGCACCTGGAAAATGGACGCCATCACAAACAGCCCCACCAGCGGCGCCATATAGACGAGCAGCGCTGAGCCCAGCAGGCTACTTTCAGCGATCCCCAGCTCCACTTTTTGCCCCGCGGCCAATGGCTGCTCGCAGGGCACGCTAATGGTATGGCTGGTCTGCGGCCCCAGCTTGTTTAACACCCGGCTACCGCAGCCGGCACGGGAAGCGCAGCTGCTGCAGGAGGCTTTAACGTCGCAGTGCACCTGCGCCACGCCGTTATGCCAGGAAACCACGGTGGCCCACTCTTTAATCATTGTACTGCCTTGAATTTAATACTGTCAGAGATACGCTTCGCCGTCTGCGGCGGCAGTTCGCCCACCACGGTGATCTCCGCGTTATCGCGTACCGTCGTGCTGACGGTACGTCGGCCGGTGCGCAACAGCTGGTCGCTGCTGGCCGCCGTGGCGCGGTTGATATTGATCGAGAAGCTGAACAAGCCGTCGGAATAGAGACGTGATTCGACTGGACCGTCAAAAGTGGGCAAACGGCGCTGACTGCTGGAAACTTCAGCCATCCCCTGGGGAAGCCACGTTGGCGCCCAGTTGAAGTTGGCTTTGTCGCCCCCTTCAGGGACGGACAGCTGCGGCGGTAGATTCGCTTTTGCCAGCGTCTCCATGCTGGCGCTGACGTTATCGCCAACGTTGAAGGAGACAACCCGGAACTGCTCCAGCGTTTCACCGTCGCGGTCGAGCAAATCGACGCGCAGCGGCAGTTTGGTCTCGGCGTCCAGCCAGGCGATAAAGCTATAGCGCGTACCGTCGCGAGCTACGACGCGGATCACGTCGCAGAGGCGGTCAGCGATACGGGTACGGCCAACGGAGATAAAATCATACGCAGCGGAGAGGCGTTTGAAATCGCTATAAACCAACGATGGCAGCGAATCGACGATGTAGTCGCCGTTGAGGGTGAAAGGATCGAGACCGGGTTCAAAATAGCTGATTTCCGTGCCGCGCAGGACCACTTCCCGGCGCGGACCGTCCAGCTGCAGCAGTTGCGCCAGCGGTTGATTGTTCAGTCGCGCATGACGATAGCGCAGCGACTCAACGCCTTGTTTATTGATGCTGACGAAAGACAGCTCATAATTGAGGGACTGGCTGGCCAGGTTCATCTGCTGCAACAACGCCCCGGACGATGTATCAGCCGAGGCGTTGACAGAGAACAACAGGCTGCCTGCCATGAGCGACATGGCACACCAAAGTTGCTTCATTACTGCGATTGCGTTCCTAAAGTTTGATAACCCGGCACCTGGACTGCTGCCTGCTGAGTCTGGGCCTGGCCAAACTGCAGCTGCTCAGCGTGCAGGCGGCGCTGCAGTTCATAGTCCTGCAACATGGCGTTAATCCGGCGGCGCTGTTCCTGGACTTGCGCCTGCTGGCCGCTACCCGCTGATGCGTCAGCCGGCACGCCAAGGCTTACCGGGCTCGCTTTACCCATCATCGGCAGGGTATTGAACACTGGCGCCTCTGGCTGCTGAGTCGCATCAGATTGCCCATTATAGTGCTGGACGCCGACGATAACCGCAAGCGATACGCAGGCGGCAACGCCCATTTGGGTGAGTGAGCTGGCCCATGGACGCACTTTGTTCCAGAACGGCATCTGCCGCCACTGGTGGGGTGCGGGCTGAGATTCAGGAATAAGCGGCGCCGTCTGACGAACGGGCTCATTTTCAATGGCGGCCATCACCCGGGCGGAGATATCGAATTGCAGCACCTCTGCGGTATCGCCACGCAGCGTATCGCGAATGAGGTGATAGCTCTCCCAGGTTTTTTGCATCTCAGAGGAACGGCTCAGCTCGTTGAGCAGTTCTTTATCCAGCGTTTCACCATCCATTAAAGCCGAAAGTTGTTCTTTCTGCATGCCTGATACCCTTTTCCAGTATTCCGCTATCGTCAACGCCTGATAAGCGGTTGAACTTTATTATCAATAGCTTCTCGCGCCCGGAAGATACGCGAACGCACCGTCCCAACCGGACAATCCATGATAGCGGCTATCTCTTCATAGCTCAGGCCATCCAGCTCCCGTAACGTAATTGCCATGCGTAAATCTTCCGGGAGCGATTCAATGGTACGAAAAACTATTTGTCTCAGTTCTTCTGACAACATTAAGTTCTCAGGGTTCGAAATTTCTTTCAACGCCCCGCCGCTTTCGAAGTTTTCCGCCTCGTTGGCGTCAACATCGCTGGACGGCGGACGGCGTCCCTGAGCAACCAGATAATTCTTCGCCGTGTTGACGGCGATACGGTATAACCAGGTGTAAAAAGCGCTATCTCCCCGGAAAGAGTCCAGCGCACGCCATGCCTTAACGAACGATTCCTGAACAACGTCAGCGATATCGCCCGGCGGTACATAGCGGGAAACCAGACTCGCGACCTTATGCTGATAGCGCACCACCAGCAAATTAAACGCTTTCTGATCTCCTTTCTGGACCCGTTCAACAAGGACCTGATCCGTTAACTGCTCGCTCATCCGAGGTAATGTCTCCCCAAACCCAATTCCCATGCGTCTTCAAAACACCACCCAAAATCTGCATTATGAGCAAGCTGACTGTTGGAGTGCATGAAAACAATAAAGTTCCGTTACGCTTTTGTTTTTTGTCTGGCAACGGCGGCAGATCGTTATCAATCATTATATGCCCAGGTTGCTAAACAACAGGTTAGTCAATAAGAAAAAGCGCAGGCCCGACTGAAGGGTATCGTAACACAGTGTTTATTTCACTATAAAATCCAATGCTAACAACCTGCTCCACTTCTCTTTTTTACCGCACAACGCCCCTTTTCCCGGCCCCTTCTGTTTAGCCGTCACAACACCAGGCAAAAAAATATGTACGATTCCTCACGCGCTGGTGCTATTGTGAGCTAAATGTGTTTAGTAAATTAAACAAAGACGATGAATACCACTCCTGACTTCTCTTGTGATGTGTTGATTATCGGCAGCGGCGCTGCCGGTCTCTCCCTCGCGCTGCGCCTGGCGGAGCACAGTTCGGTGACGGTGCTGAGTAAAGGGCCGATCAGCGAAGGTTCGACG
Organism: Klebsiella sp. HMSC16C06; assembly: GCF_001808325.1. NCBI lineage: Bacteria > Pseudomonadati > Pseudomonadota > Gammaproteobacteria > Enterobacterales > Enterobacteriaceae > Klebsiella > Klebsiella sp. HMSC16C06. Next base: position 330,978 of record NZ_KV793024.1, read on the forward strand.
TTCTATGCGCAGGGCGGGATTGCCGCCGTCTTCGATGAGACGGACAGTATCGAATCCCATGTTGAAGATACGCTGATCGCCGGCGCGGGACTCTGCGATCGCCATGCGGTCACCTTCGTCGCCAGCAACGCCAGACCGTGCGTACAATGGCTTATCGATCAGGGCGTGCTGTTTGACACCCAGGTCCAGGCCAATGGCGAAGAGAGCTACCATCTCACTCGCGAAGGGGGGCACAGCCATCGACGCATTCTTCACGCCGCCGACGCTACCGGCAAAGCGGTAGAGACAACGCTGGTCGATAAAGCCCTTGCTCATCCTAATATCCGCATCATTGAGCGCAGCAATGCCGTTGATTTGATTGTCTCGGACAAGATTGGCCTGCCGGGCACGCGCCGGGTGGTCGGGGCCTGGATCTGGAACCGCAATAAAGAGCGGGTAGAAACCTGCAGCGCGAAGGCGGTGGTGCTTGCGACCGGCGGGGCCGCCAAGGTTTATCAATATACCACTAACCCTGACGTCTCTTCCGGAGACGGCATTGCGATGGCCTGGCGGGCGGGCTGCCGGGTAGCGAATCTCGAATTCAACCAGTTCCACCCCACCGCGCTGTATCATCCACAGGCACGCAATTTCCTGCTTACTGAAGCGCTGCGCGGCGAAGGCGCCCACCTTAAACGCCCGGACGGCACCCGCTTTATGCCGGACTTTGACGAGCGCGGCGAGCTGGCCCCGCGCGATATCGTCGCCCGCGCCATCGACCATGAAATGAAGCGCCTGGGCGTTGACTGTATGTTCCTTGATATCAGCCATAAACCCGAGGCGTTTGTTCGCCAGCACTTCCCGATGATTTACGAAAAGCTGCTCGGTCTGGGAATTGATTTAACCAAAGATCCGGTGCCGGTCGTCCCCGCCGCGCATTACACCTGCGGCGGCGTGATGGTGGATGATAATGGCCGTACTGACGTCGATGGCTTATACGCCATCGGCGAAGTCAGCTATACCGGGCTGCACGGCGCCAACCGCATGGCCTCGAACTCGCTGCTGGAGTGTCTGGTCTACGGCTGGTCCGCCGCGGAGGATATCGCCCGGCGCCTGCCGCTGGCTCAGAAGGTCACCACCCTGCCGGCGTGGGATGAAAGTCAGGTGGAGATCCCGGATGAACTGGTGGTTATCCAGCATAACTGGCACGAGCTGCGCCTGCTGATGTGGGATTATGTCGGCATTGTGCGCACAACGCGCAGACTGGAGCGCGCCCTGCGGCGCATTACCATGCTCCAGCAGGAGCTGGATGAGTATTACGCCCGCTTCCGCGTCTCGAATAATCTGCTGGAGCTGCGCAATCTGGTGCAGGTGGCGGAGCTTATCGTACGCTGCGCGATGTTACGTAAGGAGAGCCGCGGGCTGCACTATACCCTCGACTATCCGCAGCCGCTGCCGAACAGCGGCCCGTCGATACTGTCGCCCCTGGCTCACATAAAGAGATAAAAATCCCCGGTCAGAGCAGTAAACCCTTCAGAGTACTGCTGCTCTGGCCCGCGGATCGCCAGTCTGTCGCAGAAACACTCTCCTGCCGTCGGGGAGAACGCCAGCAGCACCCGGTGCGGCGGCCGCAGTTCGGTCTCCGCCACGTCAGTGCGCAGTCGCAAATGCCACCCCATCGCCGTTGCCCGCTCGATAAACGCATTACCGATATCCACCGGCAGCACCACGCAAAAAAAACCTTCTTCGGTGATATGCTCTGCGGCACAGGTCAGCAGGGAGGCGTGATCGAGCGTCGTGGTATACCGCGCCTGCTCCCGCTGCGAGGTAGCGCATGGCACGCCTTCGGCAAAAAAAGGCGGGTTACTGATTATCAGTTCATAGCGTCGGGTTTGCGACGGCTGCCACTGATGGATATCGGCCTGGCAGACTTCTATGCGCGAAGACCACGGTGACGCGAGGGCATTTTCCCGCGCCTGAGCGGCTGCCTCCTCGTCCAGTTCGACCGCATCGACTTGCACATCGTGACCGGTACGCTGGGCGAGCATTAGCGCCAGCAGGCCGCTGCCCGCGCCAATATCCAGCACATGCTTCACCCCGGCAATCGGCGCCCAGGCGCCAAGCAAAATGCCATCAGTGCCCACCTTCATCGCGCAACGATCGTGGGCGACAAAGAACTGTTTGAAGGTAAAACCATTGCGCGGCAGCGCAAACTTCGACTGAGACATCCTCAATAACCTTGCCGACAAAACTCCTGAACGTAAGGCTATGCACAATACCGGAGAACAGATAGCCTTACAAACAGATGAACATTACGTCAGTAACGTCTATAATCGGCGGCCCACTCAGAGGTAGAACATGACTGTAACGACTTTTTCCGAACTTGAACTCGACGAAAACCTGCTGGAGGCCCTCCAGGATAAAGGTTTCACTCGCCCGACAGCCATTCAGGCCGCCGCTATTCCGCCTGCGCTCGATGGCCGTGACATTCTCGGTTCAGCGCCGACCGGCACCGGTAAAACGGCGGCGTATCTGCTGCCAGCGTTGCAGCACCTGCTCGATTTCCCGCGTAAGAAATCCGGGCCGCCGCGCATTCTTATCCTGACGCCGACCCGTGAGCTGGCGATGCAGGTGGCTGACCACGCCCGCGAGCTGGCGAAGCATACCCATCTGGATATCGCCACCATTACCGGCGGCGTAGCGTACATGAACCACGCGGAAGTGTTCAGCGAAAACCAGGATATCGTGGTCGCTACCACCGGTCGCCTGCTGCAGTATATTAAAGAAGAGAACTTTGACTGCCGCGCCGTCGAGACCCTGATCCTCGATGAAGCCGACCGCATGCTGGACATGGGCTTTGCTCAGGATATCGAAACCATCGCCGGTGAAACCCGCTGGCGTAAGCAGACCATGCTGTTCTCCGCCACGCTGGAAGGCGATGCGATCAAAGATTTTGCCGAACGCCTGCTGGAAGAGCCGGTTGAAGTCTCCGCTACCCCATCGACCCGCGAACGTAAAAAAATTCATCAGTGGTACTATCGCGCCGACGATATCGAGCATAAAACCGCGCTGCTGATTCATTTGCTGAAGCAGCCGGAAGCAACCCGCTCCATCGTCTTCGTGCGTAAGCGCGAGCGCGTTCACGAACTCGCCGCTAAGCTGCACGAAGCAGGGATTAACACCTGCTGGCTGGAGGGCGAGATGGTGCAGATTAAGCGCAACGAAGCGATTAAACGCCTGACCGATGGTCGCGTGAACGTGCTGATCGCCACCGACGTCGCCGCACGCGGTATTGATATCCCGGATGTCAGCCACGTGTTTAACTTCGACATGCCGCGCACCGCCGATATCTATTTGCACCGTATCGGTCGTACCGGCCGCGCCGGTAAAAAAGGCATCGCCATTTCGCTGGTTGAAGCGCATGACCACCTGCTGCTGGGCAAGATCGGCCGCTACGTTGAAGAACCGCTGAAAGCCCGCGTGATTGATGAATTGCGACCGAAAACCCGCGCGCCGAGCGAGAAGTTAACCGGTAAACCGTCGAAGAAAGTATTGGCGAAGCGCGCCGAGAAAAAAGAGAAAGAAAAAGAGAAACCGCGGGTGAAGAAACGCCACCGCGACACCAAAAATATCGGTAAGCGCCGTAAGCCAAGCGCGGCCGGGACGCCATCAACGTCCACTGAAGAGTAAAAAAAACGCCGGGACATCCCGGCGTTTTCACATCTGGCTTCAGCCTTACAGGCTTTCGGTAAAGGTACGGGCGATAACGTCGCGCTGCTGTTCCGGAGTCAGGGAGTTGAAGCGTACCGCATAGCCGGAAACACGAATGGTCAGCTGCGGGTATTTTTCCGGGTGCTCAACCGCGTCCAGCAGAGTTTCGCGACGCAGCACGTTCACGTTCAGGTGCTGACCGCCTTCCACGCGAACTTCTGGTTTCACGTCTACCGGAATTTCACGGTATTCGATTTCACCCAGTTTGCTCACCGCCACCACGTCGTCTTCCGCAAAACCACCTTTGGCACACAGGCAGCGCGCTTCGCCTTTTTCGCTGTCCAGCAGCCAGAAAGAGTTCAGCAGGTCGTCGTTTGCCGCTTTAGTAATTTGGATACCAGTAATCATTTGATGCCTCCCAGGCAGTGTTTATTCGATTTTGGCCTCTTCGCGGCCAATTGGTAAAACCATTGTTGTATGAGTGTATATATATCAGCCGCACCCTCGGCATTCCTTGATATAAATCAATAAAAACCACTCACACAAAGTGGGTATAGGGGGATTTTATTGTTTTACATCAAGTTAGGCCATGGGGTCTCATAAATAATTTTGTAAATTTTCAATTTTTTTTGCATAAAAGCCCACATCAAGCCGTGCCGATTTTGTTCTGTAGAAAGAAGCCGTTAAGCTATAGCGATGACCCTTTGCAGGAGAGCAAGATGACCACCTCTTTAACCTGGCATGACGTGCTGGCGGATGAAAAGCAACAACCCTATTTTCTCAATACACTGAAGACCGTCGCCGAAGAGCGCCAGTCCGGGATCACCATCTACCCACCGCAAAAAGACGTCTTCAATGCGTTTCGCTTTACCGAGCTGGGCGACGTCAAAGTCGTCATTCTCGGCCAGGATCCCTATCACGGCCCGGGTCAGGCCCATGGTCTGGCATTCTCGGTTCGCCCGGGCGTCGCGATCCCGCCCTCGCTCTTGAACATGTACAAAGAGCTGGAGGCCACGATCCCCGGTTTTACTCGCCCCACTCACGGTTATCTCGAAAGCTGGGCGCGTCAGGGCGTACTTCTGCTTAATACGGTCCTGACCGTCCGCGCCGGGCAGGCGCACTCGCACGCCAGCCTTGGCTGGGAGACCTTTACCGATAAAGTTATCGCGTTAATCAATGAGCATTGCGAGGGGGTGGTCTTTCTGCTGTGGGGTTCTCATGCGCAGAAGAAAGGCGCGATTATCGATCGTCAGCGCCACTGCGTGCTGAAAGCGCCGCACCCATCGCCGCTCTCTGCGCATCGCGGCTTCTTTGGCAGCAACCATTTCGTACAGACCAACCAGTGGCTGGCTGACCGCGGCGAAGCGCCGATCGACTGGATGCCGGTCCTCCCCGCCGAAAGCGAGTGATCGACAGCCATAAAAAAAGCCAGCATCAGCTGGCTTTTTCGCATTCAGGCAGGCGAATTACGCCTTGTTCTGACGCCACCATTCTGCCAGCAGGACGCCGGTCGCCACAGAGACGTTCAGGCTTTCGACATTGCCGGTACCGTTGATGGCAACGCTGAGATCGGAGCTGGAAATCGCCGCATCGGACAGACCATCACGCTCCTGGCCTAACACCAGCACCATTTTCTTCGGCAGCTCGGCTTTAAACAGCGGCGTACCATTATGGCTGGACGTTGAGACAATCGCGTAGCCCGCTTTGCGGAACTGATCCAGGGTATCGATAAAGCTGTCGCCGGTGATCGGTTCAACATGCTCCGCCCCGCCCTCCGCCGTACGGATCGCCGCCCCGGACTCCAGCACGCCAGCATCCTGAACCACCACGCCCTTCACGCCGAAGTGCGCGCAGCTGCGCATGATCGCCCCGAGGTTGTGCGGGTTACCCACGTCTTCCAGCGCCAGAACGCAATCGTCTTCTGCCGCCTTCGCGACCCACTGGGCAACAGAAGTGCCGTGGCGTTTTTTGATCAGGAAGCAGACCCCGCCGTGGTGCTCGGTGCCGGAGGCTTTCGCCAGCTCGGCTTCGTCCACCACATGATAGGCTTTACGGTTGGCCGCCATCCAGCGCAGCGCCTCTTTAAAGCGGGGCGTGACGCTCTGGATAAACCAGGCGCGAACGATAGCTTCCGGACGGCTCTGGAACAGCGCCTGGCAGGCGTTTTCGCCATACACGCGGGTCTCTTCCGCACGCTGACGACGCAGTACTTCCGGATCGATAAAGCTCTTCCCGCTGATCCCGCCGTGATCTTCTTTTACCGGCGTCTCATCGCCAGGAGCACGGGAAACGGTACGCCACGGAGACGCATCGTCACGATGAAAATCATCGCGCTTGCGATCGTCACGCTTACGGTCGTCACGTTTGCGATCGTCGCCGCGGCTGTTTCGTTCGTCACGCGCAGGGCGGCTGCGGCCGTCAACACGAGATTTTCCTGGACGACCTCCCCCTTTCCCGGTACGTGGGTTATGGGTGCGTTTGTCAGAATCATCATCACTGCGGACATACATCACTTTGACCTTGCCGCTTTTATTTTTCAGTTCGTCGCTCATCAATTTTCTCCACCTGCGCTGCGCGAAGCGCGCAGATTACCCGATGTGTCATCGCTTCGCCATGATTTCGTTTAAAAGCCGGCCTCTATTGCACTCATCGAACAAAACGCATTGTCCTTAAATAACACTTAATCGATAATATGTAACATCACAGAAACATATCGGCCACGTGCCACGTTGCAACCCATAACCAGAGGTTAGTTATGAATACCGTTTGTGCCAGTTGTCAGGCTCTGAACCGCCTCCCGGACGATCGTAGCGCGGATGGCGCAAAGTGCGGACGCTGCGGTCACGATCTTTTTGACGGCGACGTCATCAACGCGACCGGGGCAACGCTGGATAAACTCTTAAAGGACGATCTGCCGGTCGTTGTCGATTTCTGGGCGCCATGGTGCGGCCCCTGCCGTAGCTTCGCGCCGATCTTTGAAGATGTCGCGGAAGAGCGTAGCGGGAAGATGCGTTTTGTGAAAGTCAACACCGAAGCGGAACGTGAGCTTAGCGCCCGGTTTCGTATCCGCAGCATCCCGACCATTATGATGTTCAAAAATGGCGAAGTGATCGACATGCTCAATGGCGCGGTGCCAAAAGCGCCATTTGATAGCTGGCTGAACGAAGCCGGCCAACAGTAATCCTTCCGGGGCACCGCTTGTGCCCCGTTTTCACCTCTGCGACAATAGCGTTTTTCTCTAGCGACTCCCATGATTGAAAACGCAGTCCTTCGCCTGCGCGCTGAACGCCTCGCGCGTGCTACCCGGCCTTTCCTTGCTCGCGGCAACCGCATCCGCCGCTGTCAGCGCTGCCTGCTGCCGCTCAAGCAGTGCCTGTGCGCAACATTAGTGCCAGCGCAGGCCACCAGCCGCTTCTGCCTGGTGATGTTTGATACAGAACCGATGAAGCCCAGCAACACCGGCCGGCTCATCGCCGATATTCTGCCTGATACCGAGGCTTTTCAATGGTCGAGAACCGAGCCGCCGCAGGCGCTGCTCGATCTGGTCGCGCATCCTGATTATCAACCGATGGTGGTTTTCCCTGCCTCCTATGCCGGGCCGGAGCGCCAGATCCTGAGCGCGCCGCCGTCCGGCAAGCCGCCGCTATTTATTATGCTCGACGGCACCTGGACCGAAGCGCGCAAAATGTTCCGCAAGAGCCCTTATCTTGACGCGCTACCGATAATCTCCGTCGATCTGTCACGCATCTCTGCCTATCATCTGCGCGAGGCGCACGCCGACGGACAATACTGTACCGCGGAAGTAGCCATCGCCCTGCTGGATCTGGCGGACGATGCCCCGGCCGCCGCTGCGCTTGGCGAGCACTTCACCCGCTTCCGGACCCGCTATCTGGCGGGAAAAACCCAGCATAAGGGCAGTATCACAGCGGACCAGGTGGAAAACGTTTAAAATCATTCGGTCACTGGGATGAAAGGAGACCGGTATGAGCCAACGAGGCCTGGAAGCACTGCTGCGACCAAAGTCCATCGCCGTTATTGGCGCATCAATGAAGCCGCAGCGCGCTGGCTATCTCATGATGCGCAACCTGTTAGCCGGCGGTTTCAATGGCCCGGTACTGCCGGTGACCCCCGCCTGGAAGGCGGTGCTCGGGGTGCTGGCATGGCCCACGATTGAGAGCCTGCCGTTTACGCCGGATCTGGCGGTGCTCTGTACTAACGCCCGGCGTAATATCGAATTGCTCGAAGCCTTAGGGCAGAAAGGGTGTAAAACCTGCATCATTCTCTCTTCGCAGCCGGAACAGTATCCGGCGCTGCTCGAATGCGCCGCCCGCTATCAGATGCGCCTGCTCGGCCCAAACAGCCTGGGGTTGCTGGCGCCGTGGCAAGGCCTGAACGCCAGCTTCTCGCCGGTCGCGATCCACCGCGGTAAACTGGCCTTTATCTCGCAGTCGGCTGCCGTCTCTAATACCATCCTTGACTGGGCGCAGCAGCGCGAGATGGGGTTTTCCTACTTCATCGCGCTGGGCGATAGCCTGGACATTGATGTCGATGACCTGCTGGACTTCCTGGCCCGCGACAGCAAGACCAGCGCCATTTTGCTTTACCTCGAGCATCTAAGCGATGCGCGTCGGTTTGTCTCCGCCGCGCGCAGCGCTTCGCGAAACAAGCCTATCCTGGTGATTAAAAGCGGCCGTAGCCCCGCGGCGCAAAAGCTGTTGCACGTCAACTCCGGGATGGATCCGGCATGGGATGCAGCCATCCAGCGTGCTGGCCTGCTGCGGGTGCAGGACACCCATGAGCTGTTCTCCGCCGTGGAAACGCTCAGCCATATGCGCCCGCTACGCGGTGAAAAGCTGATGATCGTCAGTAATGGCGCGGCTCCGGCGGCGCTGGCGCTGGATGAACTCTGGCTGCGGAATGGCAAACTGGCGGTCCTCAGCGAGGAGACCCGCGACGCCCTGCGCCAGGCGTTGCCGGTTGGCGTCGAGATCGCCAACCCGTTAGATCTGCGGGATGATGCCAGCAGCGAACATTATCAGCAGGCCGTGAATATTTTGCTCAACAGTCAGGACTATGACGCGCTGCTGGTGATCCACTCGCCCAGCGCGGCCGCGCCGGGCACGGAGAGTGCGCTGGCCCTGATTGACGCTCTGAAGCATCATCCGCGCGGTAAATATGTCACCGTGCTGACCAACTGGTGCGGCGAATTTTCCTCGCAGGAAGCGCGACGTTTATTCAGCGATGCCGGCCTCCCAACCTACCGTACGCCAGAGGGCACGATCACCGCTTTTATGCATATGGTGGAATACCGTCGCAACCAGAAACAACTGCGCGAGACGCCGGTGCTACCGGATTCGTTAACCGCCAATACCAGCGAAGCACATGCTCTGCTGCAGCAAGCGATAGATGACGGCGCCACCACGCTGGATACCCATGAGGTCAGCCCGGTGCTCCGGGCCTATGGCATCCATACTCTGCCGACATGGATTGCCGCTGACAGCGCAGAAGCAGTGCATATCGCTGAGCAGATAGGCTATCCGGTCGCGCTGAAGCTGCGTTCTCCGGATATCCCGCACAAATCGGAAGTACAGGGGGTCATGCTCTATCTGCGTACCGCCGCCGAAGTGCAGCAAGCGGCAGATGCGATGATCGATCGCGTCAGACTGGCCTGGCCCCAGGCGCGCATCCATGGTCTGCTGGTGCAGAGTATGGCTAATCGCGCCGGCGCCCAGGAGCTGAGAGTGGTTGTTGAGCACGATCCCGTCTTCGGCCCGTTGATTATGCTGGGCGAAGGCGGCGTGGAGTGGCGGGCCGAGGATCAGGCCGCGGTGGCGCTGCCGCCGTTGAATATGAACCTGGCGCGTTATCTGGTGATCCAGGCGATCAAAAATAAAAAGATCCGCGGTCGCAGCGCATTGCGCCCGCTGGATATCGCGGGCCTGAGCCAGCTACTGGTTCAGGTATCGAATCTGATCGTCGACTGCCCGGAGATCCAGCGCCTGGACATTCATCCCCTGCTCGCCTCCGGCAACGAGTTTACGGCGCTGGACGTCACGCTGGGCCTGGCCCCCTTTGACGGCGACAGTGAAAGCCGCCTTGCGATTCGTCCCTATCCGCACCAGCAGGAGGAGTGGGTGGTGATGAAAAATGGCGATCGCTGCCTGTTTCGGCCGATCCTTCCGGAAGATGAGCCGCAGCTGCTCGCGTTTATCGCTCAGGTCACCAAAGAAGATCTCTATTATCGCTATTTTAGTGAGATCAACGAATTTACCCATGACGATTTAGCCAATATGACGCAGATCGACTACGATCGTGAAATGGCGTTTGTTGCCGTCAGGACCACTGCAGAGAAGAGCGAAATTCTCGGCGTGACGCGGGCGATCTCCGATCCCGACAATATTGACGCCGAGTTTGCCGTTCTGGTCCGTTCAGATTTAAAAGGGTTAGGCCTGGGGCGAAGGCTGCTGGAAAAGCTGATCGCCTATACGCAAAGCCATGGCCTGCAACGCCTTAATGGCATTACGATGCCGAATAACAGAGGCATGATCGGCCTGGCCAGAAAGCTGGGATTCACCGTTGATATTCAGCTGGAAGATGGGATTGTCAGTCTATCGCTGCCCCTGAATCAGGGATAATCGCGTCACGCTGACCGCAATTGTTGACCACATTAGCGGGTAGTAATGGTATTATTGCCCGCTTACGTCGTCTGCATGGTACAGAAGACCCTTCAATAAACAGAGAAGAAACGCACTGTGATGTTGTCAAAATTTAAGCGTAATAAACATCAACAACACCTTGCCCAACTCCCTAAGCTTTCTCAGTCAGTTGATGATGTAGAGTTCTTTTACGCCCCTGCGGATTTCAGGGAAGCGTTACTGACCCGGATTGCCCACGCCACTCAGCGTATATGCATTATTGCGCTCTACCTGGAGCAAGATGATGGCGGAAAAGGAATTTTGCAGGCTCTCTACGACGCCAAACGCCAGCGTCCGGAACTGGATGTCCGCGTTCTGGTAGACTGGCACCGTGCTCAACGTGGTCGTATCGGCGCCGCCGCCTCCAACACCAATGCCGACTGGTATTGCCGGATGGCCGATGAAAACCCAGGTGTGGATATCCCCGTTTACGGCGTGCCGATTAATACCCGGGAGGCGCTCGGCGTTCTCCATTTCAAAGGCTTTATTATCGATGACAGCGTCCTCTACAGTGGCGCCAGCCTGAACGATGTTTATCTGCATCAGCACGACAAGTACCGTTATGACCGCTATCAGTGCATCCGTAACGGCAAAATGGCGGACGTCATGTTCGACTGGGTCGACAATAATCTGGTTCAGGGGCGCGGCGTTAATCGTCTCGACAGACCGGATCGGCCAAAAAGCCCGGAAATCAAAAACGACATTCGCCAGTACCGTCAGGAGCTCCGCGACCGCAGCTACCATTTTGTCGGCACCGCTGGTGACGAAGAACTCTCCGTCACCCCGCTGGTAGGACTGGGGAAATCCAGCCTGCTGAACAAAACTATTTTTCACCTGATGCCTTGTGCCGAGCACAAGCTGACGATCTGTACCCCCTACTTCAACCTCCCTGCCGTACTGGTGAGAAATATCATCCAGCTGCTGCGGGACGGTAAACAGGTGGAGATTATTGTCGGCGATAAAACCGCTAACGATTTCTACATTCCGGAAGATCAACCGTTTAAAATTATCGGTGCGCTTCCCTATCTGTATGAGATCAACCTGCGGCGTTTCCTCAGCCGACTGCAATATTATGTCAATACCGATCAGCTGATCGTTCGCCTGTGGAAGGATGACGATAACAGCTACCATCTGAAAGGCATGTGGGTTGACGATGAGTGGATGCTGCTCACTGGCAACAACCTTAACCCACGCGCCTGGCGGCTCGATCTGGAAAACGCCATTCTGATCCACGATCCAAAGCGGCAGCTGGGGGCCATGCGGGAAAAAGAGCTGAAGCTCATCCGCACCCACACCACGGTAGTGAAACATTATCGGGATCTGCAAAGTATCGCCGACTATCCGGTGAAAGTGCGAAAACTGATCCGCCGCCTGCGACGGATCCGCATTGACCGGTTGATCAGCCGTATTCTCTGACTATCAGCCCCGCGTCGACGGGGCTTTTTTCTGGAAGCGCTATGCGTTCGATAATAGTGATGACATCGCTGCTGTTAACGGGCTGCAGCCACATGGCAAATGATGCATGGTCCGGTCAGGACAAAGCCCAGCATTTTCTGGCCTCGGCGATGCTGTCTGCCGCCGGCAATGAGTATGCGCAACATCAGGGTTACAGCCGGGACCGCAGCGCCGCCATTGGCCTGATGTTTTCCATCAGTCTTGGCGCATCAAAAGAGCTTTGGGACAGCCGCCCGGCAGGGAGCGGCTGGAGCTGGAAAGATTTCGCCTGGGATGTCGCCGGTGCGACCACCGGCTATGCTGTGTGGCAACTGGCGCACCAGTAAGCGTCACAGGCGCAGGCCTTTTCCCTTGCGATGCAGCATCAGGGAAACCAGGAAGGCGATGGCCGCCATCACCGTCACATACCAGTAGAACGCGTGCTCTATCCCCGCCGACTTAAGCGACAGCGCGACATACTCCGCAGAGCCGCCGAACAGCGCGTTCGCGACGGCATAGGAAAGCCCTACCCCAAGCGCGCGGACCTGAGCCGGGAACATCTCTGCTTTCAGGATGCCGCTGATAGAGGTATAGAAACTGACGATCAGCAAGGCGCAGATCACCAGTCCGAAGGCGGCATACGGTGAGCTCACCTTCTGCAGAGCACTGAGAATAGGCACGGTAAATAACGTCGCCAGCACGCCAAAGCACAGCATGGAGGTGCGACGGCCAACTTTATCCGAAAAGGCGCCGAACAGCGGCTGAACCAGCATATAAACGAATAGCGCCGCGGTCATGATCACGCTGGCGGTGCTAGCCGTCATGCCCGCCGTGTTGACCAGATACTTTTGCATATAGGTAGTAAAGGTGTAGAAGGTCAGCGATCCGGCGGCGGTAAAGCCCAACACCATCACGAAGGCCCGGCGATTGCGCCACAACCCTTTAAATGATCCAGCCTCTTTCAGCGCCCGGGTCTCCTGCTTTGAGGTTTCGTCCAGCTGGCGACGCAGCCACAGCGCGACGATAGCCAGTACCGCCCCAAGAGCAAAAGGAATACGCCATCCCCAGGCATGGAGATCTTCATCGCTGAGCACCTGCTGGAGCGCGACAACCACTAATACCGCCAGCAGTTGACCGCCAATCAGCGTAACGTACTGGAAGGAGGCATAGAAGCCTTTCTTACCTTCCACCGCGACTTCACTCATATAGGTCGCACTGGTGCCGTATTCTCCGCCAACAGACAGCCCCTGGAACAGACGCGCCAGCAGCAGCAGCGCCGGGGCCCAGGTGCCGATGACCGCATAACCCGGCAGACAGGCAATCACCAGTGAGCCAAAGCACATCATGCACACCGAGATAAGCATGGAGGCTTTACGTCCGCGGCGGTCGGCGATTCGACCAAACAGCCATCCGCCGATGGGACGCATCAGGAATCCGGCGGCAAATACGCCTGCCGTCTGCAGCAGTTGGGTGGTGGTATTGCCAGATGGAAAAAAGATATGGGCGAAATAGAGCGAGCAGAATGAATAAACGTAAAAATCAAACCACTCAACCAGATTCCCCGAGGAAGCGCCAACTATTGCCCAAATACGACGACGGGTATCGGCCTGATCCGGCGCACCCCGTTCGGTAATGCTACTTTCTGTCATTGTTATATTGCTCCAGCAAAGACTGCAATCTGTCTTGTCGGGCGTACCACGTCACGTAGACAAATTAGTTAGTGAACTAAATGTTATATAATTGTTATATCTTTATATGTGACTGTATTCACATTTTTTTTCGTAAGAGTGGTTTTCGCGATTAACGCCAGCGCAGGGGCAAGGAAAAAGTAGATTATGATGAAGGGATTACCATGACGGGGTTTTATGTTGCTTTGAATGAAGATAATGGGGCGGGTATGGCAGGGTTTTCCCCGGAGGCGGTGCTGCGCACCTTGTCCGGGCTACAGGTCGTGCAGGGCGGGTGCGAATCCGTAGCCCCGGTAAGCGCAGCGCCACCGGGGAGACATGCCGGCACGGTTGCCGGACCACTGAAACGCAAAAAGCCCATCCGGCAGGATGGGCTCTTCACTTGTTTGATGCCTGGCAGTTCCCTACTCTCACATGGGGAGACCCCACACTACCATCGGCGCTACGGCGTTTCACTTCTGAGTTCGGCATGGGGTCAGGTGGGACCACCGCGCTATCGCCGCCAGGCAAATTCTGTTTTCAACACGTCCTGCGGACGCATCGATTAATCTGTATCACGCTGAAAATCTTCTCTCAAATCCGCCAAAACAGC